>NZ_QGSY01000230.1 GCF_003857035.1 Micromonospora arida
AGATGTGTATAAGAGACAGGACCCGGGGTCGGACCCAGACCCGGGGTCGGACCCAGACCCGGGGTCGGACCCAGACCCAGGGTCGGACCCAGACCCGGGGTGGGACCCAGACCCAGACCCAGACCCGGGGCCGGGGCCGGGGCCGGGGATCTTGCCCGGGGCCCCGAGAGGGTGGTGATGCCGCAAACGAGTCAGCTCCAAAGGGGGTCGCGGGAGTTAGGTCATCCACCGGTCGGCGGGGTTGTCCACAGTGTTATCCACAGCTCGGCGCAGGGTGTTGATAGCTCGCTGACCAGCCGGGAACATCGGCCTGTGACCGAGGCGAGTGACCACACCGACGAAGCCTGCGGAGCCGATCTCGGGCAGGCGCTCCGTGCGCTGCGTCGGCGGGCCGATCTGAGTCAGCGACAGTTGGCCGAGAAATCCGGGGTGCCACAGCCGACGCTTGCCCGGATCGAGTCGGGGCGGGCGCTTGATCCCCGATTCCGGACAGTGGAACGCCTCGTCCAGGCGGCGGGTGGGACGTTGGCCGTTGGCGTCCCACCAACCATCTCCGGCCTCACCGAACCCGCGCCGGTTCCGCACGACGACATGCGGGACGAGGCGGGCCGCCGATACCCGGCTCACCTGGACGTCTGGCCGGTCCACGAACCGCGGGACTGGCCCGGTGCCTGGTGGGCGGAGTGGTACCGGTTGCCGCCCGAGCGGTATCCGCTCCCGCTGCCACCGGCCGCGTACGAGCTGAACCGGCGCTATCGCGACAACCGGCGGTGGGCCGCCGAGGTCCGGCGGACTGCGCAGGTGCGCCGGGTGATCAGTGGCGACCTGCCGGCCACCTGCTGGCGATACGTCGCCGAGCTTCCCGACGGCACGCTGGTCGGTGAGCTGCGGGCCCATGAGCGGAGCCCGTTCCTGGAGTTCGGCGAGTGGCATCCGAACATGCCGGAGCGGGAGATGGTGCTCGACGGCGTGCTTGTCGACGCCCGGTACCGGCGGTTGGGGCTCGGGCGTCGGTTGGTCACCGCGCTGGTGACTGCGATGCGCGAGGCGGGTATCGACGACGCGGTCGCTATCGCCGAGGGATCCGGCACCGACCTGCTGCTGGCGTGCGGCTTCGAGATCGAGGGACGCCGCCCAGCCGCACTGCGCCTGGGCCACCCGGCCAAACGCTACTTCTCCTGAACGTCGTCCGGGTCAGCGCAGCGCCGGCTCAGCGCGATGCCGGCTCAGCGCGATGCCGGTCAGCGCAGCGCCGGGGCTGCTGCGGTCAGGGCGGCCAGGGCTTCGCGCAGCCGCCAGGCGTCCCGGTCGCGGGGGCCGATCGGGTTGGAGATGGTGCGCAGTTCGGCGAAGGGCACCCCGGCCTGCGCCGCGGCGACCGCCACGCCGTACCCCTCCATGGCTTCGGCAACCGCTTCCGGATGCCTCCGGCGCAGCTCGTCGGTGCTGGCCGTGGTGCCGGTGACGGTGCTGACCGTGAGCACCGGGCCGGCCGTGGCCGTCGGGAGGGCGGCTCGCAGTGCCGCGAGCAGACCCGGGTCCGCCGGCACCCTGCTGCCCGCGCCGAGCAGCGCGGGCGGCATGCCCAGCTCGTCGACCGGGATGAAGCCGTCGGGTGACTCCGCGCCCAGGTCGGCGGCGATGCTGGCGGTGCCGAGTACCGTGTCGCCGACCTCGGCCCGCCCGGTGAAGCCGCCGGCCACGCCGGCGCTGACGACCGCCCGGTACGGGCGGCCGGCGGCCTCGGCCAGCGCCAGCAGCCGGGCGGTGGCGGCACCGGCGACGGCCGGACCCACACCGATCGGGGTGACGGTCACGGTGGGGTCGGTCAGCCCGGCGCGGACCGCGTCCGCCTCGGCAGGAACCGCAGTCACCACCAGCAGACCGGTCACGAGAGTGAGCCGGGGGACTCGCGGCGGGTTTCGTCGTCGGCCCCGCCACCCGGGCCGCCAACGGCCGACGACGGGCGGTAGATGTGGTAGCCCGGCGGGGCGGGGCTCGGGTCGTCGTACTGCGGTGAGCTGGTCTGGGTCGGCGCCGGTGAGGTTGGTGTGGGGTCCCCGGGCTCGTCCGCCGGCTCGTCCTCGGTCAGCTCGTCGTCACCGAGCGGTCGGCCGGCCAGCTTCTCGCCGCGCAGCCGGGCGGCGGCCAGCACACCCCGGATCGCGGCCAGTACGCCGACCCCGGCGGCCACGGCGATGCCCATCCGACCATCGAACGGCACCAGCCCGAGGCCGCCGCCGGCGACGAAGGCGAGCATCAGCACCGTCTCGGAGTGGGCGAAGGAGCTGGCGCGCAACCGTTCCGGGATGCGCTCCTGGATCGAGGCGTCCACCGCCAGCTTCGCTACCCCGCTGGCCAGCGCGGCGACCAGGCAGAGCAGGGCGACCATCAGCAGCGAGAACTGGATGACGGCGAGCACCGCCACCCCGGCCACGATGATCATGCTGCTGGACTGGATGGCGGTCGGCCGGTGGATGCGCAGTCGGGTGCCGATGGCGGTGGCCAGGAAGGTGCCGACCGCGAGCGCGCCGCCGACCACGCCCAACGCCCACTCGGCGCCCAGATCCCGGCCGAACACCACTGTGGTCAGGTCGCCCTTCTTGATCGCGAAGGCGAGGAAGAGCAGCAGGAAGCCGTAGAGCGCGCGTAGCGTCGCCGCGCCGATCAGGGTGGCGATCACCAACCGGCCGGACGGTCGGCCCCGGCCCAGCGGTCGGTCGCCACGGCGGCGGCCCAGCGCGCGCAGTGGCCGAGGGACGCGCTCCGGTGGCTCCGAGTCGGCCTTCGGCGGCAGCCGCAACGAGATCACCATGCCGACCAGGAAGATCAACGACGCGACCCTCAGCGGCCACTGCGGCCCGAACCAGAACGCGGCCAACCCGATCGGTGCCACCAGTGCACCCGCGACCGTGCCGTAGACGCTGGCCCGGGCACCCACCTGGGACAGGCCGAGCCCTTCCGGCAGCAACCGGGGCACCGCCGCGGAGCGGGCCACGCCGTACGCCCGGGAGAGCGCGAGCACCCCGAACGCGGCCGGGTAGAGCCCGAACCCGTGGATGTAGTCGGAGATCAACCAGGCCAGGAAGGCGCGTCCGAGCATCGTCGCGGCCAGGGCGTACCGCCGGCCGTGCCGGAAGTGATCCAGCAGCGGACCCACCACCGGGGCGAGCATCGCGAACGGCACCATGGTCACCAGCAGGTAGAGCGCCACCTTGCTGCGGGCCTCGCCGAGCGGCACGTTGAAGAAGATCGTGCCGGCCAGACCGATGGCGATCAGGGTGTCGCCGGCACAGGAGAGCGCGTGCAGGTCGAACAGGCGAACCATGCCGACCTCGCCGCCGGCACCCCGGGCCCGGGCCCGCCCGGCCCGGCGGGTCACCCAGCGACCGCTGCCCACCGAACCGCGCAACAGCAGACGGACTGCGCGAATGCCGGTGCCGACGGTCCGCCCGAGGACGGAACGCCCGGAGCGGGAGTACGACGGCATGTGCACCATCCTCGCCCATCTGATCCGGGTACGCCGCACCACCGCTGGGAAAGGTTCCCCGGGAGTCCCTGTCACCCCTGCGAGGCGCATGGGGAACAATGGTCGGGTGACCAGGCCCGTCTCCACCCGTGCCGCCCGTCTCGACCAGGTCTGCGCCGCCGCCGTCGAGGTGGCCCGCGCCGGCATCACCGAGGTGGACGCCGACGACGTCGGCGACCACCTGCAGGTCGTGGCCGAGGGTGATCGGCTGGTCACCCACTACTTCGAATGTCGCCTCGCCGGGTACAACGGCTGGCGGTGGGCGGTCACCGTCACCCGGGTGCCGCGCAGCAAGACGGTGACCATCTGCGAGACGGTGTTGCTGCCCGGCCCGGACGCGCTGCTCGCGCCCGGTTGGCTGCCCTGGCAGGAGCGGCTCAAGCCGGGCGACCTGGGTCCGGGTGACCTGCTCCCGACCTCGCCCGACGACGATCGACTGGTTCCCGGTTACCTGCTCTCCGACGACCCGGCGGTGGAGGAGACGGCGTGGGAGATGGGCCTCGGGCGCGCCCGCGTGCTCTCCCGGGAGGGCCGCATCGACACGGCGCAGCGCTGGTACGAAGGTGACCACGGCCCCGCCGCGGCCATCTCGACCGCCGCACCGTCCGCCGCCCGCTGCGGCACCTGCGGCTTCTATCTGCCGCTGGCCGGTGCGATGCGGCAGGCCTTCGGGGCGTGCGGCAACTTCTACGCCCCGGACGACGGCCGGGTGGTGAGCGCCGATCACGGGTGCGGCGCGCACTCCGAGACGTTGATCGAGGCGGCCGAGACCGCGGTCGACGAGCTGCCCACGGTGTACGACGACAGTGCGGTGGAGGCCATGTCGGTCAGCCGGGCTTTGGGCTCGGTGGAGGCCGCTGAGCCGGCGGAGCCGTACGGGCACTCCTGATCGTCCGCGCCGGAGTGCTCCGGCGCGCCCAGCTCACCTCGCGCGGCGGCGGCGTCTGTTGGCGTCGTGCCGCATCATCACGGCGAGGCCCGGGAAACCCCACAGGAAGCCGGCGAGGCAGGTCCAGAGCCAGTTCTGGTGGCCGTGGTCGGTCAGCCAGCCCCGGAAGAAGATCAGCAGGACCAGCCCTGCCACCGCCCACGCGATCAACCCGGCGAGGGCGAACGGCACCATCGGCGGATCCAGTGGTGCGGGCCGCGGTGGCTGCTCGTTCGGCATTCGGCAAGCGTACGGGATCTACTTCCCCTGCCCACCGACGATCTGGGACGATGCGCGCGACAACTGGAAGATCACCTGCGAGGACCTGATGGCCGTAGCGCCGCCCGAGAACGGCACACCTCCCAACCCCGCTCATCCGCGTAACGGTTTCGACCGTTTCTTCGAGATCTCCGCCCGTGGCTCGACGTTGAGCCGTGAGGTACGCGGAGGCCTGGCGACCTTCTTCACGATGGCGTACATCGTGGTGCTCAACCCGCTGATCCTGGGCGGCGCCGTCGACGGTGACGGCAAGAGCCTCCCGATTCCCGCCCTGGCTGCGGCGACCGCGCTGGTTGCCGGCCTGATGACCATCCTGATGGGTGTGGTCGGCCGGTTCCCGCTGGCGCTCGCCGCCGGTCTGGGTGTCAACGCCCTGGTGGCGTACGAGATCGCCCCCGAGATGACCTGGGCCGACGCGATGGGCCTGGTGGTGATCGAGGGTGTGATCATCGCGGTGCTGGTGCTGACCGGCCTGCGGACCGCTGTGTTCCGCTCGGTGCCGACCCAGATGAAGAGCGCGATCGGCGTCGGCATCGGTCTGTTCCTGACCATCATCGGCCTGGTGGACGCCGGCTTCGTCCGGCGCATCCCGGATGATGCCAACACCACCGTTCCGGTCGGCCTGGGCATCGGCGGCAAGCTGGTGAGCTGGCCGATGCTGGTCTTCGTGGTGGGCCTGCTGATCACGCTGGTGCTGGTGGTCCGTCGGGTGAAGGGCGCGATCCTGATCGGCATCCTTGCCTCGACGGTGCTTGCGGTGATCGTGGAGGCGATCGGCAACATCGGCCCGTCGTTCGTCAACGGTCAGCCCAACCCGAAGGGCTGGTCGCTGAACGTGCCGGAGCTGCCGAAGACGGTGGTCGACCTGCCGGACCTGTCGCTGCTCGGCAAGTTCAACGTGCTGGACTCGTGGGGCCGGGCCGGTTGGCTGGTCGTGCTGATGTTCATCTTCACGCTCTTGATCACGGACTTCTTCGACACCATGGGCACGATGGTCGCGGTCGGCCAGGAGGGCGGCCTGCTCGACGAGCAGGGCACGCCGCCGAAGGCCAAGGAGATCCTGCTGGTCGACTCGATCGCGGCGGCGGCCGGCGGTGCGGCCAGCACCTCCAGCAACACGTCGTACATCGAGAGCGCCGCCGGTGTCGCGGAGGGTGCCCGGACCGGCGTGGCCAACCTGGTCACCGGCGCGCTCTTCCTGCTCGCGATGTTCCTGGCGCCGCTGGTCCTGATCGTGCCGTTCGAGGCGGCGTCGACGGCCCTGGTGGTGGTCGGGTTCCTGATGATGACCGCGGTGCGGACGATCGACTGGTCCGACTACGAGATCGCCATTCCGGCGTTCCTCACCATCGTGCTGATGCCGTTCACCTACTCGATCTCCAACGGGATCGGCGCTGGTCTGATCACCTTCGTGGTGGTCAAGCTGGCACGGGGCAAGGCCCGGGAGATCCACCCGTTGCTGTACGGGGTAGCGGTGCTGTTCGTGCTGTACTTCCTGCGTGGGCCGATCGAGTCCCTGGTGCTCTGAGGCACGTTCGGGCGGGGAGTCGATCAGGATTCCCCGCCCGTACCATCTGAATCCCCTCGTGAGCCTGGTCATAACGGATGTCGTTAGCCAGGCTCATTAGTTAAGCTAACTACTGTGACGGAGCGGACGGTGACGGCGGAACGCGTGCCACCGGCGCAGCTGGCTCCCCAGCTGCGTGATGCGATCACCCGACTCAACCGACGGGTCCGACAGGCCCGACCGGTCGGCGACCTCACGGTCACCCAGGTCTCCGCGCTCACCAGCCTGCGGCTGGCGGGCGCGATGACACCCCGTGAGCTGGCCGATGTGGAGCGGGTGCAGCCGCCGACGATGACCAAGATCGTTGGGAAGTTGGAAGACCGCGGCCTCGTGCGGCGGACACCCCATCCGACCGACGGGCGGCAGGTCATCCTCGCGGCGACCGAAGGAGGGCAGGCCGTGCTCGACCAGTTCGAGCGGGCCCGCGACGAGTGGTTGGCCCACCGGCTGGCCGCACTCGACGAGGACGAACGCGAGACCCTGCAGAGGGCCGCCGAGATTCTTCAGCAGCTCGCTCGCGCCTGAGCCGTACCCGCGCCACCGGGTCCGTGCCGTCACGTGTCGATGACGCGTACGTCCGGAGGAGGCGCACCAAGAGTGCAGGCGAAGCTGAGCACGATGTTCCAGTCCCTACAGGTCCGCAACTACCGCCTCTTCGCATCCGGGCAGCTGATCAAGTTGATCGGCGTCTGGATGATGTTCATCGCCCAGGACTGGCTCGTCCTCGAGCTCTCCAACAACTCGGCGACCGCGCTCGGCGTGGTCACCGCCTGCCAGTTCACCCCGGTGCTCCTGCTCACCCTGCTCTCCGGCCGGCTCGCCGACCGGTACGACAAGCGGGTGCTGCTCTTCGCCGCCAACGCCTTCTGGAGCCTGCTGGCGCTCGGCATGGCGGTGCTGGTCCTCACCGACCTGGTGCAGCTCTGGCACGTTTTCGCCTTCGCCGCGCTGCTCGGCACGGCCAACGCGGTGGAGACCCCGGTCCGGCAGGCGTTCGTCTCCGAACTGGTCGGCACGCCGCTGCTGCCCAACGCGCTGTCGCTCAACGCCGCCGTGTTCAACTCCGCCCGGATCGTCGGCCCGGCCGTCGCCGGCCTGGCCATCGCCGCGTTCGACGTGGGCCCGGTCTTCCTCTTCACCGCCCTCAGCTCGGTCGCGCCCCTGGTCAACGTGGTCCGGATGCGTACGACCGAGTTGCACCGCGACGCCCTGCTGCCCCGTGACGAGCGGGCGTCCGCAAAGGTCGTCGACGGGCTGCGGTACGTGTGGCGCCGCCCCGACCTGCTGCTGCCGATGGCGATCATGTCGGTGATCGGCATGTCGCTGTTCAACTTCCAGCTCACCCTGGCCGCGTTGGCGAAGACGGTCTTCCACACCGGCGCCGCCTCCTTCGGCCTGTTCAGCACGGCGCTGGCCGTCGGCGCGCTCGGAGGCGCGCTCAGTGGCACCGGTCGGCGTAGCCGCCCGTCGGTGTGGCTGGTGCTCGGCGCGGCGATCGCCTGCGCCAGCTTCGGCACCCTGGTCGGCCTCTCCACGGCGTACTGGCTGGTCGTGGCGCTGCTGGTGCCGACCGGCTTCTGCATGGTCTTCTTCGCTCAGGCCGCCAACCAGCGGATCCAGATGGGCGTCGACGCGGCGTTCCGGGGACGGGTGATGGCCCTGTGGGTGCTGGTGTTCCTGGGCACCAACCCCGTCGGCGCGCCGCTGATCGGCTGGGTCGCCGAGCACTACGGTGCCGGTGCCAGCATCTGGATGGGCGGGCTCATCTCGCTGGCCGCCGCGGTGATCGCCCTCACCTGGCAGCTCCGCCACTCCGGTGCCCGGCTGCGATTCCGGGTGCTGCCGATGCCCCGTTTCTACGTCACCTCCACCGACTGCTGAGGTTTACCACCGGCGCCGGCCGCGTCCGGTTGCGCGGATCCCGCGGATGCGGCGAAACCGGTGGCAGGGTGGCACGGTGGGGCTTAGCGTCGATACGTGGGAGTCGGACGCGCGCTGATGCTGGCCCTGGCGTTCCTCGCCGTGGCCACGCTGCCGGCGGCATTCGCCCTGATCTTCTGCTACGACGAGATCGTCGACCGGGTCGTCTGCGGCTGGTCCGAGCGGCGTGACCGCCGACGGGAGAAGCGCACGATCGCCCGTCTCGACCGCGCCATCGAGGCCGACGCGCTGACCCGGGACATCGACCTCAGCGAGTTCGACCGCGTCGACCGCCGGCCGCTGGAGCAGCTCGCCGCCGACCTGCGCCGCCTCGGCGGTCAGCGGATCGGCGGCGGCGGTCGATCCATGGTCTGGCACAGCGCGCTTCTCCAGGCGTACGACGACCGGCTTCGTCTCGCCTGTCGCGCCCTCGGCATCGCCGAACACCTCGCCGAGTTGGAGGGCGTCGATCAGGAGATCGAGCGAGTCCGGGTGGAGGGCGTGCTGCACGCCGCCGGGCTGGCCCTTCCGGCGGCCCGGGCCGGGCTCTGGCAGCGGCACCGCTGAGGGGCCGCACGCTGTGCGACTCTTCGTCGCGGTCCGCCCGTCCGTCCAGGCGGTCAATCACCTTGGCGTACAGGTCGCCCGTCTGCGCGTCGCGGCGGCGGCCGCCGCCGGCGTCAACGTCCGGCTCGCCGACCCGGCCGACCTGCACCTCACCCTGGCGTTCCTCGGCGCCGTCGAGTCTGACCGGCTGGTCGAGGTGGAGAGTGCGCTCGGCTTGGCTGCCGAGCGGTTCCGGGACGGCCGGGACGCCGTACCCCGGTTGAGTCTCGGCGGCGGTGGCCGGTTCGGCCGGGGGCGATCCACAGTGCTGTGGGTGGACCTGCGCGGGGAGATCGAGGCGTTGCACGTGCTGGCCGGGCTGATTCGGTCCCGGCTGCGCCACGGCCGGCTGCCGTGCGACGAGAAGCCGTTTCGGCCGCACCTGACCGTCGCCCGGCCCGGTGACCGGATGGACCCGGCCGACGTCGAGGCCGACCGGGCCAGCCTGGACGGGTACGAAGGGCCATCGTGGCCGGCGTCGGAGCTGCTGCTGGTGCGCAGCCACCTCGGCGGCGACCGACCGCGCTACGAGCGGATCGCCGCCTGGTCGCTGTGACCCGGCGGCACGTGGCTGGTCGCTGTGGAAGGCCCGTTGCGGAGAATCTCGCGGGCCTGTTCGGCGGCGCGGGTGATGCTCTCGCTGATGAAATCGAGGAAGCGGGCGATGTTCTCCAGTCGGGCGGCGGCGGGGGTGTGCGCGCCGAGGAGAGCGACACCCTGGCGTGCGGTCGCGACGAGATGGTCGTTGGCCCGGGCACTGGCGATCGTCGCCTGGTAGAAGAGGTCGTCGTCGACGACGTAGCGGTCGCGGCGGCGTTCGTCGCGTTCGCGGCGGACGAGGCTCTGGCTCTCCAGGAAGGTGATCGCCTTGGAGATCGACGCCGGGCTGACCTGGAGGCGCCGGGCGAGCTCAGACGCGGTGAGGCTGCCCGAGTCGGTGAGGAACAGGTTGGTCAACACTCGGGCCCCCATCTTGTTCAGACCGGAGGCCATGAGGACGGTGGTGAACGCCTCCTCGTAGTCGGCCACGGCCTGGGCGTCGCGTCCGTCCTGTCGCGGGGCCGCCTCGGCGCCACGGGAAGGGGCGGGCCTGCGCCGGTGGGCGCGGCGCTCGGTCGCGTGATGGGCCAGATCGGCGCGGTAGCCGGTGGGGCCGCCGTTGCGCATCACCTCGCGCGTGACCGTCGAGGTGGGACGGTCGAGGCGTCGGGCGATCTCGGCGTAGGGGAGGCTGTCGGCCAGCCCCAGCGCGATCTGTTGGCGTTCCTGCTGGGTGAGCCTGCCTCCCGGCATCGCGATCTCCCTCGTGGTCCCGTAGGGCGGCGGCCCTCGACTTCCGCCACCATAGCGTTAACCCGCATGTCAATGCAACGGCGAGAGGGATTGCGTTGCATTAGATTCAAGGCGGTTGCAACAAATTCACTGATCTGAGCAGCTAAAACATCATTGGGCTGCAACAAGGTTGTTGCAAAAACTGGAAAGCAACGTAGCGTTTCCCACATCAGAAACAAGCGCCAACCTGGGAGAGCACGATGCAGACGTTCGACACACCCGCCCCCGTCTCCGCCGTCCTGGACATCCCCGCCGGACGCATCCAGCTCATCGCCGCGGACCGCGCCGACACCACCGTCGAGGTCCTCCCGGCCGACCCCGCCAAGAAAGGCGACACGAGGGCCGCCGAGCAGACCACCGTTGCCTACGCCGACGGCGTCCTGCGCATCACGACCGCACGTCCCATCAACAAGCTCTTCGGCCCCTCCGGCTCTCTGGAGATCACCGTCCGGGTGCCCGCAGGCTCCCACGTCGAGGCCAGGGCCGCCAGCGCCGAACTTCGGGGCGTCGGCCGCCTCGGCGACGTCGCCTTCGACGGGGCGTACCGGCAGATCAAGATTGACGAGGCAGCGAGTGTCCGCCTCACCGCGATCGACGGCGACGTCGAGATCGGCCGGCTCAACGGCCCCGCCGAGATCAGCACCGCGCGGGGTGACATCAGGGTCGCCGAGGCCATGCGCGGCCGGGTCGTCCTCCGTACCCAGTCCGGCGACATCTCGGTCGCGGCGGCGGCCGGCGTCTCGGCCGCCCTGGACGCCGGCACCGGCCACGGCCGCGTCAGCAACGCCCTCAAGAACGACGGCACCGTCGAGCTCGACATCCACGCCAGCACCCTGCAGGGCGACATCAACGCCCGCAGCCTCTGAAAAGGACGGATCGCGATGACGAACAACAACATGTCCTCGGCCAGGTCGGCGTGGACCGGCATGGTGCCGGTCGACGACACGGCCCTGGCCGTCACCGACACCGGCGGCCCCGGCATCCCAGTGGTCTACCTCAACGGCCAGTTCGCCACCCAGGGGTACTGGCGGCGGGTCATCGCCGAGTTGGGCACCGAATTCCGGCACATCACCTACGACGAGCGGGCCCGCGGCAGGAAGTCGAAGCGCTCAGCCGACTACTCGTTCGAGGCGGCCGTCCGCGACGTCGACGCCGTTCTCGCCGCCCGGGGGGTGGCCCGGGCGGTGCTGGTGGGCTGGTCCTACGGGGCGGTGGTCGGGGCGCACTGGGCCAACCGGAACCCGGAGCGGGCCCTGGGCGCGGTCCTGGTCGACGGCGCCTTCCCACACGACTGGCTCGACGAGGCCATGGCGCAGCGGATCCGCAAGATGTTCCGACGGATGAACCTGTTCATGCCGCTGCTGCGCCCGACCGGCCTGACCCCGCGGATGAACGCCGACCAGATGGCGGACAGCAACATCGAACTCGGCGAACTCTCCCGCGAGCGCGAACTGGGCCCGGTGCTGGACGCCATCAGCGTCCCGGTGCGGTACGTGGTCGCCTCGGGAACGTCCCTCGGCAGTCGCGGGGACGAACAGGAGCAGATCCGCACCAGCCTCGACGCGGTGACCGTCCGCAACCCGCACATCACCATCGGGGCAAAGGTCACCAGTAACCACGGTGCGATCCTCAAGAAGGACTTCCGCGCCGTCGCCGAGGCCGTGCGCGGGGTCGCCACCCCTCATCGCGAAGGCGTCGGAGACATTCGGTGAGGTCCGAACGCTCGCGCTGACGGGTGACGAACTGTCACCCGTCAACGCGAAGCGTCAGGAAGATTCGCGGGCGGCCGGGCCGCTGCCGAAGAGCACGTCGTCCCAGCTCGGCAGCCGCTTGCGCGGCTTGCCGTTGGCGTCGGTGGACTCGCCGCCGGCGGCCGCCGCGGCGCCCGTCCGGCGAGGCCGCAGCACCGCCAGCGACGGCACGGCCGGCACCTCCTTGGGCGCGTCCGAATCGTCGTCGAAGGCCGAGCCCTGGCCACCGCCGAGCAGCGCGGCGGCACCCCCACCGACCGGTCGCTGCCGGGGCGCGTCCGACCCGGCAAGAGCAGCCGGGGTACGCGGCTCCAGCCCGCGACCCGACGAACCGCCGAGCGGGCGGTCCAGGGAGGCGAGCAGCGCGTCACGGCCGGCCCGGATCGGATCGCGGCCAGGGCGCGGGTGCTCGGCCGCCGCCGGCAAACCGTGCCCCCCACGACTTGGCTCACCGCGCGACGGACCCGGCAGGGCGTGCCCGCCGCGCTCCGGCGCCGGCTCCTGGCCGAGGATCGGCGTGGGCCGCTCGGCGCACAGGTACTGCGCCATGTCGTCGTGCGGCGTAACCACCTGCCGGGCCTTGTCCATGTCCCAGATGGCCTGCGCGGTGGCCTTACCCGACGGCCAGGTGGCGATGATCCGCCAGGTGCCGTCGTCGCGCCGGTACGCGTCCCAGGAGATCTTCTCGGTGTCGATGCCGTGCTGGCTCAGCCGGCCGTTGACCACCTCGGCGAGCGGGGTGGGCTTCTCCGCGCCCTTGAGCCGGGTGCGCCGGGCGTGCTGGGCGAGCATCGCCCGCTCCTGCAACACCGGGCCGGCATAGCGCAGCACCCGGTCGACCGGCACCCCGGCGATCCGGGCGACGTCCTCCGCGGACTCACCGGAACGGATGCGGGCCTGGATGTCCCGGGGGGACAGTGAGGGAATCGGGTCGACGGTGCTCGGTGCCACCGCGAGCGGCGGGGCACCCGGTTCGGGGTGCATCACACCGGCGATGCGTTCGTCGATCGGCAGGGCGAGGAGGCGCCCAACCTCGTCGGCGAGCACCAGCGCCTGGCCGTCCTCGGAGAGGGCGACGAAGCGTACTGGGCGCATAACGTTGCCTCCGTCCCGCTTCGCTGGCCGCACACCACGAGTCGGCCACCCAGGCGTCTCGGACCACCGTACGCGCATCTGCCTCGGGGTGGGGGAAGCGACACCCCGCATGTCGTGACTGAGCTGCGGCGATGATCACGGTCGGTGTCCGTGGAGGCCCCAACGGACACCGACCGTGACGAACGTCAGAGTCGCTCGACCACGTAGTCGATGGACGCGGTCAGCGCCTCGACATCGGCCGGCTCGACGGCCGGGAACAGCGCCACCCGCAACTGGTTGCGACCGAGCTTGCGGTAGGGCTCGGTGTCCACGATGCCGTTGGCGCGCAGCGCCTTGGCGATCGCCGTGGCGTCCACCCCGTCGGCGAAGTCGATGGTGGCGACCACGTTGGAGCGCAGCGCCGGGTCGGTGACGAACGGGGTGGCCACGCTGGACCGCTCGGCCCAGCCGTAGACCGCTGCGGCGCTCTCGGCGGTGCGCTTCGCCGCCCAGGACAGGCCGCCCTGCGCGTTCATCCAGTCGGTCTGCTCGGCGGCCAGGAAGATGGTGGCCAGCGCCGGGGTGTTGTAGGTCTGCTCCAGCCGCGAGTTGTCGATCGCGGTGACCAGGTCGAGGAAGGCGGGGATGTAGCGCCCGGACGCCTTGATCTCGGCGGCCCGGTCCAGTGCGGCCGGGGACATCAGAGCCAGCCAGAGACCGCCGTCGGAGCCGAAGCACTTCTGCGGGGCGAAGTAGTAGACGTCGGTCTCACCGACGTTGACCTCCAGGCCACCCGCGCCGGAGGTCGCGTCGACCAGCAGCAGCGCGCCCTCGTCGGCACCGGCCACCCGGCTGATCGGGACGGCCACACCGGTCGAGGTCTCGTTCTGCGGCGTCGCGTACGCGTCCACGCCGGACTCGGCGACCAGGGCCGGGGCGGTGCCCGCGTCGGCCTTGCGGACGGTCGGCTCACCGAGGAACGGGGCGTCCTTGACCGACTTGGCGAACTTGGCGCCGAACTCGCCGAAGCTGGCGAACTGGGCCCGGTCGCGAATCAGGCCGAAGGTGGCGACCTCCCAGAACGCGGTGGTGCCACCGTTGCCGATCACCACCTCGTAGCCCTCGGGCAGCGAGAAGAACTCAGCGATGCCGGAGCGCAGCCGGGCCACCTGGTCACGGACCGTCTTCTGCCGGTGCGAGGTGCCGAGATAGGTGGTCGCGACCTCGGCGAGAGCGGACACCGCTGCCGGGCGGACCTTGGACGGGCCGCAGCCGAAGCGTCCGTCGGCGGGCTTGATCTCATCGGGAATCCGGATGATCGCTGCGTCAGCCACGGTCTTGAAGATCCTTCCGCAAGGGCGAGGGTGGGCCCGGCGACACTGCCGGCCCCCATCCTCGCACCCGGGCCGGACGGCGATGGCCGGGGTCCCGGCGGTCGGTCTGAGTCCTTCGCCACAGTCGGCTTCCGTGGCCGACGACAACGACCACTCTTCGACGCGTGGCGACGGCAAGGGCCCCTCCTCGACGTCCGACGTCGAGGAGGGGCCCTTGCCTACCAGCTCAGACGCCGTGCGGGATGGCCGCCCAGCCCTCGACGTCGGACGGCTTGCGGGTCTCCGGGCCCATGTAGCGGGCGGACGGGCGGACCAGCCGCTGCAGGCGCTTCTGCTCCAGGATGTGCGCGCTCCAGCCGCCCATCCGCGCGCAGGTGAACATCGAGGTGAACATGTGCGCCGGCACCTCGGCGAAGTCCAGCACCACTGCCGACCAGAACTCGACGTTGGTGGCCAGCACCCGGTCCGGGCGACGGGCCTGAAGCTCGGCGAGGGCGGCCTTCTCCAGCGCCTCGGCGATCTCGAAGCGCGGCGCGCCCAGCTCCTTGGCCGTACGCCGGAGCACTCGGGCGCGCGGGTCCTCGGCACGGTAGACGCGGTGACCGAAGCCCATCAACCGCTCGCCGCGGTCGAGGACGCCCTTGACGTAGCCCTCGGCGTCGCCGCTGCGCTCCACCGCCTCCAGCATGCTGAGCACCCGGGACGGGGCGCCGCCGTGCAGCGGGCCGGAGAGGGCGCCGATGCCCGACGAGATGCAGGCAGCCGCGTCCGCCCCGGTGGAGGCGACGATGCGAGCGGTGAAGGTGGACGCGTTCAGGCCGTGCTCGGCGGCCGAGATGAAGTACGCGTCGACGGCCTTGACGTGCCGCGGGTCGGGCTCGCCGCGCCAGCGCTTCATGAACCGCTCGACGATGGTCTGCGCCTTGTCGATCTCCTTCTGCGGCACCGCCGGCAGGCCGAGGCCGCGGGCGGACTGGGCGACGAAGGAGAGCGCGGTCACCGAGACCCGGGCGAGATCCTCACGGGCCTGCTCGTCGGAGATGTCCAGCAGTTGGTTGAGACCCCAGTACGGGGCCAGCATGGCGACCGCGGACTGCACGTCGACGCGGATGTCACCGGAGTGCACCGGCACCGGGAACGGCTCCGCCGGCGGCAGGCCCGGCCCGAACCGGCCGTCGACCAGCAGTGCCCACACGTTGCCGAACGACACCTGGCCGATCAGATCCTCGATGTCGACTCCGCGATAGCGCAGCGCACCGCCCTCACGGTCAGGTTCGGCGATCTCGGTCTCGAAGGCGACGACGCCCTCCAGCCCGGGTTTGAAATCGGCCATGTCGCTCTCCTGGATCTGGTCGGTGCGCCCGATCGCTCATCCGGCCCGATCGGCCGAGCGCCTTAGGCGACCCTCAGGGATGTGTTCGCAACATACTGCCTGCTGAGTAAGGGATACGCGACCCGCTGCGACTGTGCTGCACGCGACATCCCCGGACGCGCATTCTCCGTCCGGCTCAGTGAGACTGGGCGGGTTGGGCTGGTCAGCGCGGGAGGGTGCTGGCGGGGCCCCCGAGAAGGAGTGGGGACGTGACGGGTGACACACCCGCCCCGGCCGCGATGCGTAACGAGTACGCCGCGGACCTGGGCCTGACCGAGGCTGACCTGGCCGTCGACTGGCACACCCAGTTCGACCGCTGGTTCGCCGACGCGGTGGCCTTCGGGCTGTCCGAACCGAACGCCATGGTGGTGGGCACCGCCGACTCGGCCGGTCGGCCGAGCGGGCGGACGGTGCTGCTGAAGGGGTACGACCCGCAGGGCTTCGTCTTCTTCACCAACCACCTGTCGCGCAAGGGCGTCGAGGCGAGCACCAACCCGTACGCCAGCCTGGTCTTTCCGTGGTTTCCCATGCAGCGTCAGGTGGTGGTCGCCGGGCGGGTCGCGCACGTCGACCGGGCCACGAGCGAGGCGTACTTCGCCAGCCGGCCGCGCGGCTCCCAACTGGGTGCCTGGGCCAGCCCCCAGTCCCAGGTGGTTTCCGGTCGGGCGGCGCTGGAGCAGCGGTACCAGGAGGCGGCCGAGCGGTTCGCCGACCAGGCCGAGATCCCGACCCCGTCGCACTGGGGTGGGCTGCGGGTCCAACCCGAGTCGGTGGAGTTCTGGCAGGGCCGGGCCGGCCGGTTGCACGACCGGCTCCGCTTCCGTCGCCTCGACGAGGGTGGCTGGATCGTCGAGCGGTTGGCGCCGTGACGGGTGTGCGGGAGACCCGGCCGCGCGCAGCGCGCCGCTGGGCGATCGACGTACGTCCGCTGCGGGTTCCGGCGTACCGCAGGCTCTGGCTCGGCAACACCGTGGCGATGTTCGGCTTCCAGTTCACCGCCGTCGCGGTGCCGGTGGAGATGTACGCCCTGACGCGGGACTCGTTCTGGGTGGGCCTGCTGGGCGTGGCCGCCTTCGTACCGTTGCTGATCTTCGGGCTCTGGGGCGGCGCGGTCGCCGACGCCCGCGACCGGCGTGCGGTGCTGCTCGGCGGCTCATTGTTGCTCTGGGCATCCACTCTCGGGCTGCTGCTCCAGGCAGTGCTGGACGTGGGCAGCCCGGTGCTGCTGCTGGCGTTGATGGCGTTGCAGTCGGTGGCGTTCGCGATCAGCTCGCCGGCCCGCAGCGCCATGCTGCCCCGGCTGGTGCCGGAAGACCTGGTGGCGTCCGCCACCACGCTGAACTACACGACCTTCACCGCCGCCTCGGTCGCCGGCCCGCTCGCCGCCGGTCTGATCCTCTCCGCATCGCCGGACACCACGGTGGTCCTGCCGATCGCCTATGGGCTGGACGCGGTGCTGTTCACCGCGATGCTCTGGGCGGCGCTGCGGCTGCCCTCGCTCCCGCCCGAGCCCACCGACGACGGCCAGGCCCGGCGTGCCGGTCTGGCCAGCGTCGTCGACGGGTTCCGCTACCTGGCCACCACCCCGGTCCTGCTGCTGTCCTTCGGGGTGGACCTGATCGCGATGATCCTCGCCATGCCACGGGCCCTCTTTCCGGAGATCGCGCACGAACGCTTCGGCGGCGGTGGCTCGGTCGGTCTGCTCTACAGCGCCATCGCTATCGGTTCGATGATCGGTGGGTTGACCTCCGGCTGGATCGGCCGGCTCCGCAGGCAGGGGCTCGGCCTGGTGTTCGCGGTGGTCGGCTGGGGCCTGGCGATCGCCGCGGCCGGGTTGGCCCACCAGCTCTGGCTGATGGTCGTGCTGCTCGCCGTGGCCGGCGCCGCCGACCTGATCAGCGCGGTGCTGCGTCAGTCGATGCTGCTGGTCTACGCACCGGACCGGATGCGCGGCCGACTCCAGGGCGTGAACACGGTAGTGGTGGCAGGTGGCCCACGCCTGGGTGATCTGCGCGCCGGCACCATGGCCGCCGGGTTCGGTGGCGGGGTGGCCTGGGTGGCCGGTGGGCTCGCCTCCGCGGTGCTCGTGGTGGTGCTCGCGGTCGCGTTCCCGGCACTGCTGCGCTACCGGGCGGCGACGGCGTCGAGCGACAACCGGGCCTGACCGGTTAGGGTCGCCGGCATGGAAAGCCCCGATCCGCGCCCGTTCTCCGGCGCCCAGTGGACCATCTCCGCCGCCGGCCACGAGGCCGTCATCGTGGAGGTCGGCGGTGGGCTCCGGACGTACCGGCACGACGGTGTCGACCTGCTCGACGGGTACCAGACCGACGAGGTCTGCCCCGGTTGCACCGGGCAGGTGCTGGCACCCTGGCCGAACCGGATCCGCGATGGTCGCTACTCGTTCGACGGGCGGACGCGCCAGCTCGCACTGACCGAGCCGGAGCGGCGCGTGGCCATCCACGGGCTGGTCAACTGGGTGCCGTGGCAGTTGCTGGAGCAGTCGGCGGACGCCGTGACGGTCGGCTACGACCTGCCGCCGCAACCCGGCTACCCGTGGCCGCTGCGGCTGCGCAGCAGGTGGAGCGTCGACGCGGATGGGCTGCGCGCCGAGCACGAGGTGATCAACATCGGCGGGGAGTTGGCCCCGTTCGGCTTCTCCGTGCACCCGTACCTGCAACTGCCGGGCGTCGCGGTGGACGACCT
Organism: Micromonospora arida; assembly: GCF_003857035.1. Classification (GTDB taxonomy): domain Bacteria; phylum Actinomycetota; class Actinomycetes; order Mycobacteriales; family Micromonosporaceae; genus Micromonospora; species Micromonospora arida. The sequence goes on from NZ_QGSY01000230.1 coordinate 18,396, forward strand.
GGTGCTCCGGCTGCCCACCCGGAGCCGGGTGCTGGCGGACGGTCGGCTGCTGCCGGTGGGGGTGACCCCGGTGGCCGGCACCGAGTACGACTGGACCAGCCCTCGCCGGATCGGCGCGGCCGTGCTGGACTCCTGCTTCGGCGACGTGGTCCGGGACGCGGACGGCGGTTCGTCGGTGAGCCTCGCCGCTCCGGACGGTTCGGCCGGGGTGAGCATCTGGGCGGACGCCGAGTTCGGCTGGTGGCAGGTGTTCACCGGGGACGCGCTCACCGGCGAGCGGCACCGCCGCTCGGTGGCGATCGAGCCGATGACCTGCCCACCGGACGCGTTCCGGTCCGGCAAGGACCTGCTCACCCTCAAGCCCGGCACGACCTGGCGAGGTGCCTGGGGCATCCGCCCCGGCGCCTGATGGAGTTCGCCGAGGTCGTCCGCCGACGGCGGATGGTGCGCAACTACGACCCGGACCGCCCGGTCCCGCCCGACGTGGTGGACCGGTTGCTCGACCACGCGGTCCGCGCGCCGTCGGCCGGCTTCGCCCAGGGCTGGGCTTTCCTGGTGTTGGAGGAGTTGGCCGATCGGGACCGGTTCTGGGCCGCCACCACCCCCGACGGCGGTGGGCGGGAGCGCTGGCTCGCGGGCATGCGCCGGGCACCCCTGATCGTGGTGCCGCACGCCAACGAGTCGGCCTACCTGCGGCGGTACGCCGAGCCGGACAAGGGCTGGACGGATCAGTCCACGGACCGCTGGCCGGTGCCGTACTGGCACGTGGACGCCGGATTCGCGGCGTTGCTGATGCTGCTCACCGCGGTGGACGAGGGGCTGGGGGCGTGCTTCTTCGGCATTCCGCCGCAGCGGCTCGCCGCCTACCGGGACGCGTTCGGCGTGCCGGCGGAGTATCAACCCATCGGCGCCGTCACAATCGGTTACCGTGCGGCCGACCATCGGTCACCATCGTTGCGCCGGGGACGTCGTCCGATGGACGAGGTAGTGCGGCGCGGCCGGTGGAACTGACGCTGACGTCCCGTTCGTCCGGTTGAGGATCGGACGAGCGGTAGCGAAACTGACATCAGGGAGCAGAACGTAGCGTGCGCTGGGCGGCTAGGCTGGCACGGTCATCGGTGCCGCGCCGCGCGGTGCCCGCCGCGGCCCGGCTCGGCGCCGTCGGTCGGCCCGGCCACGGGGAGGGGAGCGTGCCGTCGTGATCTTCAGAGCGGTCCGGGACGGGCGTCCCTATCCGGAGCACAATCTGACGCTCAAGCAGTGGGCGGAGATCCCGCCGAGGCCACTGCGCCTGGATCAGATGATCACCACCAAGCGCGAGTTGGCGCTGGACAAGCTCCTCGCCGAGGATTCCACCTTCTACGGTGACCTCTTTCCGCACGTCGTGCAGTGGAACGGCGGGCTTTACCTGGAAGACGGGCTGCACCGGGCGCTGCGCGCCGCCCTCCAGCAGCGCAACCAGATCCACGCGCGGGTGCTGGTGCTCTCCGAACCCATCGAGTGACGAGCCTTCTTTCCCACGCTGAACCTTCGTTAGGGTGGCGTCCATGACCGCTGCGCTGGACCTGCTCGACCTGGACCCGTCGCTCAGCGAGGAGGAGCGACAGATCCGTGACGTCGTCCGCCAGCTCGTCGACGACCGGGTGCGACCCCACGTCGCCGACTGGTACGAGGACGGCAAGGTGCCCGCCCGGGAGTTGGCCCGCGAGTTCGGCAAGCTCGGCCTGCTCGGCATGCACCTGACGGGCTACGGCTGCGCCGGCGCCTCCGCGGTCGCCTACGGGCTGGCCTGCCAGGAGCTGGAAGCCGGCGACTCCGGCCTCCGCTCCCTGGTCTCCGTGCAGGGATCGCTCGCCATGTACGCCATCTGGCGTTACGGCAGCGAGGAGCAGAAGCAACGGTGGCTGCCGTCGATGGCCACCGGTGAGGCGATCGGCTGCTTCGGCCTGACGGAACCGGATCACGGCTCCGACCCCGCCTCGATGGCCACCCGGGCCCGCCGCGACGGCGACGACTGGGTGCTCACCGGCGGGAAGATGTGGATCACCAACGCCCCGATCGCGGACGTCGCGGTGATCTGGGCTCGCACCGACGAGGGCGTGCGGGGTTTCGCCGTACCCATGGACACGCCCGGCGTCACGGCCCGGGAGATCCGCCGCAAGATGTCGCTGCGCGCGTCGGTGACCGGCGAGATCGTGCTCGACGACGTCCGGCTCCCGGCCGACGCCCAACTGCCCGAGGCGGTCGGGCTGAAGGCGCCGCTGAGCTGCCTCACCGAGGCCCGCTACGGCATCGTCTGGGGCGCGGTAGGCGCCGCCCGCGACTGCCTGGAAACCACAGTGGCGTACGCGACCAGCCGCACCCAGTTCGGTCGCCCACTGGCCGGCTTTCAGCTCACCCAGGCGAAGCTCGCCGACATGGCCGTCGAGTTGGTGAAGGGACAACTGCTCGCGCTGCACCTGGGTCGGCTCGCCGACGCCCGGCGGCTGCGGCCCGAGCAGGTCAGCGTGGGCAAGCTGAACAACGTGCGGGAGGCCCTGGCCATTGCCCGGCAGTGCCGCACCATCCTCGGCGCCAACGGCGTCTCCGGTGAGTACCCGGTGATGCGGCACGCCAACAACCTGGAGAGCGTGCTGACCTACGAGGGCACCTCCGAGATCCATCAACTGGTCATCGGGCAGCGGCTCACCGGGCTCTCCGCGTTCGCCTGACCTGCCCGTTTGTCACTTCCTGGCGCTCGCCGCGCGCCTGTCGTATCGGGGCCGTACCGTCATTGACAGACGACGTGTCTGACGAGGACGGTGAGCGTGATGGCCCGCGACGCTGGCAGCAACGAGCCCACGAGAGAGTTCCCCGGTTACCCGACCGGTGACGATCTCAAGGCGCGGTCGACCGCGACATCCGACTGGACCACGGATACGCCGGGTGACCCCGGCGAGCCGGCCGGTCCCGGTGGGCCTGCTGGTCCCGGTGGGCCTGGAGGCCCCGGTGGTCCCGGTGGTCCGACGAGCGGTGGCGACGGCCCCGGTGGTGGCGGTGGCGGTGGGGCGGCCCGAGGTCTGCTCCTGCTGCTCGGCGCCGCCGCGCTGGCCGTGGTCGTGCTGCTCGGCATTCAGGCGACCGGCATCCTGCCGGAGTTCCGCAACCCGTTCGCCAAAGAGCAGACCGACCGCAGTCAGCCACCGCTGCTGAAGTCGATCCAGGACCTCAGCCGCTACGTGGCCGCGGAAGGCAACTTCCAGGTCGTGGTCGACACGCAGAACGACCGGCGCAACGTTCCAGACTTCCTGCTCAACGAGCGCACCCTGTTCGTCGGGGCCGGCAGCGTCGAGGCGTACGTCGACTTCACCAAGATCGCTGAGGGTGCTGTCGTCCAGTCCGCCGACGGCAAGTCCGTCGAGATCAAGCTGCCCGCGCCGCAGTTCGGTGAGACCAACCTCGACATGGAGAAGAGCTACGTCTTCGCCGAGCAGCGCGGTCTGCTCAACCGACTCGGTGACCTGGTCGGCAACGACCCCAACCGGCAGCAGCAGGTCTACCAGCTCGCCGAGGACCGGATCACCGCCGCCGCCCGGGACAGCGGGCTCTCGGCCCGAGCCGAGGAGAACACCCGCAAGATGCTGGAGGGGCTGCTCCGCTCCCTCGGCTACCAGCAGATCACGGTCACCTACATAGCCCCCTGACCTGCTCCCGTACGTCGAAGCGCCCGCCCCGACTTTCCGTCGGAGCGGGCGCTCCCGTTTGCTGCCTCACGGGCGGGATGCCGCCCGGAATTTGCGCCCCAGGGCGTCCCCGGGCGACCCCCGGTGGCCCCCAAGCTGCCGCCCTGGCCGGAGTCGATCACCCGATGTGCCGGATCTGCGATGCCCGTGGGCTGGGATCCGAGCAATCTTGGACAGTTCCCGTCAGGTGAGCCCGCCGTGCTGACGGAAACTGTCCAAGATCTCTGACTACGTGGGGTGCGCGGGGCGAGATCAGTGGCCGGTGGAGGCCAGGTAGCGGTCCTCGTTCGGCATCAGCACCCACAGGATCAGGTAGACGATCACCTGCGTGCCGGGCAGCAGCAGCGACAGCAGGAACAGCAGCCGGACCATTCCGGCCGACATGCCGAACCGCCGTCCGAGGCCGGCACAGACGCCGGCGATCATGCGCCCCTCGCGGGGCCGGACCAGTTTGCGACTCATCGTCGTACTCCCACTCTGCGGCGGTGCGCCGCGTCTGCAATCCACGGTAGAAAAGGATGGCCACCTCGCCCTCGGTCCCGAGGAGGAGCGGCAACCCGTGGACCCGTAGGTGCTTTACCCGGGCAACCCCCCGCTGACGCCTCCCCGACCCGAACCGCCCGCGCCCCGCCGGGCGGAAGCCGTGCTCGACCCCGGGGGAGGCGTGCGCCGGGCGGGAGAGACGGTGGTCGGGCGTTCACGTCCCGGACCGGGTGGGCGGTGAGCTGGGCGGGTAGGCTGATTGATCGGCCTTCCACACCCCGGAGGGCCGGCACCCCATACCCCGGACGGTCACGAGCGGGGCCGCCAGACCGGCGGTCGCGACCCGGCCGGGTCCCGTACGCCGGGACGACGGCGAGGAAGCGCAGCCATGATCAGTGTTTTCGACCTCTTCAGCGTCGGTATCGGGCCGTCCAGCTCACACACGGTGGGGCCGATGCGGGCCGCGCGGACGTTCGTTGGCGGGCTGAAGGCCGACGGGCTGCTCAGCGACACGGCACGGGTGCAGGCCGAGCTGTTCGGCTCGCTGGGTGCCACCGGGCACGGCCACGGCAGCGGCCCGGCGGTGCTGCTCGGGTTGGCCGGCGAGTCGCCGGAGACGGTCGACACGGACACCGTCGGTCCTCGGGTCGAGCGGATCCGGACCGAGCGGCGGATCAACATCCTCGACGCGCACGAGATCGACTTCGACCCGGATCGGGACCTGACGCTGCACCGCCGCCGGTCGTTGCCGTACCACCCGAACGGGATGACGTTCGTGGCGTACGACAGGGCCGGCGCCGAGCTGCGCAGCCGCACCTACTACTCCGTCGGTGGCGGGTTCGTGGTGGACGAGGCGGCGGCCGGGGCGGACCGGATCAAGCCGGACAGCACTGTGGTGCGGCACCCCTTCCTGACCGGGGCGCAGCTCCTCGACGTCACCACCCGCACCGGGCTGTCGATCAGCGAGGTGATGCTGGCCAACGAGCGTTCCTGGCGCAGCGAGGCGGACATCCGGGCCGGTCTGTTGGAGATCTGGCGGGTGATGCAGGAGTGCGTGCAGCGCGGCTGCGAGCGGGACGGCGTACTCCCTGGGGGGTTGAAGGTTCGGCGGCGCGCGGCGGAGCTGCGGCGCGGCCTGGAGGCGGAGGCCGGGACGGCCGACCCGCTGCACGCGATGGACTGGGTGACGCTGTTCGCGCTCGCGGTCAACGAGGAGAACGCCGCGGGTGGCCGGGTGGTCACCGCGCCGACCAACGGTGCAGCCGGGATCATTCCGGCGGTGCTGCACTACTACACCCGGTTCGTGCCGGACGCCGATGACGAGGGTGTGGTGCGGTTCCTGCTGACGGCGGGCGCGATCGGTGTGCTGTTCAAGGAGAACGCCTCGATCTCGGGCGCCGAGGTGGGCTGCCAGGGTGAGGTCGGTTCGGCGTGCTCGATGGCGGCGGCGGGGCTGGCCGAGGCGCTCGGTGGCACCCCGGAGCAGGTGGAGAACGCGGCCGAGATCGGGATGGAGCACAACCTCGGGTTGACCTGTGACCCGGTGGGTGGCCTGGTGCAGATCCCCTGCATCGAGCGGAACGCGGTGGCTAGCATCAAGGCGATCACGGCCGCCCGGCTGGCGCTGCGCGGCGACGGGGTGCACAAGGTGTCGCTGGACAAGGTCATCAAGACCATGCGGGAGACGGGCGCCGACATGAAGGTCAAGTACAAGGAGACGGCGCGTGGCGGTTTGGCCGTCAACGTGATCGAGTGCTGAGTCCGGTCGATTCGGGGCAATCGTTCACCGACTGCTAACCTGTCGTCCGTTTCAGGAGGCGGGAGGCTGCGGTGACCTCTGGCGTCGCGGCGTTGTGGTCGCACCGCAACTCGCTGCGCATCCTGGTCAGGCGGGATCTCGCGGTCAAGTACCAGCAGTCGGTGCTGGGCTACTTCTGGTCGCTGATCGAGCCGCTCGGCATGGGCGCCATCTACTGGTTCGTCTTCGGGGTGCTCTACTCCCGGGACACCGGTCGGCACCTCGGTGAGGCGGCCGAGTCGTACCCGTTGTTCCTGATCACCGGCATCTTCGCCTGGATGTGGACCAGCTCGGCGCTGAGCGAGGCGACGAACGCGCTGACCGGGCAGTCCCGGCTGATCACCACGATGAACGTGCCGCGTCAGGTCTTTCCGATCGGCCGGGTCACCGGTCGGTTCGCCGAGTACGCGGCCGGCCTGCCGATCCTGATCGCCATCGCGGTGATCTACGCGGTGCACGGTCGGATCCACCCCGGTTGGTCGCTGCTCTCCCTGCCGCTGGCGGTGGCCGTCCAGGCCGTCCTGTTGACCGGGCTCGCCCTGCTGCTGTCCGCGTGGAACGTGCTGATGCGCGACGTGGAACGGCTGATGCGGCTGATCATCCGGGTGCTCTTCTACGCCACGCCGATCATCTATCCGCTCAGCCTGGTCCGGGAGTCCGGGCTGCCCGGCTGGTTGAAGGTGGTGTACGAGCTGAACCCGCTGGTCGGGATCTTCCAGCTGCACCACGCGATCTGGTATCCGGACGAGTTCCCGGACGCCCGGCTGCTCGCCACCACGATCGTCGGAAGCCTGCTGGTGCTGGCCGCCGGTTGGTGGTCGTTCCGCCGGTTGGAGCCCGCCGTGCTCAAGGAGCTCTGAGGTGGCTGCGCCGATCATCGAGGCCGACGGCCTGGGCATTCGGTTCGTCCGCAATCGTCGCCGCCAGCTGCGGCTGCGCGAGTTGTTCATCCACCGGGGGGCACGCGGCGCGTTGCCCGGCCAGTTCTGGCCGTTGCGGGACGTGTCGTTCACCGTGCAGCCCGGCGAGACCGTCGGGGTGATCGGGCGCAACGGCACCGGCAAAAGCACACTGCTGCGGCTGATCGCCGGGGTGCTCATACCGGACGAGGGCAGCATCCGGGTGCACGGCGCGGTGGCGCCGTTGCTGGAATTGTCCGCCGGTTTCTCCAACGACCTGACCGGGCGGGAGAACCTGCACCTGGTCGGTGGGCTGCACGGGCTGTCGACGAGCTACCTGAAGCGGCACTTCGACGAGATCGTCGAGTTCGCCGGTGAGCAGGTGGAACGGGCCATCGACACGTCGGTGCGGCACTACTCGTCGGGGATGAAGGTGCGGCTGGGCTTCGCGATCATCTCGCACCTGCCGCACCCGATCCTGCTGATGGACGAGGTGACCGCGGTCGGGGACGCGGAGTTCCGCAAGAAGTGTTACGCGACGATTGATCGTCTGCTCGGGGAGGGGCGCACGCTGGTGCTGGTGTCACACAACGAAAAGGACCTGACCCGGTTCTGCCGTCGGGGGTTGTACCTCGACGCGGGCCGGTTGACGCTCGACGGCACGATCGCCGAGGCGCTCGACGCGTACCACGCCGCGGTCCCGCGGTGACGCTCGCGATCGTGCTCGCCGCCGGGCCGTCCGCGGCGGGCCTGACCACGGCGACCGGTGAGCCGCTGGCCGACCGGCTGGCCGCCCAGTTGCGCCTGGCCGGGGCGGACGAGGTGCGCTTCGCCGCCACCCTCGACGAGCTGTCCGAGCTGATCAGCACCGCGACCGCCCCGGTGCTGGTCACCGGCACGGACCTGGTCGCGCACACCGCCGTACTGCGGCACCTGGCCACCAGCCCGGTGGGTCCCACGGTGGCGCTGGTGCTCGGCGACCCGCCGGTGCCCGGTCGGACCGCCGTGCGGGAGGAGCGCGGCCAGGTGGTCGACGCCGGCGCGTTGAACGCCCTCGACGGTGACGCCACCGGCGTGTTCGGCGGCGCGCTGCGGGTCGGCGTGGACGACCTGCCGAACCTCGCCGCCGCCGCTCGGGCCGCCGCGTCCGGGATGCTCCCCGTCGCCGCCCCGATCGGCCCGGCCGGCGACGTGGCGCCGCTGCCGGCGAACGGCGGGGCCGGGTCCGGGGGGTCGGTCGCGGCCGGTGGCCCCGGGTCCGCCGTGGACCGGCTCTTCGCGGGTCTCGCGGCGCTCGGCACCCTGATCTTCGCCCAGCGGGTACGCCTGCTCGTCGCCCACCGGGTCGAGGACCCGGCGGGGCTGACCGCTGCCGAGGCGGCGGTGACCGCGGTCGACGAGGACCGGGCCGAGCTGCGGCTGTCGGTGAAGGAGAAGGACGACTTCTTCTCCACCTACTTTGTCAGCACCTGGTCGCCGTACCTGGTCCGGCTCTCGGCCCGGCTCCGGCTCACCCCGACCGGGGTGACGGCGATCTCGGTGCTCTTCGCGTTGGGCGCGGCGGTGCTGTTCGGGGTCGGTGGGCGGCCCGCGCTGGTCGGTGGCGCGGTGCTGCTCTACCTGGGCTTCGTGCTGGACTGCGTGGACGGCCAACTGGCCCGTTACACCCGGCACTTCAGCGCCTGGGGTGGCTGGCTGGACACGATGGCGGACCGGGCCAAGGAGTACCTGGTCTACGCCGGGCTGGGCTTCGGGGTGAGCCACGCCGGGCTGGGCAACGGGTGGGCGCTCGCGATCGCCGCGATGACGTTGCAGACCGTCCGGCACATGACCGACACCTGGTACGGGGTGCTGCACGACGAGGCGGCCCGTCGCCCGCGTACGGCGACGAACGCCAGCGGCGGGATCGGTGACCGGCTCAACGCGGCGTCGACCCGGGTGCAGGCGGACACCGGCTCGGTGTCGTACTGGCTGAAGCGGACGGTGGTCTTCCCGATCGGTGAGCGGTGGGCGCTGATCGCGCTGACCGTGGCGCTGTTCAACCCGCTGGTGAGCCTGATCGCGGTGCTGGTCTGGGGGGTGCTGGCGTTCGCGTACACCGGGGCGCTCCGGACGCTGCGGGCCCGCTGGATGTGGGTGCCGGTGCTGGACACGGTCGACGCCACCCTGCACCGCGACGACGGACCGCTGGCCCGCTGGTTGCCGGTGGTCCGCCCGATGGGGCCGCTGACCCTGGCGGTGATCGCCGCGCTCGGCCCGGCGGTGCTGCTGGTCGCGGCGCTGCTGGCGGATGCGCCCGACGGGTTGGGCTGGGCGGTGCCGGTGGCGCTGCTGGTGCTGCTGGTCGGCGGCCTGGGTGCCGGGGCGGCGCACAACGGTCCGCTGGACTGGCTGGTGCCCGCGGCGTTGCGGGCTGCCGAGTACCTGTTCGCCATCGCGGTCGGGGTGGTCGGGGAGGCGCCCGGCTGGCTGATCTTCGGGTACGTCTTCGTGCTCACCGTGCACCACTACGACCTGACGGCCCGGCTGGAGAAGCGGCAGGCGGCACCGCCCCTGCACGCGGCGACGCTGGGCTGGGAGGGGCGCTCGGTGCTGCTGGCGCTCGCGGCGATCGCCGGTATTGCGGGTATCGGACTGGCTACACTCGGTGCGTACCTTCTCGTGGTTTTCGTGGTGAGCGTCGTCCTGGCCTGGTTCGTGCGACCGGCCCGTAGCGCGCGGGCGTCGGTGGCGCCGGCGGGCGCTGGAGGTGCCGTGCCGCGCTGACGGAGGGCGGCCGGATGACCCTGATCAGCTTCGTGGTGCCGGCCTTCCGGGTGCAGGGATACCTGCGGGAATGCCTGGACTCCATCCTCGGTCAACCGGAGACCGACATCGAGGTGATCGCCGTCGACGACTGCTCGCCGGACGCCAGCGGCGACATCATCGACGAGTACGCGGCCCGCGACCAGCGGGTCCGCTCGGTCCGGCTGTCGGAGAACGTCGGCCTCGGTCCGGCCCGCAACATCGGGCTGGACCGGGCCGTCGGCGAGTACGTGTGGTTCCTCGACGGCGACGACTGGTTGGCTCCGGAGTGCCTGACCGAGGTCGCCGAGCGGTTGCGGGTCACCCGACCGGACGTCCTGCTGGTCGACCACGTGCGCACCCACTGGAACGATACCGCCACCCGCAGCGCGATGGCCGAGGTGTTTCCGGAGTCGCCGGGCCCCGGCACCTTCCGCCTGCGGGAGCGGCCGCAGGCGATGCACCTGCTGCACACCGCGTGGAACCGGCTGGTCCGTCGGGAGTTCCTCGCCGACCTGGGGCTACGTTTCGCGCCCGGCTGGTACGAGGACGTCTCGTTCAGTTACCCGGTGCTGATGGCCGCGCACCGGATCGGCGTCCTCGACCGGGTCTGCGTCAACTACCGCCAACGCCGCGCCGGCGCGATCACCCGGACCCGGGGTGACCGGCACTTCGAGGTCTTCCCGCAGTGGCACCGGGTCTTCCACCTGATGGATTCGTGGGGGTCGGCTACGGAGGCCCTGCGGCCGGCGGTCTTCGAACGGATGATCTGGCACTACCTGACCGTGCTCGGCAACGGTCAGCGGATCGCGCCGGAGCTGCGGGAGGCGTTCTTCGCGCAGATCACCGCGGACTACGAGCGCTGGCTGCCGGCCGGCGGCTATCCGGTGCCGGACGGGGTCGAGGGGATCAAGCACAAGCTGGTCGCCTCCGGCCGGTGGCGCACCTTCAGCGCGTTGCGGGCCGCCAGCCGGGCCCGCGACGCCGCCCGCCGGCAGGCCCGCACGGCGCGGCGCAAGGTCGGCCCGGTCGCCCGGCGCGGTGCCCGGCTGACCCGGGACGGGCTGCTGCGCGAGTACTACCGGGCCGAGTTGCGGCGGCCGGTCGACCCGACGCTCGCGGTGTACGCGGCGTACTGGTACCGCGGATACTCCTGCAACCCGGCGGCCATCTACGAGGACGCCCGCCGGTTGGCTCCGGGGGTGCGCGGGGTGTGGGTGGTGCGCCGGGACCGGGTGGACAGCGTGCCGGCCGGAGTGGAGTACGTGGTGGCCGGCACCCCCGCGTACTACCGGGTGCTCGCCCGTGCCCGGTGGCTGGTCAACAACGTCAACTTTCCGGACTTCGTCCGCAAGCGACCGGAACAGGTGCACCTGCAGACCCACCACGGCACGCCGGTCAAGGTGATGGGGCTGGATCAGCAGCGCTACCCGATCGGCGCGGGCCGGATGGACTTCGCCGGGCTGCTGCGCCGCGTGGACCGCTGGGACTACAGCGTCAGCGCCAACAGCTTCTCCACCCAGATGTGGGACCGGGCATACCCGGCCACGTACACCACGCTGGAGGTGGGGTACCCGCGCAACGACCGCCTGGTCACCGCCAGCCCGGACGAGGTGCGCCGACTCCGCGCGGAGTTCGGCCTCGACCCCGACGAGCAGGTCGTCCTGTACGCCCCGACGCACCGCGAGCACCTGCCCGGCTACCGGCCGCCGTTCGACCCGGACCGGTTCGTCCAGGCGCTGGGTGAGTCGGGCCGGTTGCTGATGCGCAGCCACTACTTCCACGACCGTGATCGACGCCCCGGCCGGCCGAGGGACTGGGAGCGGGTTCGTGACGTCAGCGGCCATCAACGGGTGGAGGATCTCTATCTGGTGGCGGACGTGCTGGTCACCGACTACTCGTCGGCCATGTTCGACTATGCGGTGTTGGACCGGCCGATCGTGCTCTACACCCCGGACTGGGAGGCGTACCGGCTGGCCCGGGGGGTCTACTTCGACGTCACCGCCGAACCGCCGGGCGCGGTAGCCTCCACTTTCGCCGATCTGCTCGACCTGTTCCGTGCCGACGGGGTGCGCTCGGACGCGGCGACCAAGGCCCGCGAGCATTTCCGGGCCCGGTTCTGCACGTTGGACGACGGGCGGGCGGCGGAGCGAGTGGTACGGCAGGTGTTCCTCGGGGAGCCGGGCGAGCGGTCCACGCGCTGCTGATCGCGGCTTCTGTCGTGTAATAGCACCGTCATCGATCGAACATGAGACGTTTACCCGATGTCACAAACCCATGATCCTGGTCACAGTCTTGTGGGGTTCGGTCGACGCGCGCTGGGGGGAAGACGGTGAGCACCGTCACGCTCAAGGATGTGACCAAGGTTTTCCGGGATGGCACGCTGGCCGTCGACAGCATCAACCTCGATGTGAACGACGGCGAGTTCATGGTGCTGCTTGGGCCGTCCGGGTGCGGCAAGTCGACAGTGCTGCGAATGATCGCCGGGTTGGAGGAGCCGACCACCGGCGCGGTCATGCTCGACGGGGAGGTGGCTAACGACCTGCCCCCACGGGACCGCAAGATCGCCATGGTCTTCCAGGACTTCGCCCTCTACCCGCACATGAGCGTTGGCGACAACATCGCGTTTCCGCTGCGGCTGGCCGGGGTCGAGCCCGAGCCGCGGGGCGAGCGGGTCAGCGACGTGGCGAGCGCGCTGGGCATCGGTGACGTGCTGGCCCGCAAGCCTGGTCAGCTCTCCGGCGGGCAGCGGCAGCGGGTGGCGATGGGGCGCGCGATCGTCCGCCGGCCCGGCCTGTTCCTGATGGACGAGCCGTTGTCCAACCTGGACAGCGGCCTGCGGGCCGAGTTGCGCGCGGAGATCTCCGGCCTGACCCGCGAGCTGGGCGTCACCACTGTCTACGTCACGCACGACCAGGCCGAGGCGCTCACCATGGCCGACCGCGTCGCCATCATGCGCCGCGGCGTGCTCCAGGACGTGGGCACACCGACCCAGGTGTACGGGCGGCCGGCGACGCTCTACGTGGCGGCGTTCCTGGGCAGCCCACGGATGAACCTGTTGGAGGCGTCGGTCTACGTTCATCTCGACCGGTACGTCACGCTCAACCTTGGCGACCAGTCGCTCTACCTGCCCTGGAACGACATCCGCAGTCGGGCGGTGGCGCACTACCACGGTGAGCGGATCGTGGTCGGCATGCGGGCCGAGGCGCTCACCCCGGTCGCACCGGACAGCCCCGGCGACGTGCTGCGCGGGCGGATCCGCTACCTGGAGCACCACGGGCACGAGTCGTTGGCGTTCCTCGACATCGGCGCGACCGCGATCGTGGTCGACGAGATGGGTGCCCCCCTCGAACCGCCGCCGGTCGGCCAGCGCGGCCTGCGCCGCTTCGGCTCGGTGATGCAGCGGCTCACCGGCAAGCCGGTGGAGGCGCAGGAGGCCCCGCCCAGTGGCGTCCAGACCAGCGTGCTCCCCGACCCGGGCCGGCACCACCGCCGCCCGGCGGAGCTGGCGGTGCGGCTGGCGCCGTACCCGGCGGTCAGCGCCGGTCACCCGCTCGCCGTCTCGGTACGGATGGACGCGCTGCACTTCTTCGACGAGCGCGGCGACCGGATCGACGTGGGTTGGCGCTGACGGGGTGGCGGGCCCACCACCCGGTGCCCTACCGTCTGCCCACCCAGTCCACTGTGTAAGACCACCGAGAGGGGTGCACCCGTGTCGGGTGACCGTCCCAGTCCGCTCGTCATCGAGCGCATCCTGCGTGATCGCGAGAGCATCTGGCAGCAGATCGTGGCCGAGCGTGACCTCAACGCCCTGACCGGGCGGATGCTGACCAGCTCCGCCATCGCGTTGGCCTGCTACGGGGCGGTGCTGGGCTTCTTCCACAGCCCACTGATGGCGCTGACCTCGGCGCTGAAGCTGCCGCTGCTGTTCCTGGTCACCCTGGTCATCTGCCTGCCCACGCTCTACCTGTTCAACCTGGTCTTCGGCGCCCGGCTCTCGGTGCGGCAGTCGTTGGCGCTGGTGATGGTGGCGATCACGGTCACCTCGATGCTCGCGGTGGCGTTCGCACCGATCAGCCTCTTCTTCCTGATCACCGCCAATGACTACGGGTTCTTCAAGCTGCTCAACGTTTCGATCCTGACCCTGTCGGCGCTGGTCGGGTTGCGCTTCCTGACCAGCGGGATGCAGGTGCTCAACGACCATGGCCTGCTCGCGCCCGAGGCCGCCAACGCGAAGGTCGACGGGCAGGCCGGAGCCCCGGCGCCGGTCCAGGCCGTGCCGGTCGCGGTGCCCGCCGGGCCGACGCCGGCTGCCGTGCCGGTCGCCGGTCAGAGCGCCGAGCCGGTCGCCGTGCCGGCCGGGGCCGCCGTGGCCGAATCGACTGCGAACGGTGCCGTGACCACCGCGACGGCTCCGGCCCAGGTTCCGACGCAGCCGGTAGCTGCCTCGTTCCCGCCCGGCATGCTGCCGCCCGGCTACGTGGCGCAACGCCCGTGGGACGGCCGTGGGGTCCGACGCGGGGAACCGACGCAGCGGCCGGCGAGCATGACCCTGCTCTACATCTGGATCCTGCTCTTCGGTTTTGTCGGCACCCAGCTGGCCTGGACGCTGCGGCCGTTCTTCGGCGACCCGGGGCAGGATTTCTCCTTCTTCCGCAGCATCGACGGCAACTTCTACGCGGAGATCCTGCGCATCATCGGCAACCTCTGACCGGTGCCCGGACGGCAAAGTCGCTGGTTGCCGGCCTGGTTACCGGTTAGTAACGTCAGGGGATGACTATCGACTCCCGCCAGGTGGCGGCCGGCATGCTGGAAGCGGTGCCGTTCGCTCGTACGCTCGGTATCGAGTTCGTCGAGGTGGCACCCGAGGCGGAGGGAGGCGTGCGGGCAGTCGTCCGGCTGCCCGACACGCCGGCCACCCACAACCACATCGGGGGCCCGCACGCCGGCGCCATGTTCACCCTCGGCGAGACGGCCTCCGGCGCGGTCGTGCTGGCCGCCTTCGGGCAGTTGCTCGACCGGGCCGTGCCGTTGGCCGTCCGGGCCGAGATCGCCTACCGGAAACTCGCCATGGGTCCGGTGCTGGCCACCGCGCGACTCGGCCGGCCCGCGGCCGAGGTGACCGAGGAACTGGCCGCCGGTCGACGCCCGGAATTCCCCGTCGTGGTCCAGATCGCCACCGAGGGCGGCAAGCCGACCTCGGAGATGACCGTGATCTGGACGCTGCGACCGAACTGAAACGCCCCGGGGCGGCCGAAACGGGTTTGCGAGCCCAGCAGGGTGGATAGATTCGTACCGTGCTGGGCCTACCTGCTCACGTGACCGCCTGTCTCTTCGATCTGGACGGTGTGCTGACGCAGACCGCCCGCGTACACAACGCCGCCTGGACGCAGACGTTCGACGAGTTTCTCCGCCAGCGCGCCACGGTCTCCGGCGAACCGTTCCAACCGTTCGATCCGGGCCCGGACTACAACCGCTATGTCGACGGCCGCCCCCGGGCCGACGGCGTCCGGTCGTTCCTCGCCTCCCGCGGGATCGTGCTGCCCGAGGGCAGCCCGGACGACCCGCCGGACGCGGAGACCGTCAACGGCCTGGGCAACCGCAAGAACGTCCTGCTGCTGCACCGACTGCGTACCGACGGCGTCGAGGTCTACCCGGGCTCGGTGCGGTATCTGAAGGCGGCGACCGCCGCCGGGCTCCGCCGAGCCGTGGTCACCGCCAGCGCGAACGGGGGTGAGGTGGTCGCCGTCGCCGGATTCGAGCCGCTGCTGGAGGCCCGGGTGGACGGGCTGGTCGCCCGTGCGCAGGGGCTGCGCGGCAAACCACACCCCGACACGTTCCTCGCCGGGGCCAGGGTGCTCGGCGTCGACCCGACGCAGGCCGCCGTCTTCGAGGACGCGCTCTCCGGGGTGGCCGCCGGCCGCGCCGGTGGCTTCGGCTACGTGGTCGGCGTCGACCGGGTCGGGCAGGCCGACGAGCTGCTCGCCCACGGCGCCGACATCGTGGTGACGGACCTCGCCGACCTTCTCGACCGCGCGGACCCACCGGCGCCCAACCGCACCGCCACGGACCCGCTCGCCACCGAACGGGGCTCCGGATGATTCGGGAGCGCGCCTATCCCGTGGAGCCGTGGCACGTCCGGGAGACCCGGCTGGACATGGACGTGCTGGCCCAGTCGGAGTCGGTCTTCGCGCTCTCCAACGGGCACGTCGGCCTGCGGGGCAACCTCGACGAGGGCGAACCGCACGGCCTGCCCGGCACCTACCTCAACTCGTTCTACGAACTGCGTCCGTTGCCGTACGCGGAGGCGGGCTACGGCTTCCCCGAGTCCGGGCAGACCATCGTCAACGTCACCAACGGCAAACTGATCCGGCTGCTGGTCGACGACGAACCGCTCGACGTGCGTTACGGCGAGCTGATCGCCCACGAGCGCATCCTCGACCTGCGGGCCGGCACCCTGCACCGGGAGCTGCACTGGCGCTCGCCCGCCGGCCGGGAGGTCAAGGTCCGCAGCACCCGTCTCGTCTCGTTCACCCAGCGGTCCGTGGCCGCCATCAGCTACGAGGTGGAGGCCGTCGACGGCCCGCTGCGGCTGATCGTGCAGTCCGAGTTGGTGGCGAACGAGTCGCTGCCCGCGCAGAGCAAGGACCCCAGGGTCGCGGCGGTGCTGGAGTCGCCGCTGCTGGCCGAGGAGGAGCTGACCACCCCGGACGGCGGCCAGCTCATCCACCGCACCAAGGTCTCCGGTCTGCGGGTCGCCGCCGCCATGGAGCACGAGGTGCACGGCCCGGACCACACCACCATCGAGTCCGAGGGCTACCAGGACTGGGTGCGTACCACCGTCGCCTGCGTGCTCCAGCCCGGCGAGAAGCTGCGGGTGATCAAGTATCTGACGTACAGCTGGTCGAGTCGCCGGTCCCTGCCGGCGCTGCGCGACCAGGTCGGCGCGGCGCTGGCCGGAGCCCGGCTCGACGGGTGGGACGGGCTGCACCGGGAGCAGCGCAACTACCTCGACGCGTTCTGGGACGCTTCCGACGTGCTGGTCGAGGGCGACCCGGAGGTGCAGCAGGCGGTCCGGTTCGGTCTCTTCCACGTGTTGCAGGCCGGCGCGCGGGCCGAGCAGCGGCCGATCTCGGCGAAGGGGCTGACCGGCCCCGGTTACGACGGTCACGCCTTCTGGGACACCGAGATGTTCGTCCTGCCGGTGCTCACGTACACCCAGCCGAGCGCGGTGCGCAGCGCGTTGCAGTGGCGACACAGCACGCTGGAATCGGCGCGGGAACGCGCCGAGACGCTCAACCTCCGGGGCGCCGCCTTTCCCTGGCGGACCATCGAAGGCCCGGAATCATCCGGATACTGGCCGGCCGGTACGGCAGCCTTCCACATCGCCGCCGACATCGCCGACGCCGTGCGCCGCTACGTGATGGTCACCGGGGACACCCAGTCGGAACGGGAGATCGGGCTGGAGCTGCTGGTGGAGACCGCCCGGCTGTGGCGCTCGATCGGCCACCACGACCGGCACGGGCAGTTCCACATCGACGGTGTCACCGGCCCGGACGAGTACACCGCCGTGAAGAACGACAACGTCTACACCAACCTGATGGCGCAGCGGAACCTGCTCGCCGCCGCCGAAGTGGTCATGCGCTACCGGGACGAGGCGTTCCACCTCGGCGTCACCGACGAGGAGGCCGCGAGCTGGCGGGACGCCGCCACCTCCATGCACGTCCCGTACGACGAGGAACTCGAGGTCCACCAGCAGGTGGAGGGCTTCACCCGACTCCAGGAATGGGAGTTCACGCACACACCGGCAGAGAAGTACCCGTTGCTGCTGCACTACCCGTACTTCGAGCTGTACCGCAAGCAGGTGGTGAAGCAGGCCGACCTGGTCCTCGCCATGCACTGGCGTGGGGACGCCTTCACCCCCGAGGAGAAGGTGCGCAACTTCCTCTACTACGAGCGCCGCACCGTACGCGACTCGTCGTTGTCGGCGTGCACCCAGGCGGTGCTCGCCGCCGAGGTGGGCCACCCCGAACTCGCGCACACCTACCTGCGCGAGGCCGCGCTGATGGACCTGCACGACCTCAACGAGAACACCCGCGACGGCGTACACATGGCGTCGTTGGCCGGCGCGTGGCTCGCCCTGGTCAGCGGGTTCGGCGGTCTACGGGACCACGACGGCGAGTTGTCCTTCGCCCCCCGGCTCTCCAGCCGACTCAGCCGGTTGGAGTTCTCGCTCCAGTGGCGGGGGCTGGCGTTGCGGGTGGATGTCCGGCCGCATCAGACGACGTACTCGCTGCGCCACGGCGGCCCGGACGACGTGGTGGAGTTGCGCCACCACGACCAGATACTGCGGGTGACCTGCGACGAGCCGGTGACGGTGCCGGTGCCGCCGGCCGAGCCGTCCGGTCCGCCGCCCGAGCAACCACCGGGGCGGTCTCCGCTGATGCGGTTGCCCGAGCGCGAACAGTGACGGGCGGGGCGGGAGTCCTCCCGCCCCGCCCGCCCGCGCCTGTGGGTCAGACCGGCTCGCCGGCCCCGGTTCGTCAGACCGGCTCGCCGGTGGACGGACGCCCGATCGCGTCCCGGGGCGCCGCCGCCTTCGGGTCGTCGGGCAGCCGGGCCGAAGCGGCCTGGTCTCCGAAATCCTGGTCCCCGACGTCCTGGTTGCGCTCGGCGTCCTGTTCACGCTGGGTTCGCTCGGTCAGCTGCTGCTGCCGGGAAATCTGCTGCTTGGCCATGGCGATCCTCGCGATCCGTCGGGGCGCGGCTGCGCCGACACGGTCTGCGGTCGCTCGTCGCGTACCCGGCGCCCCAGCGGGCAAACGCGGCCCGGCGGCGGGGGGTGACGCGGGCGCGGCGTGCGTGCCCGGCGGCGGGCCGGGTACCCGGACCACCGGCGAGGACGCGGAGGTGGGGCATGGACGAGCAGCGCAGTGTGACCATTCCGATCGGGGACGCCCAACTCCCCGCCGACCTGACGCTGCCTGCCCAGCCGGTCGGCGTGGTGCTGTTCGCGCACGGCAGCGGCAGTTCCCGGCACAGCCCGCGCAACGTGGCGGTGGCCCGGACGCTGAACGGCCGTGGGCTCGGCACGGTGCTGGCAGACCTGCTCACCCCGGCCGAGGACGAGGTGGACGCGCGAACAGCCGAACTGCGCTTCGACATCGGGTTGCTGGCCAGCCGGCTGGCCGGGATCGTCGACTGGCTGGCCGTCGAGCGTCCCGCCGGCGATGTGCCGATCGGTCTTTTCGGAGCCAGCACGGGTGCTGCCGCTGCCCTGGTCGCGGCGTCGTCCCGCGCCGATCGGGTGGCCGCCGTGGTCAGCCGGGGCGGTCGGCCGGACCTGGCCGGGAACGCGCTGGCCCAGGTGCGTACCCCCACGTTGCTCCTGGTCGGCGGGCTGGACGAAGAGGTGATAACGCTCAACGAGCGGGCGCTGGCCGAGCTGGGGGAGGTCGGCGAACTGCGGGTGATCCCCGGCGCCACCCACCTCTTCGAGGAGCCCGGCACCCTGGAGCAGGTTGCCGATCAGGCTGGCACCTGGTTCACCACGCACCTCGGTCGGTGATCAGTCCGAGGGCAGGAGAGCCGAGGTCGACCGGCGCTGTTGGACGGTGTCGATGACACGCCAGAGGACGGCGGTGATCGGGACGCTGACGAAGGCGCCGGCGATGCCCGCGATCAGCGTGCCCGCGGTGACCGCCACCAGGATCACCGCCGGATGCAGTCGGACCTGCCGCTTCATGACCAGCGGCTCCAGCAGGTTGCCCTCGATCTGCTGCACGGCGATCACCGCCGCGAGGGTGAGCAGCGCGGTGGTGGGACCGTTCGCGGCCAGCGCCACCAGCACCGCCACCGCGCCGGCCACCGTCGCCCCGATGATCGGCACGAACCCGCCGAGGAACGTGATCAACGCCAGCGGCAGGGCGAGTGGCACCCTCAGCACCACGAGAGCCAGCCCGATGCCCAGCGCGTCGATCGCGGCGATGAACATGGTGCCCCTGCTGTACGCGCCCAACGTCTGCCAACCATTGCGGCCGGCCTCGGCCAGCACTGGTTGGTTCGGGCCGGAGACCCGGGACAGCACCCAGTGCCACATGGACCGGCCGTCCTTGAGCAGGAAGAAGAGCAGCACCAGAGCCAGCAGCGCGGAGCCGACCACCTCGGTGGCGGTCCGGGCACCGGCCACCGGGTCCGGAGAGCTGCCGCTCAGCCCTTCCCGGGCCTGGTCGACCAGCTGGTCCAGCTGTGCCTCGCTGACCGGCAGGGTGGACGTCACGAAGTCCCGGCTGCGTTCGACGCCCTGCGTCAACTCCTGGCTGAGCTGATCGAACTGGCTGGCGGTCAGGTTCCACACCAGGGCGCCGACGCCGACCAGGATGCCGAGCAGCAGCAGTACGGTGCAGAGCGCGGCCAGCGCCGCCGGCAGGCGCAACCGGCGCCGCAGCAGCAGCAGGACCGGGTCGAGCAGCGCGGTGAGGAAGATGGTGGCGGCCAGCGCGATGGCCAGCGGCGCCAACAGGACGGCGATCCGGCCGAGCAGGTAGAGCCCTGCGGCGATCACCACCAGGCAGGCGCTCCACGACACCGCGGTCCGGACCAGCCACGGCAGCGCCGCCCAGGTCTGGCGCGGCCCGGGGCTGCCTGTCGGTCCGGGTTCCTCTGCGGCCATGTCGGTCCTCCTCGATCTCGACGAGGTCGGTACCCGGTCGGTCGTGCCCCGACACCCGAATCGCTGGCCGTTGCCCGCGCGGATCGTACGTCGGTCGGAGTGACGTGGGTGGGTGTTCGCGAATCACGTCCGGAGCGGCGGCGTTTGCGTCGTCGGGCCGAGGGAAGGCGAAGAGGACGGACCAGACTGAGGAGGAACGCCGTGGGTGACTTCATGGACAAGGCCAAGGACTTCGCGGACAAGCATGACAAGCAGGTCGACCAGGGCGCGGAGAAGGCCGGCGACATGGCCGACAAGCGCACCGGCGGCAAGTACGGCGATCAGATCGACAAGGGCGTGGACCAGGCCCAGGCGCGCACCGGTGAGGGCGACCAGGTCCGCTGACCCAGCGCGCTCCTCCCGGGCCGCCGCGCCGTCGGCGACCCGGGAGTGCCGGGTCGGGGTGACGCGCGGGTCAGCGCTTGTCGCGTAGCTCGTCCATTGAGGTGGGCCGGCCGCTCAACGCGTCGCGCAGCCGGTCGACCAGACCGATGCCGGGGGCGAGCAGCTTGTTCGCCGGTGGGTGCTCCGGGCTCCCCGGGTGTGGCCGGGTCGGCCCGATCTCCTTGATCGCCGTCACGCGGGCGGCGATCTCGACCAGCTCCTCCCTGGCCGTCGCCGCGCGCAGCCGGGGAAACAGCTCCTTCTCCTCCTCCGTCACGTGATGTCGGACGGTGCTGGTCAGTTGGGCGAGCAGCTCGTCGAAGCGGGGGTCGGACGGGTCGGTGGACTCCAAGTCCTTCATGGTCCGCTCGGCGTCGGCGTGCTCCGCGATCTCGCGGTCGGCGATTTCGTTGCCGTCGGGCAACACCTTTCGGGCGATCGGATACACGTACGCCTCCTCGGCCACCGAGTGACGGACGAGTTCGGCGATCACCACGTCGGCGAGGCGCCGGCGGTGCTCGGGGGTGCCCTGCCGGGTCGCCAACTCGACGAGGACTGACTCGATCTCACGATGATCGGAGACCAGGATGTCGACGGCGTCGTGGTCGTCGGTGGTCGGTGGATTGGTCATGTCACGGCCCCTTACCGGTTGCGGATCGGTGGGAGGTGTGTGGCTCTGGTACCCCCACGGGGCTGCACAAACCTACGGTTGACGATGCGTCCGACGGTGTCGGTGGCGCTGGCGGTGGCGGTGGTGCCCGGCCGTCACGATTGCCCTGCCGCCGCCGGGGTAACCGCCGCCATGGCCGACGAACGCCCACCCGCCGACCGCGATCAGTCGCGGTTCGACCAGACCGCCGAGCGGACGGTCCGACGGGTGCGGCACCGTGGCGGGCAGGCCGGCCGGATCAGGGCCCGGCAGTGGGAGGTCACCCTGGTCATCTCCATCCAGGCCGGGCTGGCCGCGGCCATCGCCGCCCTGCTCGCCAAGAATCTGCTCGGCCAGGGATCGCACGTCTTCGCTCCCGCCGCCGCCGTCGGTACGATCGCCACCGCCATCGGGCAGCGGGCCCGCCGGACCTTCGAACTGTTGGGTGGCGTGGCCCTGGGCATCATCATCGGGGACACGCTGCGATTCCTGCTCGGCTCGGGCCCGTGGCAGACCGGCGTGGTGGTCGCGCTGGCCATCGCCGCCGCGTTGCTGGTGGCTGGGAAGGGTGGTCCGCTCGTCGGTCAGGCCGGCGGTACCGCCGTGCTGATCGCCACGCTGGCCCCGATGGAGCGCGGCCTGGAGGTCCCTCGCATTTTCGACGCGCTCGTCGGTGGGGTGGTCGGCCTGGTGGTGGTCGCGCTCCTGCTGCCGATCAACCCGATGCGGGTGCTGGACCGCGCCGCGGCACCGATCTTCACGATCCTCTGCGAGCAACTCGCCGAGCTGGCGCGGGCGCTGCGCGAACGCGACGGCGCCGGAACCTTGGGCGTCCTGGAGCGGCTCCGCGGCACCGAGGACGACCTGGGCCGGTTGCACGATGCGCTCAGCGGCGCCGAGGAGGTGGTGACGATCGCCCCGGTGCGCTGGCACCGTCGGCAGCAGTACCACCGTTACGCCCGCACCGCCGGTCACCTGGAACGGCTGCTGCTGGACACCCGCGCCATGGCCCGTTGGTCGACCACCGCCTTGCAGTACGACGAGCCGATTCCGCCGGAACTGCCGGGTGCGATGGGCCGGTTGGGTCAGGCGGTGGCGGAGATGCGGGTGGAGTGCAGGGTCGGTGACGACCCCCGGTGTACCCGCCGCTTGGTCGAGGAGTGCGCCGAATTGGCCGGGCGCGCCTCCGCGGCCGGCGTCAAGTCGTTCGGCGAATCCCTCGTCACCGGCCTGCGTACCGCGGCCAGCGACCTGCTCCGGGCCGCCGGTTCCGAACCTGAAGACGCCAACCGGATCGTGCGCCGGGCGGCCGGAGCAGGCGAGGCGGAGATCCACCCGCCGGTCCACCGACAACTGCACCGGACCCGACCGACGCGGGCCGCCCGAGCCCGTCGGCGCGCGCACCTCGCCGCCCAGGCCCGTAACGACGGCCGGGCCGGCCTCCCCGCACGGGAGAGGCCGGCCCGGTGAACCGTCCGGATCAGGAGGAGTAGCCGCGCTCCGCGATCCAGTTGGCGACCTTCGGAAGGCTCATCCAGTACTCGCCCAACGCCGGGTCGGCCGGGTCGGCGACCCGGATCGTGTCACCACCGTCGCGGTAGCCGACGAGGGTCAGGTAGTGGCCACCCTCGTACGAGTGCGGGTTGCCGTCGGTGTCCACTGTCGTGCCCTTGATGTTGGCCACCACCGGTCGGCCGGCGTCCACCGCGGCCAGCACGTCACGGCGCAGCTGCTCGACCTGCTCGGGGCGGGCCACCGAATCACGGATCTCGGTGGTCCGGTACTTGCCACCGGTCAGCTCGTTCAGCACCCGGGTCGTGTCCAGGGCCGAGGGGGTACCCGCCTCGGTGGTGCCGAGCAGCCGGGCCACCTCGTCCTGGGACAGCGCCTTGCCCTGCGCGGACAACGCGATCCGGGTCGCGGCCGGGCCGCAGTAGTAGAAGTTCGGCTGGGCCTGGTAGTCGACGCCGAGGATCCGTTCGGCGTGCCTGTCGTTCTGGCTCGACGAGGCCGGGGCGGCCTGCGTCGGGGCAGCCTGCGCGGCCACCGCCGGGCCGAGGGCGCAGCCGCCGGCGACCAGCAGGCCGACGACGGACAGACCGCTCTTCTGGACGATCTGGTTCATGGTCGAGTCTCCGTTCGGGGGTTGGCGCCTCGGGCAAGCGGAGGCGGCAGCACCGGGAATGGCGCTCGGCGCAACACGGGGCCGACCATCTGGTCTCGGCCCTGGGCGTACCGAGGACGTAACCGCTCTGCTCCACGGAGAATTCCGCCGGCTGCGGGCACCGGGACCCGCGCGGCAGCCCCGCCGGGACCCGAACCGGTCATCGGGGACACACGGTCAGCTCAGAGGCTGCCCAACAGCCTGGTCACGCTGATCTCAATGACGACTCGTTCCGGATTCGGGCGCGGTGTCCGATACCGCTCGGAGTATCGCCGCTCCGCCTCCGCCACGGCGGCCGGATCCGACCGCAGCACCGCGCGACCCTCGATGGTCAACCAGCGGCGGCCATCCACGTGGCACACGGCCACCGCCGCGCCCGCTGCGCCCGCCGCCGCCACCTGACGGGCCTTGCGGGAGGCGCCGGAGGTGATGACCCGGGCCAGGCCGGCCGCCGGGTCGAGAGTCACCCCGACCGGTACGACGTGCGGGGTGCCGTCCGCCCGCAGGGTGGTCAGGGTCGCCAGGTGCCGTTCGGCGCAGAAGGCGACAACCCGCTCATCGTGCACGTTCAACCGATGATCGCCCGTCATGCCCGTCCCCTGTCCGCCGAACCGACCCCGATCATGGCACGCGGCGACGCACCTGGCCCCGATCCGGTGGGGCGTCCGGCTGACCGGGCAGCTGGCGACCCGCCGCCCGACGTTGGTGCACCAGCCGGGTCAGGTAGAGCAGCGCGGCGGCCAGGACCCCCATGTCATCCAGGTAGATCGGGTCCGGCAGAACATCGACCGGGAAGATCGTGTAGATCAGCGCCCCGTAGAAGGCGACCTTGCCGCCCGCGCCCAGCCCGGTCAGCAGCCGCCGGGTACGCACCACCCGCACCGCCAGCACCACGGCACCGACCAGTGTGGCGAGCGCCAGGATGCTGGCGATCACCACGAGGACCCACGCCTGTCGGGACATGCCGTCACGCTAACCCACCCGAGCCCGCGCGGCTCAGAACGCGGGCACCGTCGCACGGCCGCGCGCCGTCACCTTGTTCTCCCGGGTCTGCTCGACGTTCTCGCGGGGCTGCGCGCCGACGGGTCGGGCAACCTCGCTCAGCGGCAGCACCGACGCCGACTCGGCGACCCGTCGTCCGGTCGCGGCGTGCGCCTCCTCGCGCAGACTGCGAGCCGCGGCCACCGCCAACTCGGCCGCCCGCCACGCGGCCTGCTCCCGCTGGCGGGCTGCGGCGTGCCGGGCCGCCAGGTTGTCCCGGATCGCCCGCTGGAGCACCAGCTCCTGCTCGACCGGGTGCAGTCGCGGGTCCCAGCCGTCGCGGTGCGCGAAGACGTCGCTGAGCTGCTCCACCGACAGCTCCCGCCGCCAGTACGCATCCAACGCCGCCCGGTGCAGGTAGCGCTCGCGGTCCGCGTACTCGGCGGGGGTGCGTGCGGTGTGCGGCAGCGGCATCGCGGCCGCCGCGTCGAGCCGCCGTACGCCAGCCTCGGCCGGCTCGTACGCCAGCCAGGCTGCCTCGACCGCCTCCTGCGCGGCCACCCACTCCGCGCGGCGGCGTCGCACGGTGGTGGTCGCCCGCTCCGCGGCCACCGCGACCTCCTGCGCGTAGCGGCTCTGCTCCCGCTCCTCCTGCGCCTGCTCAAGTTGGCTCGGCATGGCGGCGCGGCGGATCCGGGAGCCCGGGTCGAAACGGAACCGGCCGGGCCGCAGGAGGAGAGCGGCGACGGCGACGGCTACCACCCCGAGCAGGCTCAGCCAGATGACGGCGGCCCGGGAGAGGTCTGGCAGGACGGCGGAGAGGATGGTTTGCATGATCAGCACCTCGCGGTCGAAGGCGGGTATCGACGGGGGCAGGAAGGCGCGGCAGCACCGGTCGGCCCGGTGGCGGGATGGTCCCGTCGACGGCGAACTCAGATGCCGTGCGGGATGATCAGCCGGGATCGGGCCCCGGGGATCGCCGGGCCTGGCTCAGCGGGCGGGCGGGCCGCGTCGTGCAGGAGAGCCACGGCCGGGATCGATGGCCGGGACGTGCACCGGGCCCGCCGCGACCGGACCGGTCACCGTGGCGGTATCGCGCGTGCCGGCCGGCGGGGCTTCAGCGGGCTGGGCGGCCCGCTGGTTGGCCGGGCCGGCGTCGGGGCGGACAATTGCCACCCGGCTGCTCACGGCACTGGGCCGCAGCTGCGTGGGGGCGGGCGGTGGGGTCGCGGCGAGAGCGGCACCGAGGCCGACCGCGAGCACCAGCGCGGTGACCGCCAGGCGGGTCAGATCCCGCAGTGACCGCAGCACAGCCCACCTGGCTGGGCGGACAGACGCTGCGGACGACACCCGACCAACCTATCGCCCGTCCTGGCCCATCGCAGCACGGCGAAGGACCGGGCGGGCGTGACCGCCACCACCCTGCGCACTGTGGACGGCGTCGGCCGGGGGCCGGGAACGGCAGTGCCCCCGACCGGATCGGGTCCGATCGGGGGCACCGTGCATCGTTGGGGTGGCACCGCCGGTGGGGTGGGCGTGCCGGCGACGGTCCGTGATCAGTCGCCGGTGCCGAGCACCCGGGGCGCTGCCTTCTCGTCGCCCTGCCACACCCTCTCGTCCTCGGTCAACCAGGTCAGCCGCTCGTCGGAGTCGTCGTCCTGCGCTCGACCCTGCCCGCCGAGCACACCAGGGCGGCCGCCGCCGGACCCCGGTCGGGCGTTGCCGCCGGTCATGGCCGGGCGTCCGCCGCTGCCACCGCGCTGGCCGTCGATGCTGCGCCCGACCCCGTTGGCGGCGCGGGTCTCCGCCGGGGCCGCACCACCGCCGGTCGGCCGAGCCGAGGCGGGGGCCGCGTTGCCCGAGCCCGCGAGCGCGCCGCTGCGCAACACCCCGCCGGCCGGTGACCCGCCCTGTGCTCCGTAGAGCAGGCCGGGACCGGTGCTCGCCGCAGCGGGCGCGCCGGCCGGCCCGGACAGCCCGACCAGCCCGGCGGCACCTCCGCCGAGCAGCGCGCCGCCGATCAGCGGGTCGGCTCCGGCGAGGGAGGTGCCGCCGTCAGCGATTTCGCTGCCGGCGCCGATCGGAGCGGTGACGACAGCCGGGCTGCCACCGGTGCCCGAGCCGACCTCGCCCGGAGTCGAACCGTCACCCGGCAGTTGGGCGACGCGGACGGGCGACGAGATGGTCGCGTCACCGGTGCGCCCGGTGTCAGCGCCGGTGTTGGGGCCGCCGGACACCCTGGCGATGGCCGAGACACTCTGTGGCGTCGTCGGGTCCTTGCGGGCGGTGCTCGGAGTATCCGGGTCGGGCGGGGGCGGTTCGACCACCCGGTCGTAGGCGGAGATCTCGTAACTGTTGGCCAGGCCGGCCACCAGCGTCACCATCCGCTGGTGGGCCTTCTCCTGCTCTGCCTTGTCCTGCTGGTGACCCGCGATGCCCCCGACGATCAGACCGGTCAGACCGAAGGCCGCGCCACCCTTGATCGCGCCGCCGATCGCCTTGTCGTTGTCGTCGGTCTCCTCCGGGCTCTCGGCCTGCTTGTGCGCGGCGCGCAGATGGTCGGCCATCATGGTCAACCCCTGCTTGACGCCGGCCATCCCTTCGCCCAACGCGTCGGTGTGGGCGACGATCAGGCTGAGTCGCCGATGGAACTCCCGACCCGCCGAACCCGTCCACGTGTTGGCGAGCTTGTCGAGGTCGCCGCTCAGATCCCGGCCGAGGCCGTCGAGGATGCCCTTGAGCTCGGCCCACTGGGTGGCCACGCCCTCGATCTGCTCCGGCTTGCCCGCCATCAGGCCGTCGTACAGCTGCTGGTGGCTGTCGCCCTGATAGCGCTGGGTGTATTCAGACACGCCCGTCCTCCTTCGTCTGAAACGCCCGTTCGACCGGGTTCAGCGCGGCGGTGACATCGTCGGAGTTGGCCGCGTTACGCGCCTCGGTGGTGCGGTAGTTGCTCAGGATCGTGCTGGTCGCCTGCTGTGCCGCCAGCACCGCCTGCCGGATCCGTTCGGCCTGGTCGACATAGGACTGATGCACCTCGCTGTAGCGACGCGCCTTGTCGGTGGCGTCGAAGAACGAGCCCAGGGCCGGAGGACGGCACTGCATCTCGGTGTTGAGCTTGCGCAGCACCGACTCGGCCTGGCTCAACCGCGACGCCAGGTGCTCGTGGAAGTCCTCAAGGGACAACAGGTCGACTTCCGTACGCCCGGCCATGGCAACATCCCCGTCGTTCTGGTTGACAACCGTCAGCGACATCCAGGTTAGTCCACCAGTGCGACTCCGGGCGACCCGCCGAAGCTGCTCAGCCGTCGGTGCCGGTCGATTCCGTGGACCCCCCGCCGGTCCCGCCGCTCGACGGGGTGCCACCGGCCGGACTCGACGGGGTCGACCCCGACGGTGGCGCGGCGGACGACGACCCCGACGGTGGCGCCGCGGACGGCGTGCCCGACGGCGGCGCCGCGGACGGTGAGCCCGACTTCGGCGCGGCCGACGGCGGTGCGGACGGTGCCGGCCCGTCGGGAGCGAAGACGGCGAACGCGTCCTCGCGGTCCAGAGTCGGCCCGGTCGGGATCAGTGCGAGCAGGGACCCGGGCACCGCCAACGGGGTGATCCCGCCGTAGCCGAGCACGTCCAGTGTCGCCGCCGAGCCGAGCGGATACCGGATGCCCTGCGGGCTGATCAGGTAGATCGTCGACCCGGCGGCGCCGGACCCGCTGGTCCCGGCACCGGGCGAGGCCTGCGCGATGACACCCTTGCCGCCGGGCAGCAGCACCGCCTCGGCGGTGCGTACGGCGTCGCGTCTGGTCTGGCGCACCGGCACCAGACCCGGATCGCTGTCGGTCAACTCGCTCGGCACGCGGTCGAAGACCTCCAGGGTGGTGGTCGGCGGGCCGCCCGAGCTGTCCTTGCGGTAGGTCGCGCACAGCGTGGTCTGACCGGGCTGGGCCGGGTACAGGGCGGGCATCGTCGGGGGCACCCCCTCCTCCTCGATCCGCCGCTCCTCGAACGCCTCGCTGGCCTGGTTCGGGGTGATGTCGGTGATCCGACCGCCGTTGCTGACGAGCAGCAGAGCGGTGATCTCACTGATCGAGACGAGAGCGTCCCGGGTCAGCACGTAGTGCCGCCCGGCGGCCTTGAACACCGAACCGACGTCGTGCGACTGCCCGGCCACCTTGCGACTGCTGGGCTCGCCCTCACCGGGCAGCGACGGCCGGCGCAGCGGTGGCCCGGCCGGCACGGCGTTGAGCAGTTGCTGCCCGACCTGGAGTCGCTCGGTGCCGGCCATCCGCAGCGCGGTGATCGTGCGGGACGGGTCGAGCAGTTGGAGTCGGGTGTTGTTGGTGACCAGGTACCGCTGGTCGTTCACCGAGACCAGCACCGCCCGGTCACCCAGCGGCGTGCCGCCGGGCAGGGCCCGGTCGATCACCAGTCGGGTGCTGGACCGCTGCCGGTCGACCGGGTCGGGCACGTCGCAGACCGACCAGGGCAGCCCGGTCAGCGACTTGCGGTCCGGCAGGGCGTCCGGTGCTCCGACGATGCCGACGGTGACGCCGCGGGGCCGGTCCCGCAGCGACGCCTGGGACATCGTCCGCACCTGGGCACTCGCGTCGTTCACGATGAGGCGCGCCGAGGTGTAGTTGAGCGTCGGGTGCAGCTTGCCCTCGATGAACACGTACGTCGCGCCGGTCTCCCGTTCGATGACCAGGGTCTGGTCGTCCAGCGGCGCCGCGCCACCGGTCAACTGGCCGTAGGCACCCACCCCGCCGAGCACGATGGCCGCGGTGAGGACACTGCCGAAGACGGCCATGCCGAGCCGTCGCATCGGCAGGTTGGTGGTCTCCGGATCGCCCGACAGCAAGGCGGAGACGATGCGG
Organism: Micromonospora arida; assembly: GCF_003857035.1. GTDB lineage: Bacteria > Actinomycetota > Actinomycetes > Mycobacteriales > Micromonosporaceae > Micromonospora > Micromonospora arida. Next base: position 47,845 of record NZ_QGSY01000230.1, read on the forward strand.
CGGGTGACGAAGCGGTACGCCTGCACCTGATCGCGGCGGGTCCGCATGACTTACCTCCGGCGGGGTGGATCCGCGACGATCAGGGTCGGGGTGCCGTCGCGGGCTTCCCTACGATAAGGGGCCGACGGTGGTTCCTTGGGACCACCGCTCGTGGCCGGCACCGGACCGACCCGGCGCAGAGCCGTACCGTGCAGGAGGGACAGTCAGCGATGACGCAGGTTCAGGCGCCACCCGCCCGAGCGGTCACGGACCCGGTGGACGTTCCGACCCGGCCGGCGCCCCCGGCCGAGCGGCCCGGCCGTGGACGGGTCGGCCCCGTGCTGGTCGGGCAGCTCGTCGTACTGGAGTTGTGCGTGGTCGGCGTCTGGGCCGCCACGGCCGGACCCAGCTGGGTGCTCGCCGCGGCGGGCACTGCGGCGCTGTTGGTCGTCCTGGCGGCGTTCGCCCGTCGCGGCGGCCGCTGGTGGTTCGAGGACCTGCTGCTGCGCCGACGGTTGCGGCGACGCGGTGAGCGGGCGTCGGCCGCGCTGGCCAGCGGTACGGCGACCGACCCGAGGTTGGCCGCGCTCGCCCCTGAGCTGAGCGTCATCGAGCTGACCGACCGAGGCACCCGGCTCGGAATCGGGCGTGACGACCAGGGTTGGTTCGCCGCCGTCGCCCTGCAGTCCGCGACCGGTGCGGCGGTCGGCTCCGTCGACGCCGCCGCGGTGGACCGCGCGCTGCGGGTGCTCGCGGACTTCAGCGCCCCGGTCTCCCGGGCCCAGGTCGTCGCGCACACGCTGGTCTGGTACCCGTCACCCGGTGCGCCGCCTGCGGCCCACCGGACCGTGTGGGTGGCGCTGCGGCTCACCGTTCGGGACGCCCGGGTCGAGGCGGTGAGCCGCGGCGGCGGGCTGACCGGCGTACACCGGACGGTGGCGGCCGGGATCGGCCGGCTCGGCAAGGCGCTGACTTCGGCGGGGCTGGCCCATCGTCCGTTGGGCCGGGAGGAGCTACGTGCGGCCATCGTCTCGGCCGCCGGTCTGGACCTGGTGCCCGAGGCGCCGGCGGAGAGTTGGAGTGGGTTGCGCGGCGGCGGCTGGACGCACCGCTGCATGGCTCTGCGGGGCCGCTTCGACGCGCCGCTCGGTCCGCTCGTGGACGCGATCACCGCGACCTCGGCGCCGTCGCACACGGTGGCCGTGACCGTCTCGTCGGACGGTCGGGTGGCGGCACCGCTGTTGCGGGTCGCGGCGATGGACAACCACGTCGAGGCCCTGGTCAAGGTGGTTCGTGAGGTCGCCGACCGGGTGGGCGCGTCGACCCGGCCGATGGACGGTCAGCATGCTCCGGGCGTCTACGCCACCGCTCCGGTCGCGTCGGCGCTGGGTGTCTCCACCGGTCCGCGGGCGCGCTGACCGGTGCGGCGGCGGTGCACGGTCAGGGTCGGAGGTTGACGATCCAGCCGTAGAGGCCGCAGACCCAGAAGGCGAGCGGCACCAGCGAGATGATGAGCAGGATCTCGGCGATGTCGAGCAGGCGGCCCCAGACCGGCGAGATGCGTTTGCCGGCGACGGTCAGACCATAGATCAGGCTGATCACCGCGGCGAGCACCAGACCGCCCAGGATCAGGCCGAGCCGGACCGCCAGCGACCCACCGGCGAAGGTGGTCGCGGCGGCCAGGCCCAGACCCACGGTTCCGGCCAGCAGCACCGGGGTGCGCTGCGAGCGGCCCAGGAGGGGGCGGGCCCGCAGCAGCGCCAGCAGGGCCAGCACCAGGCACAGCAGCACCGCGGGCAGGCGGCCGTCCAGAGCCAGCACGAGTTGCGCGCCCAGCACCAGCAGCGACACCGTCCACAGCAGGCCGGTCAGGAACTGGTCGGCGCGCTCACTCTGCTGGAGCACCTGCCGGCCGTCGACCGACTCGCTGTCGGTCTTCAGGTCCTCCGGACCGGTCGGGATCGACGGCACCGGCAGGCGAGCCAGCCGGTAGGCCATCATCGGCAGCGCCGGCACCACGCCGAACGCGACCGCCGCGACCACCGCGGCGGAGGCTGCCGCGTCGAGGCCGAGGACCAGGCAGAGCAGCGCGCCCAGGCCGGTCGCGGCCGCGACCCCGATCGCGGCGAAAAAGAGGGGATACCGGTCGCCGACGGCCAGCACGGCCACCGCGCCGGCCACCACCGCGGCGGTCGCCGCGAGCAGGACATGCGGACTGGCCAGGTCGGTCAGTGATCGATCGCCGGCGAGCAGCAGCAGGCCGCCGGTGGCCGCGTGCACCAGGCCGACCAGGGCCAGCACCGCGCCGATGCCGCTGTCACCGGCGGCCCTGGAGAGCACCGCCGCGCCCACCAGCAGCGCCACCGCGACCAGCAGCGCGGCCAGCGCGCCGGGCAGGTGCGGCGGACCGGCGAAGAGGGCGGCCAGCGCACCGGCGCCGAACGCCGCCGCCGCGAAGGCCACAGCGAAGGAGCGGGTCGCGCCGACCTGCCAGGCGCCAGGGCGCTGGTTGGTCGCGGTGGCGACCGCGTCCACCACGTCGTCGAAGACGATCTCCGGCGCGGCGTCGGACCGGGGGTTGAAGTAGAGCACCTCACCGTCCCGGACGCTGAGCTGCGCCGCGGTACGACCACCGTCGAGGGGCGCACCGCCCAACCGGGACAGTGCCCAGCCGCCGTGCCGAGCACCCTCGTCGGCCATGTCCTCACCGGCGTAGCGCAGCAGGGTGGGGAGCAGGTCGGCCAACGGCACATCCGACGGCAGCGCCAGATCCATCCGGGTACGCGGAGCCACGATGGTGATCCGGCTGAGACCACCGGTCGCCGTCTTCGTCGCCACAGTGGCCTCCAGGTGTGCGTCTGTGATCGGCTGGCGGGAATGCTGCGGTCCGGGTCCACCGCGCACACGGCAGATTACCTACGATGACGGCACGTACGATGCCCACCCGCGGGCGGTGTTCCGCGGGCCGCACGTCATCAGGGCCGCTTCTGGGGAGGAGACAGCCGTGAGCACGGTGGTGTTCCGCCGGCTCCCGCGTCAGCCGGGGCCGGCCTTACCGCGCGGCGAGGTGCTGCTGGAGTCGCCTCCCGAGCTGCCCGAGCCGACGCCCCGCGGGATGGGGCAGCTGCTCATGATCCTGCCGATGTTCTGCGGGGTCGGCGCCATGGCGTTCCTCTACGCCGGCAAGGGCGGCGGCATGATGACCTACGTCGCCGGTGGTCTGTTCGGTGTCTCGATGCTCGGCATGGCGATCGGCTCGCTGGCCAACAGCGGTGGCAAGGACAAGGCCGAGCTGAACGCCGACCGCCGTGACTACATGCGCTACCTGGCGCAGATGCGCAAGCGCACCCGGCGTGCCGCCGAGCAGCAGCGGGCCGCGATGGCCTGGCGGCACCCGGAGCCCGACGCGCTCTGGTCGATCGCCGCCTCCCGGCGACTCTGGGAGCGACGGATCACCGAGGACGACTTCGGCGAGACCCGGATCGCCCTCGGCCCGCAGCGGCTCGCCGTGGAGATCGTCCCACCGGAGACGAAGCCGGTGGAGGACCTGGAGCCGATGAGCGCCATCGCGCTTCGTCGGTTCGTCCGGGCACACTCCACGGTGCCCGACCTGCCCACGGCGCTGTCGGTGCGCGCGTTCAGCCGGGTGGTGCTGCGCGGCGACCGCGAACCGGTGCTCGACCTGACCCGGGCGGCGCTGGGGCAGCTGGCCACCTTCCACGCACCGGACGACCTGGTGATCGCGGTGGTCGCCGCACCCGACCGGCAGTCGTCCTGGGGCTGGGTGAAGTGGCTGCCACACGCCCACCACAGCGGTCGTACGGACGCGGCCGGCGCGCGCCGACTGGTCTTCGCCAGCCTGGCCGAGGCCGAGGCCTCGCTCGCCACCGAGCTGGGCGGGCGGCCCCGGTTCGCGCCGGAGGCCAAGCCGCTGACCACCGCCCCGCACCTGGTCGTGGTGATCGACGGCGGGGAGATCTCGCCGACCTGCCAGCTGGTTGGCCCGGGGCTGCTCGGCGCCACAGTGATCGACCTCTCCGGGACGGTGCCGCGCGACGCCGGCCGCTGGCTGCTCTGCCTCGACGTGAATGACGGAAGCTCACTCGACCTGGTCCGGGGCAGTTCGTCGTCGACGCTGGGTCGGCCCGACCGGCTCAGCGCCGAGGCCGCCGAAGGGCTGGCCCGACAGATCGCCCCCTTCCGGCTCTCCCAGCAGCAGACCGGCGGCGACGAGCCGCTGGCCCGCAGCACGGAGCTACCGGACCTGCTCGGCGTCGGTGACGCCGCGGCGGTGGACGTGCAGAACACCTGGCGCCCGCGTGGGCACCGGGACCGGCTGCGCATCCCGCTCGGCGTCGGACCGGACGGCAACGTGGTCGAGCTCGACTTCAAGGAGTCGGCGCACGAGGGCATGGGCCCGCACGGTCTGGTGATCGGTGCGACCGGCTCCGGCAAGAGCGAGCTGCTGCGTACGGTGGTGGCCGCGTTGGCGGTGACCCACTCGTCGGAGGAACTGAACTTCGTCCTGGTCGACTTCAAGGGCGGCGCGACCTTCGCCTCGCTTGAGGCGCTGCCGCACACCAGCGCGGTGATCACCAACCTGGCCGACGAGCTGCCGTTGGTCGACCGGATGCGCGACGCGCTCGCCGGCGAGATGGTGCGACGGCAGGAGCTGCTGCGGGCGGCCGGCAACTACGTCTCCCGCTTCGAGTACGAGAAGGCGCGCTCGGCCGGTGAGCCGCTGGCGCCGATGCCGAGCTTGTTGATCATCTGTGACGAGTTCAGCGAACTGCTCGCCGCCAAACCGGACTTCATCGACCTGTTCGTGATGATCGGCCGGTTGGGTCGGTCCCTCGGCGTGCACCTGCTGCTGGCCAGCCAGCGCCTCGAAGAGGGCAAGCTGCGGGGCCTCGACACGCATTTGTCGTACCGGATCGGTCTGCGCACGTTCTCCGCGGTGGAGAGCCGGATCGTGCTCGGCGTACCGGACGCGTACGAGCTGCCGAACGCGCCGGGCCACGGCTACCTGAAGACGGACACCAGCACCATGCTGCGGTTCCGGGCCGCGTACGTGTCGGGTGCGTACCGGGCGCCGGGGCAGCAGGCCTCCGCCTCGCAGGCGCTGGTGCAGCGCCGGATCGTGCCGTACGGTCTCGACTTCGTTCCGGTGCAGGTCCCGCAGGTGCCGGTGGCCACCGCCCCGGAGCCGGAGCAGCCGGCCGACGGCAAGGCCGTGGCGATGCTCGACGTGCTGATCGACCAGCTCAAGGGTCGGGGCCGCCCGGCCCACCAGGTGTGGTTGCCGCCGCTGGCCGATCCGCCGGGCCTGGGTGAGCTGCTCGGTCCGCTGGCGGTGGACCCGACCTACGGGTTGTGCACCGCTTCCTGGCCTGGGCGTGGGCGACTGACCGTGCCGGTCGGCGTGGTGGACCGCCCCTACGAGCAGCGTCGGGACCCGATGATGGTCGAGCTGGCGGGGGCCGGCGGCAACGTGGTCATCGTCGGTCGGTCGATGAGTGGCAAGAGCACGATGCTGCGTACGTTGCTGGCCTCGTTGGCGCTCACGCACACGCCGCGGGAGGTGCAGTTCTTCTGCCTGGACTTCGGCGGGGGCGCGCTGCGCAGCATGGAGCGGTTGCCGCACCTGGCCGGGGTGGCGGGTCGGCGCGACGTCGAGGCGGTCCGTCGGACGGTGGCCGAGGTGGTCGCAGTTCTCGACGAGCGGGAGGCTCGTTTCGCCCAGCACGGCATCGACTCGGTGGCGAGTTACCGCCGTCGCCGTGCCGCCGGCGAGTTCGCCGACGACCCGTTCGGCGACGTGTTCCTGGTGGTGGACGGGTGGAACACCCTGCGCCAGGAGTACGAGGAGTTGGAGCAGACCATCACCACGTTGGCCAACCGGGGCCTCGGCTTCGGTGTGCACGTGGTGCTCACCGCCGTACGGTGGGCGGAGATCCGGATCAACATGCGGGATCTGCTCGGCACCAAGTTGGAGCTGCGCCTCGGCGACGCGTCGGAGTCCGAGATCGACCGTCGGGCGGCGAACAACGTGCCGGAGAAGTCCCCCGGTCGTGGCCTGACCCGGGACAAGCTGCACTTCCTCACCGCGATCTCGCGGATCGACGGCCGTCGTGACATCGACGACCTGAGCGAGGCCTCGCTGTCCCTGGCCGGGCACGTGGCGGCGAACTGGCCGGGTCGCCCGGCGCCGAAGGTGCGGTTGCTGCCGCGCCGGCTGCCGGTGGCGGAGCTGGCCCGGATCATCGACCGGTCGGCACCCGGTCTCCCGATCGGCGTCAACGAGTCGGCACTCGCGCCGGTCTACCTGGACCTGGCCAACGAGCCGCACCTGACGGTCTTCGGCGACGCGGAGTGCGGCAAGACCAACCTGCTGCGCCTGATCGCCCGGGGGATCACCGAGCGGTACACGCCGGCGCAGGCCCGGCTGGTGATCGCCGACTACCGGCGTGGCCTGCTGGGGGCGGTGGAGGGTGACCACCTGCTCGACTACGCCCCGTCGAACCAGGCGTTCGCCCAGGGGCTCGGGTCGATCCGCAGCGCGCTGTCCAACCGACTGCCCGGCCCGGACGTGACGACCGCCCAGCTGCGTGATCGGAGCTGGTGGAAGGGTCCGGACCTCTACATCCTGGTGGACGACTACGACCTGGTGGCCTCGGGCGGCAGCAACCCGCTGAGCGCCCTGCACGAGCTGTTGCCGCAGGCCCGCGACATCGGTCTGCACCTGATCGTCACGCGCCGGGTCGGTGGTGTGTCCAGGGCGCTCTACGAGCCGGTGCTGCAACGGCTTCGCGAGTTGGACTCGCCGGGCCTGCTGATGTCCGGCAACCGGGAGGAGGGCGCGGTCTTCGGCACGTTGCGGCCGAGCCCGCAACCGCCCGGCCGGGGCACCCTGGTTCGCCGTCGTGATGGCCAGCAGCTGATCCAGACCGCCTGGTCCGAGCCAACCTGAGCGCGGTCGGTCGTTCGGTAGGGGGTGGTGGGCCGTTCCGGCCCGATTCACCACCATCCATCGAACGTCACGGGTCAGGGCTGCGAGGGCTGGACACGTTCCGCTACGGTCTTCACAGGAGTGTCCGTCGGTGGGGTGTTGCTGCCTTGCCGCGGGGGAGGATGCGGCGAAGCCGCCACCACAACAGACGGAAGGGTGTGAAGCATGGCGTTCGAGGTCGAAGCTGCGACTCTGCATACCGCCGCGAGTGACGTGCGGTCCACGCGCAGCGAGGTCGACGGCGAGCTGAAGAAGCTGTGGAACGTGGTCGACGACCTGGCCATCGCGTGGAAGGGTCAGGCGTCCACGGGCTTCCAGTCGCTGATGACGCGCTGGAACGAGGACACCGTCAAACTGCTGACGGCGATGGACAGCATCGCTGACCTGCTCGACAAGTCGGGTACGACGCACCAGGTCAACGACGAAGAGCAGCAGCAGATGCTGGACAAGTTCCACTCTGCTCTCAACCCGTGATCCGTAGCCGGCAGAGGAGGAAAACGTGACGATCAAAGTTGACTATGCGGTCCTCGAGAGCAGCAACCAGCAGATGCAGGCCATCTCGAAGACCCTCGAGGAAAAGCTTGACACGCTGCGGTCGATGCTGACCAAGCTGCACTGGGACGGCGAGGACCGGGTTGCCTACGAGCAGCACCAGGCGAAGTGGGACGCGGCGGTCCGGGACATCAACCGGATCCTGAACGAGATCGGCGGTGCCGTGGGCATCGCCCGCGAAAACTACCTCACCACGGAGATGAGCAACTCCAAGGTGTGGAGCTGAGGCATTCGCACTGGCGGCTCCGGTCCGGTTCGCCCGGCCCGGAGCCGCTCTGTGTCTGGCGTTGGCGGGCGTAGGCGTCGGCACCGGGCTGCGGTGCGCCGCTCAGCCGCCAGTTGGGGCGTCGGTGCGTCGGCCGGGGCGCCAGTCGCGTCGGCGGCCAAGGGCCATGATCGGTCGCGCGACCAGCAGCAGCCCGGCGAGCAGTGCGCCGATGACCGCCGCCCAGATCGCGGTGGGGCGCTGCCAGCTCAGCGGGTCGTCTCGCACGGCGGGCGCCGGGAGCGTGCCGGCCGGCGGGTTCGCCCGGGTGCCGAGCAGGCTCGACACCGCCCGGTACGGGTTGACCGTCCCGTGGCCGATGTCGGCGTTCTGGCCCTCGGGTGGGTTGTCCGCGGTGCGTTCCAGCCGATCTGCTACCTGCTGCGGGTCGAGACTGGGGTAGGCGGCCCGGACCAGCGCGGCCACTCCTGACACGTACGCGGCGGCGTAGCTGGTGCCACCCTCCGGCACGGTGCGGTAGCCGTTGTTTCCGGGCGCCGGCCCGACGATGTTCATCCCGGGTGCGGCGATGTCGACGTAGTCGCCGCTGATCGAGGTGCCGACGTGGCCGCCCTGCTCGTCCACCCCGCCGACCGCGATCACCCCGGGGTACGCGGCCGGGTAACCCGGCAGGTTCTGCGAATCTTCCGACCGGTTGCCCGCGGCGGCGACCAGCACCACTCCTTTGGCCAGCGCGCGCTCGACGGCCTCCGTCAGTTCGGGGCGGGGAATTGTGGTCAGGGACAGGTTGATCACGTCAGCGCCCTGCGCGACCGCCCAGTCGATGGCCGCGGCGATCTGCGCGGGGAGCTGCGGGTTGTTGACCGCGCCGAGTTGCTGCAGAACCCGGATCGGCAGGATGCGGGCGGCCGGGGCGATGCCACTGAAGGGGACGGCAGTGCCCTCCCGGCCCGCGATGATGCCGGCGATCAGCGTGCCGTGCCCGGCCTCGTCGCACTGGCCCTGTCGGGCCGGCAGGCCGTTGAAGTCGCGACCCTCGAGCACCTGCCCCTTGAGGAGCGGGTGGGCGGCGGAGACTCCGGAGTCGATCACGGCCACCGTGACCCCGGCACCCCGGGACAGCGGCCACGCCGAGGACGGCTCCAGCCGGCGGAGCGCCCACGGCATCTGGGTCAGGCTGTCGGTGCCGGTGGGACCGCAGAGGGGCGGCGCGGCGCTCGCGGGGGAGGGTGCCACCAGGCCGGCGCCGAGCAGGACCGCCAGCGTTCCACTGAGGACGCCGCGAAGGACACGGCGAGACGGGGTCGCGCTCAACGGCGGGCATTCGCGCACCTGCAAAGGTTACCGCCGTGACCGTCGGTCAGCGGCCCCCGGTGACCAGGGTCAGGCCTGGGGCTCTGTCTTCGCGGTGGAAGCGTCGGCGAACAGCGCGAGCAGGTCGCCGACCTGCCGGTCGGCCTCGGCGGGGTGCCGGAACCGGCCGGCCGGGTTGAGGGTGTACTCGTTGCGTCGTCCGACCCGGGTGCGGTGCAGGTAACCGCCCGCCTCCAGGTCGGCGACGATCGCCTGCGCAGCCCGTTCGGTCACCCCGACCTCGGCGGCGACGTCGCGCAGCCGGGCGGTCGGGTCGCGGCCGATGGCCAGCAGGACGTGCCCGTGATTGGTGAGGAACGTCCAGTTCCGCCCGCCGCCGGTGTCGTCCGTCACCGTGCTCGCCATCGTGTGACCGCCTTTCCGGATGTCCGCCTGCCTTTGCGAGAGTCTGGTCCGCCCTGCCCCGGGAAGAATGCCCAGGGGGTGGCCGAAGTCAACGTATGAAATCTAAATCACGCATACCTTGACGCATCTTACGGTGCGTGTGACGGTGGAGCACGAGCCAGCGCCCGCCGCCCGGTCGGCGGAAAGCCGGCTTGACCAGGTCAGATGCGTCGAGACGAGGTGCGGGATGAGTCATACCGGGAGCTCCGGCATTCAGCCGGGCCCGCAGCGGACCACCGACCTGGCAACCCCGCTCAGCGAGCCGACCCGGGCGTACGCCGAGCTGGTCGCCGGCAACCGGCGCTTCGTCGACGGCGCTCCCCGCCACCCCAACCAGGACGCCGGGCACCGGGCTGCCGTCGCCGACGGGCAACACCCGTTCGCGGTGATCGTCGGCTGCTCCGACTCGCGACTGGCCGCCGAGATCATCTTTGACCGGGGCCTGGGCGACCTGTTCGTGGTTCGCACCGCCGGGCACACCGCCGGCCCCGAGGTGCTCGGCAGCGTCGAATACGCGGTGACCGTCCTCGGCACCCCGCTGGTGGTGGTGCTCGGCCACGACTCGTGCGGTGCGGTGCAGGCCGCCCGGGAGTCCGCCGCGACCGGTACCGCGCCGAGTGGCCATCTGCGCGCGGTGGTCGACGCCGTGCTGCCCAGCCTGCGCCGGGCCGCGTCCGAGGGCGTGGACGACATCGACGGCATCGTCGACATCCACATCGCCCAGACCGTCGAGACGTTGCTCGGGCAGTCGCCCGTGCTGGCCGACTCGGTGGCGCGGGGGCGGTGCGCGGTGGTGGGGGTGTCCTACCGGCTGGCCGCCGGAGCGGTGCGCCCGGTGGCCGCCGTACCGGCCGACCTCGCGACGTTGGAGACCCCGGCCGGATCGCCCGAGTCGACCGACCCGGCCGCGGCTGCCGCAGTCTGACGCGACGAGGGCCGCTCCGCGTCACGCGGAACGGCCCTCGACGGGGATCGTGCGGGTCAGAGCAGCGACATGTGGACGTGGTCGGTGTGGTTCGACGGCCCGCTGTACGAACTCCAGCCGGTGGCCGGGAACCAGATCTGCCGGTTCCAGATCACGTAGTAGATGCCGAGCCGGTCGGCGTTACGGATGAGGAACGCGGCGACGTTGTTGCCGTACGTCCGGGTGTCGTTGTTGTGCCACGGGGAGAACCCGCTCTTCTGTAGCGACCAGTCGCAGGCGCGGCCCTTCGGGTGCTCCCACGGCCCGCCGGGGCGGTAGCAGCCGACGAACCGGTTGAAGCCGGCCGCCTTGACCTCCTTGTACGCGTGCAGCGTGCGCGGAGTGATGCAGCCGGACGTGGTGGGGTCGTTCTCGCTGCACGACTGAGGCTTCCAGTCACCGTCGGCCGTGCGACCCGGGCCGATCTTCGCGACCTTGGAGGTGGCATCCACGAGGCCGCCGGTGAAACCCTTGCCGCCGACGAGGGAGAGCGCCTTGTCGGCCTCGCTCTTGCGCTTGGCCATCAGGGCGGTCTGCTTCTGCTGCTCGCGGACCTCGGTGTCGAGGGCCAGCTTGGCCTGCTCAGCGCGGGCCTTCACCTCGTTGACCTCGGAGAGCTTCTTCTCGTTGACCATGTTCATCTCGTCGAGCATCCCGGCGCGCTGGACGAACGAGTCGGGCGCGTCGCTCTCCAGCAGCATCGCGACCGCGCCGATCCGGCCGGTCCGGTACGCCTGGGCGGCGATCTGCCCGACCTGCGGGGCCAACGCGTCCAGGTCGGCCTTGGCCCGGTTGACCTCCGCGGCCAACTCGTCCTGCCGCTTCTTGGATTTGTCCAGCTTGGACTTCGCGGCGGAGTAGTCACGGTTGGCCTGCTCGATGACGTCGTTGAGCAGCTTGGGCTCGCCGTCCTCCTCGTGCCCGGACGGTGTGGGGGTCGTCGGGGCGGCGTGCGCTGGGAGCGGCCCGGCGAGCACGGTCAGTGCGGCGATCACGGCCACCACGGGTGTCATCCAGCGGCGTAGGGGTGCCGTCACAATGTTCCCTTCCGTCGACCGCCGACCGGGTTAGCTGACGGGTTCGGGGCGGAAGTGGCCCCTACCGCTGATGCGGATTCACCCCAGGTACCTGGGTCCCCGGCTCGCCGGTTGGCGATTGGGCGGTGGCACCGCAGGCGCCGCTTCGCGCCTTCATCGGTAACCGGCAGCGAGGTTACCCGAGAGTCGGCCGGGTGAGCTACGCCTGGATGCCGACCAAAAGCGTCATTTCGCCATAGCGTTGAGTGACCAGTGACGCGGTTCTCAGGGTGGATGCCCGATCTGGTCACGCTGAGGAGTGTCACCATGCCGTATCCGTGCTCCTGTTCGACTTCGGCCACCGGTCGGTGGCCTGGGATGGGGGTGCGGTCCGCGTCCGGTCCGGCTCGTCGGAGCCGGTCGTTCGCGGTGAGCTGAGTGCGGCCAGTGCCTCGCTGCGGTCCGGCTGGGGCCGGGGCGCTGGAGCGTCGGTGGACGCCGTGGCATTGGTGCGCCCGGCGGCGGTGACCACTGCGGCCAGCCCGGTGGTGAGCGGAACGGCGGCGATCAGGCCGAGGGTGGCGACCGCGCTGCGGACGATCTCCTGCGCGAGGAACTCACTGGTGAGGATCTGCCCGATCGGCCGCGAGTCGGCGGTGAGCAGGAGCAGCAGGGGCAGTGACGCGCCCGCGTACGCCAGCACGATGGTGTTGACAGTGGAGGCGATGTGCGCGCGGCCGACCCGGGTGGCGGCACGGTACAGCTGCAACCGGGTCAGCCCGGGGTTGGCGTTCGCCAGTTCGGTGACGGTGGCCGCCTGGGTGACCGTCACGTCGTCGAGCACCCCGAGCGATCCGATGATGATCCCGGCGAGCAGCAGACCGTGCAGGTCCACATCGCCCTGGAACATCGACAGGGTGGTGGCGTCCTCGCTGCCGAAGCCGGTGAGGTGGGTCGCGGCCGTGGCGATGGTGGCGAGCACGCCGGTCAGCACCAGGCTGCCCAGGGTGCCCAGCACCGCGACCGAGGTCTGTGCGGTGACCCCGTGGGTCAGATAGAGCACCACGAACATGATCAGGGCCGCGCCGACCACCGCCACCAGCAGCGGTGACCTGCCGGCGCTGATTCCCGGCAGCACGAAGGTGAGCAGGATGGCGAAGCTGGCGGCCAGCCCGGCGAGCGCGGCCAGACCTCGCCACCGACCGAACGCGACGATCGCGGCCGCGAAGACCACCGCCAGCCACACCATCGGGGTGCCGCGTTGGTGCTCGGCGATGTTCCAGTTGCTGGTGGTGGGATCGGTCGGGTCGGCCAGCTCGACCAGGATGACCTCGTCGCCGACCTCGACCCGGGGTGCGCCGGGTCCGTCGGGCACCGGAGTCCGTACCTGCTGGCCGGCGGTCGGCCCGTCGTCCACCCGGACGTCGACAGTGCCGCACCGCCCGTCGCCGACCCTCGGTGTGCCCTCGGGAACCGACGGCACCGACGGGCACGGCTCGCTCACCACCCGGGTGACAGTGCCGGGGTAGCGCGGCACGTCCGCACCACCGTCGGTCTGCGGTGACCCGCCGCGCGGCCAGAGCAGCGCCGCGGCCAGCACTGTGGCGACGAAGAGGGGTACCACCGTCACGACGAGGATCCGTCGCACCCGTGGTGGGGCGGACGGAGCGGGGTGAGTGTGGCCGGAACCCAAAGCGAGACTCCCAACGGTCCGGTGCGGGATACGGGTCAACGGGCCGGGCGGTTCACCAATGCGGTGGAAACGCGGCGGACGGCGGGGCGGATCGCTGCCCGACGACCGCTTGATCACGGACGGTCAGTGCTCGGCCCGGTCGGCCGGGGGCGACGCCACGACGTGGCGGCGCCGGTGCCCGACTGTGCAGCGGCATTCGGAGGGCCATCGTGGGAGATGCTAGCCAGCCCTCCCGGGGGTTGCAGGTCGTGGCGGAGTGTCGGGCGGCCGAACCACTCGCGCGGCGGTCTCCGGGGCGGCATGTTGGAGTCATGCCCGCTTCGTCACCGCCCGATCCAGACCGATCGCGACGCGCCGAATCCATGCCGCACGACAAGCACGCCGGGCACGACGAGCACGCCGGGCACGACGAGCACGCCGGGCACGACGAGCACGCCGGGCACGACGAGCACGCCGGGCACGACAAGCACGCCGGGCACGATCCGGCGATGTTCCGTCGCCGGTTCTGGGTCTGCCTGGTGTTGACCATCCCGGTGGTGCTGACGAGTCGTCTCGTGTCGGATCAGCTGGGCCTGGCCGGGGACGGCAGCGTCCCCGGTCAGGCCTGGGTGGGGCCGGTGCTCGGCTCGGTGGTGTTCTGGTGGGGTGGGTGGCCGTTCCTGGTCGGTGCGGTTCGGGAGGTGCGGGACCGGGCGCCCGGGATGGTGCTGCTGGTCGCGATGGCGATCACCGTCGCGTACGGCGCGTCCCTGGCGACCAGCGTCGGCGCCTTCGACCTGGACTTCTGGTGGGAGTTGGCCGCGCTGGTCACCATCATGCTGCTCGGGCACTGGCAGGAGATGAAGGCCATCGGGCAGGCCAGGGGAGCACTGGCGGCGCTGGCCGCGCTGTTGCCGGACGAGGCCGAACGGGTGGCGGCGGACGGGCGGGTCGAGGCGGTGCCGGTGACCGGTTTGCGGATCGGCGACGTGGTGCTGGTTCGGCCGGGGGGTCGGGTGCCGGCGGACGGCCGGGTCGTCGAGGGCGGCGCCGAGCTGGACGAGTCGATGATCACCGGGGAGTCGCGGCCGGTCGCCCGGTCGACGGGCGACCGGCTGGTGGCCGGCACCGTCGCCACCGACTCGGCGATCCGGGTGCGCGTCGAGGCGTTGGGTGAGCAGACCGCCCTTGCCGGCATCCAGCGGATGGTCGCGCAGGCCCAGGCTTCCGGTGGCCGGGCCCAACTGTTGGCCGACCGGTTCGCCGCCGCGCTGTTCTACCTGGCGACCGGCACCGCCGTGCTGACCGTGCTGGTCTGGACCGCGCTCGGTCAGCCGGACGAGGCGGTGGTCCGTGCGGTCACCGTCCTGGTGATCGCCTGCCCGCATGCGCTGGGTCTCGCCATCCCGCTGGTGGTCGCGCTCTCCACCGCGCTCGCCGCACGGTCCGGGATCCTGGTCAAGGACCGGTTGGCCCTGGAGCGGATGCGGACCGTCGGCGCGGTGCTCTTCGACAAGACCGGCACGCTGACCCGGGGCGAGCACGGGGTGACCGACCTGGTGACGGCGTCCGGCGTCGAGCGGGACGAGGTGCTGCGGCTCGCGGCCGGTGTCGAGTCGGACAGCGAACATCCGTTGGCCCGGGCGATCGTGGCGGCGGCCGGGCGCGCCGGTCCGGCCCGGGCCGCCGGGTTCCGGTCGCTGCCGGGCCGCGGTGTGAAAGCGACAATCGACGGTAGGGAGTACGCGGTGGGCGGGCCGGCGCTGCTGCGGGAGCTGGGCCTTCCGCTCCCGGCGGAGCTGGAGGCCGCGACCGGGCGGTGGTCGGCGCGGGGTGCCGCAGTGTTGCACCTGGTGCGGCTGCCGGACGCCGTGCTCGGTGCGTTCGCGTTGACCGACGAGGTGCGTCCGGAGGCCCGGCGCGCCGTCGACGAGTTGCGTGCCGAGGGTGTCCGCACCATCGCCATGATCACCGGTGATGCCCGGTCGGTCGCCGAGGCGGTCGCCGCCGACCTCGGCTTCCGACCTGGCGTCGACGAGGTCTTCGCCGAGGTGCTGCCGGCGGAGAAGGACGACCGGGTGGCCGAGCTCCAGCGGCGGGGGTTGGTCGTTGCGATGGTCGGTGACGGGGTGAACGACGCGCCGGCGCTGGCCCGGGCGGACGTGGGCATCGCGATCGGCGCGGGCACCGATGTGGCCATCGAGTCCGCCGGGGTGGTGCTGGCATCCTCGGACCCGCGCGGGGTGGGGGCCGTGGTCCGGCTGTCCCGGGCGTCGTACCGGAAGATGCGGCAGAACCTGGCCTGGGCGGCTGGCTACAACGTGGTGGCGCTGCCGCTGGCCGCCGGGGTGCTGGCCTGGGCCGGTGTGGCGTTGAGCCCGGCGGTGGCCGCGGTGCTGATGTCGGCGTCCACCATCGTGGTGGCGCTCAACGCGCAGTTGCTGCGCCGGGTCCGTCTCGACCCCGCGCCGGACTGAGCGCGCTCAGCCGCGCTTCATGAGCCGGCCGACCGCCGCCATCATCTCGGTGGCCATCTCGTCGGCCCGACCCTCGGCGGCGCCCTCGTGCATGCAGTGCCGGGCGTGCCCGTCGAGCAGCCCGAGGGCCACCTTGTCGAGTGCGGCCTGGATGGCGGAGATCTGGGTGAGCACGTCGATGCAGTAGCGGTCGTCGTCGACCATCTTCTCGATGCCGCGGACCTGCCCCTCGACGCGGCGGAGCCGCGTGAGCAGCTGGTCCTTGCTGGCGGTGTACCCGCGGATCGGGGTGGGTGCGGTCATGTGAACCAGGATAGCGTACCCCTGGGGGGTATGGTACGGTCGTCTTCGGGTGGGATACCCCCACCGGGTACCGGTACCGAGAAGGAGACGATCCAATGGTCGACACGACGTACCAGGTGCAGGGCATGACCTGTGGGCACTGCGTCAGCGCGGTGAGCGCCGAGGTCGGCGCGATCCCGGGCGTGCAGGACGTCCAGGTCGACCTCGCGGCCGGCCGGGTCACCGTCAGCAGCGACCAGCCACTGGACCTGGGAGTTGTCCGGGCTGCCGTCGACGAGGCCGGCTACGACCTCGTCGACGCGTGATCGGAGGGCGGGCATGCGCACCGTGACGAGACTGGCCGGGTTCGCCGTGGGCCTCGCGGCGGTCTTCGGCACGACGTACGGGATCGGCCGGGTGGTCGACCGCGCCCCGGTGGTCGAGGGCCGGCACGACGGCGACGCCGCCCATGCGACGGGCGAGCACGACGAGACGGCCGACCGGCTCCCCGGCGGCCTGCTCGTCTCCGACCGGGGCTACACCCTCGAACCGGTCGACGCCCCGGCCGACGAGTTCGCCTTCCGGATCGCCGGTCCGGACGGTCAACCGGTCACCCGGTACGACGTGGCGCACGACAAGCAGATGCACCTGATCGTCGCCCGGCGGGACCTCTCCGGCTTCCGCCACGTGCACCCCGAGCTGGCCCCGGACGGCACCTGGCGGGTCGACACCCCGCTGGCCGGCCCCGGGCAGTGGCGGGCGTTCGCCGACTTCACCCCGACCGGGGGTGAGTCGCTGACCCTCGGCGTGGACGTGACCGTCCCCGGCGAGTTGACCGAACGGCCCTTGCCCGCCCCGGCGACCAGCACCACCGTCGACGGCTACACGGTCACGTTGACCGGTGCGCCGCAGCCCGGCCGCACGTCGTCGCTGACCCTGACCGTCAGCCGGGACGGGCAGCCGGTCACCGACCTGGAGCCCTACCTGGGCGCGTACGGGCATCTGGTGGCACTACGGCGGGGTGATCTGGCGTACCTGCACGTGCACCCGGACGGAACGCCCGGCGATGGGCGCACCCGGCCCGGTCCGGCCGTCACCTTCCTCGCCGAGGTGCCCTCGGCCGGCAGCTACCGGCTCTACCTCGACTTCCAGCACGGCGGGCGGGTGCACACCGCCGAGTTCACAGTGGTCGCCGGCGCTACCCCGACCGGAGTCGCCCCCACCCCGACCGGAGTCGCCCCCACCCCGAGCGGACCCGCGCCGACCGGCGGGGCCGACCACGGCACCCCCGGGCACGGACACAACTGACGGGACCAGACGATGACCACCACCAGCAGACCGCTGCCCGAGGCACCGAACCGGATCGAACTGGCGATCAGCGGGATGACCTGCGCCGCGTGCGCCGCCAGGATCGAGAAGAAGCTCAACCGGATGGACGGGGTGAGCGCCACCGTCAACTACGCCACCGAGAAGGCGACCGTCCGGTACGCCGACGGCGTCACGCCGGACGACCTGATCGGGACCGTGCAGAAGACCGGTTACACCGCGGCGCTGCCGGCCCCTCCCAGCGCGGAACCCCCGGTGGACCCGTTGCGGGGACCGCGTACCCGGCTCTGGGTGTCGGTGGCCCTGAGCGTGCCGGTGGTCCTGCTGGCCATGGTCCCGGCCTGGCAGTTCGACTACTGGCAATGGTTGTCGCTGACCCTGGCCGCTCCGGTGGTGGTGTGGGGTGGGCTGCCGTTCCACCGGGCCGCCTGGACCAACCTGCGGCACGGTGCGGCCACCATGGACACCCTGGTGTCGCTCGGCACCCTGGCCGCGTTCGGCTGGTCGCTCTGGGCACTCTTCCTCGGTGACGCGGGGATGCCCGGCATGACGCACCCGTTCCGCTTCGACATCACCCGGACCGACGGCGCCGGCAACATCTACCTGGAGGCGGCCGCCGGGGTCACAGTGTTCATCCTGGCCGGTCGCTACTTCGAGGCCCGGTCCAAGCGGACTGCCGGCGCGGCCCTGCGCGCCCTGCTCGACCTCGGCGCCAAGGACGTGACGGTGCTGCGTGACGGCGTGGAGACCCTGATCCCCGTGGACCGGCTCGCCGTCGGTGACCGGTTCGTGGTCCGCCCCGGGGAGAAGATCGCCACCGACGGAGTGGTCGACGAGGGCACCTCCGCGGTCGACGCCAGCATGCTCACCGGTGAGTCGGTGCCGGTCGAGGTCGCCCCTGGTGACGGCGTGGTCGGCGCCACGATCAACGCGGGCGGGCGGCTGATCGTCACCGCCACCCGGGTCGGTGCGGACACCCAGCTCTCCCGGATGGCCGACCTGGTGGAGCAGGCGCAGAGCGGCAAGGCGGCGGTGCAGCGGCTGGCGGACCGGATCTCCGGCGTCTTCGTGCCGATCGTCATCACCCTCGCCATGGGGACGCTGGGCTGGTGGCTCGGCACCGGGGCCGGTCCGACCGCCGCGTTCACCGCCGCCGTGGCCGTGCTGATCATCGCCTGTCCGTGCGCGCTCGGCCTGGCCACCCCGACGGCGCTGCTGGTCGGCACCGGTCGGGGCGCCCAGCTCGGCGTGCTGATCAAGGGCCCGGAGGTGCTGGAGTCGACCCGCCGGGTGGACACGGTCGTCCTCGACAAGACCGGCACCGTGACGACCGGCCGGATGACACTGGTCGACGCGGTGCCGGCGAGCGGTGTGGACCGGGCCGAGCTGCTCCGGCTCGCCGGGGCGGTGGAGGCCGCCTCCGAGCACCCGATCGCCCGTGCGGTCGCGGCGGCTGCCACCGAGGCGGGCGCCCTACCCCCGGTGACCGCCTTCGGCAACCTCGAAGGGCTTGGGGTGACCGGCACTGTCGACGGCCGGGCCGTGCTGGTCGGCCGGGTCCGGCTGCTGCGCGAGCGCGAGATCGACGTACCGCCGGAGGTCGAGTGGGCCGTGCGCGACGCGGAGGACGCCGGCCGTACGGCGATCGTCGCCGGCTGGGACGGACGGGCCCGGGGCGTGCTCACGGTCGCCGACGTGGTCCGGCCGACCAGCCGGGCGGCGGTGGCTCGGCTGCGCGGGCTGGGGCTGACCCCGGTCCTGCTGACCGGGGACAACACCACAGTGGCTCGCGCGGTCGCCGCCGAGGTGGGCGTCGACGAGGTGATCGCCGAGGTGCTGCCGGCCGGGAAGGTCGACGTGATCAAGCGGCTCCAGGCCGAGGGGCGGTCGGTGGCGATGGTCGGTGACGGGGTCAACGACGCCCCGGCGCTGGCCCAGGCCGACCTGGGGCTGGCCATGGGCACCGGCGCCGACGTGGCGATCGAGGCGGCCGACCTCACCCTCGTCCGGGGCGACCTGGACGCGGCGGTGGACGCCATCCGGTTGTCCCGACGCACGCTCGGCATCATCCGGGGCAACCTGTTCTGGGCGTTCGGCTACAACGTGGCGGCCCTGCCGTTGGCCGCCGCCGGGCTGCTCAACCCGATGATCGCCGGCGCCACCATGGCGCTGTCCTCGGTCTTCGTGGTGGCCAACAGCCTGCGGCTGCGTCGCTTCCGTCCGGCCGCTGCCGATCTGTGACGACGGTAATGGTTGGGCCGGTGACGACGGGGGTACCTCTGTTGTCGTAGCGACGCTTGCAATGGAGGTTGGCAATGGGATTCGACGACAAGATCAACAACGCCACCGAGGACGCGACCGGCAAGCTGAAGGAAGGCGCCGGTCGGGCCACCGACAACGAGCAGCTGGAGGCGGAGGGTCGCGCTGACCAGTCCACCGCCAAGCTCAAGCAGGCGGGCGAGAAGATCAAGGACGCCTTCAAGAGCTGACGTACGACGTAACCCGCACGCCGGGCCGGTGATCATCACCGGCCCGGCGTGCTGTGTGTCCGGCCTCCTCGATCAGCGAGCCGACGCTGTGCTCAGGGGCGTCGGGTGGCGCGGACGACCACGTCGTGCAGCGGGGCGTCCCGGCCCGGCATCGTGCGGCGGTGCTCCTCGGCGGTGACGATCTCCCAGGTGGCGTCGTCCAGACCGGCGGTGATGTCCGCGAGGGTGACCGAAGCCTCGTCGGGCGGGTGGTGCCCGTGTCCGTGTCCGTGTCCGTGCCCCTGCTCGGTGGCTTCCGAGGTGTGCAGGTGACCGACGATCAGGAGGGTGCCGCCGGGCGCCACCCAACCGGCGATGCGGTCGTAGAAGGCCAACTGCGGCATCGCGGGGTGCGCGTAGTGCGTCGTGACGAGGTCGAACCGCGTGTCCGGGGCCCAGGCCGTGAGGTCTGCCTCCACCCACCGCACGCGCTCGGAGACCCCGCTCTCCGTCGCGCGTTCGGCGGCGCGAGCGAGGGCGACGGGTGCGATGTCGACGGCGGTGACCTGCCAGCCGTGGGCGGCGAGCGAGATCGCCTCGGCGCCCGCGCCGCACCCGGCGTCCAGCGCCGAGCCCGGCACCAGAGCGCCGATCTCCCGGGCCAGGTACGGGTGCGCGGGACTCGTGCTCATCGCTCCGGGGCGGCCGTGGTGCGCCTGGTGCCAGTGCCGCTCCCAGTAGTCCTTGTCGAACTCGTGCTGCTCGGTCATCTGTGCCTGCTCCTTCGCGCGTCGCCCACGACTGTGACCGGCGACCGGGTGATGCGCAAAGATTGTTGCCAGAACGGCAAGACGACGTGGCTCACCCCTGCCCGGTCAGCCGGGCCGCCCGTACCTCCAGGTACCGCTGCTCGGGCCGGCTCGTGGTGCCCCGCGCCGCCATCAGGTACGCCTCCCGCGCCGAACCGACCTCCCCGGCCAGCTCCAACAGGTGAGCCCGTACGGCGGCCAGCCGGTGGTGCCCGGCCGTGCGTTCGTCGGTGTCCAACGGCGTGAGCAGAGCGAGCCCGGCCCGGGGCCCGTCGACCATGGCCACCGCCACCGCCTGGTTGAGGGTGACCATCGGGTTCGGCGCGATCCGGGCCAGCAGTCGGTAGAGCGCGACGATCTGCCGCCAGTCCGTCTCCGCTGCCGTCGACGCCTCGGCGTGCACCGCGGCGATCGCCGCCTGGAGCTGGTACGGGCCGGGCGGCGACCAGGTCAGCGCCTCGGTGATCAGCGCGACCCCCTCCGCGATGGCGGCGGCGTCCCATCGGGAGCGGTCCTGCTCGGCCAGCGGTACCAACTCCCCGTCCGACCCCACCCGGGCCGCCCGGTGCGCGTCGGTCAACAGCATCAGCGCCAGCAGCCCAGTCACCTCGCCGTCGTCGGGCAGCAGCCCGCGCAGGATGCGAGCCAGCCGGATCGCCTCGCCGGTCAACTCGGCCCGCCGCAGATCCGGGCCACTGGACGCGGTGTAGCCCTCGTTGAAGATCAGGTAGAGCACCCGCAGCACCGTTCCCAGCCGCTCGCCCCGCTCGGCCGGCCCGGGCATGGTGAACCTTGCCCCGGCAGCCTCGATCCGCTGCTTGGCCCGCCGGATCCGTTGACTCATCGTCGCCTCGGGCACCAGGTGCGCCCTGGCGATCTGGGCGGTGCTGAGACCGCCGACCGCCCGCAGGGTGAGCGCCACCTGCGCCGATCCGGGCAGTGCCGGGTGGCAGCAGAGGAACAGCAGCGTGAGGGTGTCGTCGTCGGCCGGAACGGCGGGCTCGGCGTCCGCCGCGGGCGCCACCCCGGCGTACGCCGGCTCGCGCCGCGCCACCGCCACCTCGCGGTCCCGGCGCGCGCTCTCGCTGCGCCACTCGTCGGTGAGGCGGCGGATGGCCACGGTGAGCAACCAGGCGCGCGGATTGTCCGGTACGCCCTGCCCGGGCCACTGCGTCGCGGCGGCGAGCAGCGCCTCCTGGACCGCGTCCTCGCACCTGTCGAACTGTCCGTGCCGACGGACCAGCAGGCCGAGGACCTGCGGCGCGAACGTGCGCAGCAGATCCTCGACCGTCCGGTCCTCGGTCACATCTCCGTCCCGGCCTCGTCCATGATCGGGCGGACCTCCATCGCGCCGCCGTACCGGACGTCCGGCCAGCGCGCGGCGATCTCGGCAGCCCGCTGCGGGCTGTCGCAGTCGACGGCCAGGTAACCGGCGAACTGCTCCTTGCTCTCCATGAACGGGCCGTCGAGAACCTCGGGGCTGCCATCCACGAGCCGGACCGTCAACGTCTGCGACGGATTGGCCAACGCCTGGCCGCCGATCAGCTCGCCGGTCTCGGTCAGCTCCTTCATGATCTCGTCGACCTCGCCGAAGAGGGCGGTGCGCTCCTGCTCGCTCAGCTCCTCGGTGAAGCCGGGCCGGTTCCAGATCAGCAGCATGTACTTCACGGCGATGCTCCTCAGGCTCTGGTCGCACCCCGATCGGGGCGCGACTCACCGGAGGGTCGGAGCCGTTCCCCCGATCCCTACCGCGTACCGAAGAAAATCGCAGAAACCTCCGCCGGGCGCGTTCCCACGCCGGATGGTTCAGCGCGGATCGGGTCGGCCGGGCACCTGTCGGGGCTTCCGGGCGCCGCCGACGTCCAGCGAAGCCCGGTCGGCGGCCGAGGTGCCGGACGACCAGCCCTCGGCGTCGCGAACGCTGAGCCGGTGCCGGGTGACGCCGGGGAAGAGCGTGTCCAACCGCTCCCGGACCGCCTCGCCCCGCGCCGCGAGCACCGGCAACAGCCGTTCCGCCCCGGCCGTCTCGGCCGCTGCCTGGTCCGCCGCGTTGGTGGCCGCCTCGGTGGCTGTGCGCAGCCGCTCGCCGATCCGCAGCGCGAACGCGTTGAGGAAGGACTCGTCCCAGACCTTCGTCCGCCGCCCCGACCCCGGCCGGCGCTCGGCACGCCCACGCAGCATCGCCGCCGTGGCCTGTACCAGCAGCGACGTGTAGAGCAACTCCACCGCCACCAGATCGGCCGGCCAGCCCAGCACTGTGGCGAAGCCGAGATCGTCGGACCAGACCGCCTCGCACCGGTTCGCCGCCGCCACCTCCTGCACCAGCAGCGCCTTCGCACCCGCGTACGGGGCGTCGGTGCTCAGGCGGACGCCGCCGGGAAGGTCCCCGCGCTCCGATCGGGCCGCCAGCAGCGCCTCGTCGATGCTGTGCCGGGCGATCAGCTCCTGGGCCTTCCCCGTCAGCGCCTCCGCCTCCGCCGGGAAGGTGGTCGACTCCGCCTTCGCCAGCAGCGCCCGCACCCGGTCCAGCATCGGCGACCCGCTGCGAGCCGTGCCGCCCGTGCGGGGCAGTGCCGCGCCGCTCGTGCCCGGCGGTGGGCGCAGCACCGCGATGGGCGGCAGGCTCTCCACCAGCGCGAGAGTGTCCACGGCCGCGCGGAGCGCGTCGGCCCGGTCCAGACCCTCCCGGCTGGCCCAGCCGGCCAACACGCTGCCGTCGGCCTCGGTGGCCGCCAACTCGCGAAGCTGGTCGTCCCACCAGGCCGGGACCGGCTCGGCCTGATCGCGCCGCTGGGCGGCCATCGCGGCACGGACCAGCCGGGCCGCGCGGGCGTCGAGCCGTCGACCGGTGATCCGGTCCACGTCGACCGGCTGCCAGCCGCGCGGCCACAGCCGACCCAGGCCGCGGACCAGGCGACGCAGCAGAGCGGCGTCCACCGCCGCGGTGCCGTCCGCGGCGCCGGTGCCGACCATCAGTTGGTCCAGCTGCCGTTCGGCCTGCCGTACGTCAGTGCCGCGCACCGCCGCGAGCGCGTTGGCGACGAGTTCGTCCGCGTCCGGCACGGGCACCTCCTTCTCGGGATCTGGCTGTCGCTGCCCCTCCAGGCTCCATGATCATGCCGCCCGTGGCCCGGGAGTCACGAAACGGGGATGTGCCACCGGCCGAGTGGGCCTTCCCGCCGCTCCGGTCCGGCATGTTTCATCCGGTTCGGGGTATTTCTGACCTGATCCAGTTGACTGCGAGGTGTGGTGGTCGATTCGAGCCTGCCGAGGCCCCGTTCCGCCGACGTACGCTCCTCCACGCTCGTCGGCGTCCTGATCGGCATCGCGATCATGGCTGCGGTGGACGAGATCGTCTTCCACCAGTTGCTGGCGTGGCACCACTTCTACGACCGGTCCACGCCATCGGTGGCGCTGCTCTCGGACGGGCTGCTGCACGCCGCTGAGCTGATCATCCTGGTCGGCGGGTTCTTCTGGTTCGCCGACCTGCGTCGACGACGTGCTCTGTCGAACCGGCTGGCGTGGGGTGGCTTCCTGCTCGGAGCCGGAGGGTTCCAGGTCTTCGACGGGGTGGTCGATCACAAGGTGCTCCGGCTGCACCAGATCCGCTACGGCGTACACCTGCTGCCGTACGACGTGCTGTGGATCGCGTCCGGCGCGGTGCTGCTGTTGGTCGGTGCCGCTGTGGTGTGGTGGGCCCGGTCCCGGCGCCCGGGCGACGGCCCCCGATGACGGTGGCCGGGCCGCTGGCGCACGCCGGGCACGGTGCGGCCGGGCCCACCTGGTTCCCTTTGTTCCCGGTCGCGTTGTTGGCGGTCGGCTACGTGCTGGCCGCCGTGCGCGACCCGCGGGGTTGGGACCACCGACGTACCGCCTCCTGGCTGGTCGGCTGCGCCCTGCTGGCAGTCGCCGTCGGCCCGCTGGCCCAACTCCCCGACAACCCGAGCGGGCACATGGCCCAGCACCTGCTGCTCGGCATGCTGGCCCCGCTGGGGCTGGTGCTCGCCGCCCCGGTGACGCTGCTGCTGCGGGTCGCGCCGCCGCCGGTACGCCGAGCGGTCGGCCGGCTGCTGCGCGCCCGCCCGCTGCACCTGCTCGCCCACCCGTTCACCGCCGCGCTGCTGACCACCGGCGGGTTGGCGTTGGTGCTGCTCACCCCGCTGTACGCGGCGGCCGAACGGCAACCCGTCCTGCACCACGCCGTGCACCTGCACTACCTGGCCGCCGGGTACCTCTTCGCCTGGTCGTTGGCCGGACCGGACCCGGCGCCGCGTCGCCCTGGACTGGCGGTACGCATCGGCGCGTTACTGGTCGCGTCGGCCGGCCACGCCGCGCTGGCCAAGTACCTGTACGCCCAGGCCGAAACCCTCCCGCCCGGCCTCACCGACCGCGACCCGGAAGCGTTCCGCTCGGCCGCCCAACTCATGTACTACGGCGGCGACCTGGCCGAGCTGCTCCTGGCAGCAGCCCTCTTCGCCACCTGGTACCACTCCCGCCGCCCCCGCCCGACCCCATCTCCGTTGATCAAGAGGTTTGCGTCACCGGAAGGCGATTCTTTGACGCAAACCCCTTGATCAGCTCGGAGGAGGGGTGTGCAGTGCGGCGGAGAGTCGGCGGAAGAACAAGCGGATCTCGTCCTCACCGTGGTGCGTCTCAGCCTGCTCGTTCAGCGGGCCCGGATAGCGCAGCGCCTGGTCCAGCGCGTCCCGCGTCTCAGCCCGGTCTCCCGGGTAGAGCCCGGCGGTCACCCCGTCGACGACCCGGGTCACCACCGAGTCGTCGAGCACCCGGTCGAACTGGACTCCGTAGAGGATCCCGTTGACGTGGCCCTTCCAACTGTCCGTACCCATGCTCGTCGGCTCCTTGGAAGATCTGGCTGCCGTCCCAGCTGCTCCCGGTAGAACGGCTCGACCGCCGATCGTCGAGATCACTGCCAGTGGGTGAGGATTTCCTCGACCGGTAGGACGTCCTGCTCCGGGTCGGGTGCCGGGGTTGGCCGCGCGGTCGGGGTGCGGTCGAAGCGGGGTGCGGGGGCCGGCTGGATTTCGCCGCCGACCTCGACGAACGTGCCCCGGGCCGCGTTGTGCGGGTGAGCGTGGGCCTCGCCGGGGGCGAGCACCGGCGCGACGCAGGCGTCCAGGTCGGCGAAGACCGCCGTCCACTCGTCCCGGGTGCGCTCGGCGAACCGCCCGGTGAACCGGCGGCGCAGCTCGTCCCAGCCGCTCGGGTCGTACTGGGCGGGCAGGTCCTGGTCGTCGGCGAGGCCGAGGCCGGTGAGCAGTACGGCGTAGAAGGCCGGTTCCATCGCGCCGACCGCCATGAATCCACCGTCGGCGGTGGCGTACGTGTCGTAGAACGGCGCCCCGCCGTCGAACATGTTGCGCCCGCGCGGGGCGGCCCACAGGCCGGTGCCGAGGAGCCCGTGCAGGAACGAGGTGAGCAGCGCCGAGCCGTCCACCATCGCCGCGTCGACCACCTGGCCGAAGCCGGAGCGCTCCCGCTCCAGCAGCGCGGCCAGCACCCCGACGGCGAGCAGCATCCCGCCGCCGCCGAAGTCGCCGAGCAGGTTCATCGGCGCGTACGGGCGTTCGCCGGCCCGTCCCAGCGGCTCCAACGCCCCGGCCACCGCGATGTAGTCGATGTCGTGCCCGGCTCGGGCTGCCAGCGGGCCGTCCTGACCCCAGCCGGTCATCCGCGCGTACACCAGTCGGGGGTTGCGGGCCTGGCACACCTCCGGCCCGATGCCGAGCCGCTCGGCCACCCCCGGCCGGTACGCCTCGACCAGCACGTCCGCGCGCTCGGCGAGGCGCAGCAGGTCCGCCACCCCGGCCGGTGACTTCAGGTCCAGTGCGGTGACCCGCCGTCCGCGTTGCAACGGCCCGCTGGTCGGTGCGGCCAGCCGGCCCGCTCCCGGGGCGCCCGGCCGGTCCACCCGCACCACGTCCGCGCCGAGGTCGGCGAGCACCATGCAGCCGAACGGGGCCGGCGCGAGGCTGGCCAGTTCGACGACCCGTACCCCGGCCAGCGGCCCGCCGCCGCGCGCCGCCGTCACGCGACGCCCGCCGGTTCGGCGGGGCGGTCGGCCGAGGCGGCGAGCCGGTCGACCAGGTCGGCGGGGGGCGTGAACCGGTCGCCGTAGCGGTCGGCCAACTCGGTGGCACGGGCCGCGAAGCCGGCCGGGCCGCCCGCGTACTGCCGGACGTAGCGGATCACCCCGCCAGTCCACGCTGGGAACCCGATGCCGAAGATCGAGCCGATGTTGGCGTCGGTCTCGGTGCGCAGCACCCCCTCGTCGAGGCAGCGCAGCGCGTCCAGCGCCTCGGCGAAGAGCATCCGCTCCTGGAGGTCGGTGAACGGCACCGCCCGACCCGCGTCCGTGGTCAGGTCGGCGAGCCCGGACCACAGCCGGCCCCGGTTGCCGTCGTCGTACGAGTAGAAACCCCGTCCGGCGGCGCGCCCCGGCCGGTCGTACGCGTCGACCAGCTCGTCCACCAGGCGGTGCGCCGGCAGCGGGCGGAACTCCTCGCTGGCCGCCTCGAACTGGCGGCGGATCCGCTGGATCAGCGTGAGACTGACCTCGTCGGCCAGCGCCAGTGGCCCGGTCGGGTAGCCGGCCTGAAGGGCGGCCTGCTCCACCGATGCGGCGGGGACACCCTCGGCGACCATGCCGACCGCCTCGTCGATGAACCTGCCGATCACCCGGCTGGTGAAGAAACCCCGGCCGTCGTTGACCACGATCGGGGTCTTGCCGATCCGCCGGCCCAGGTCGAACGCCCGGGCCAGCGCCACGTCCCCGGTCCCCTCGCCCACCACGATCTCCAGCAACGGCATCCGGTCCACCGGAGAGAAGAAGTGCATGCCGATGAAGTCCGCCGGCCGGTCCACGCCGGCGGCCAGCCCGGTGATCGGCAGGGTGGAGGTGTTGGAGGCGAGCAGCGCGTCGGGCGCCAGCACGGGCAGCACCTCGGCGAAGACCTGCTGTTTCAGCGCCGGGTCCTCGAAGACCGCCTCGATGACCGCGTCGCAGCCGGCCAGCGCGTCCGCCTGGTCGGTGGTGGTGATCCGGTCCAGTACGGCGCGGGCGTCCGCCTCGGTCTTGCGACCCTTGCGTACCGCGCGGGCCAGCAACCGCTCGGCGTGCTCCCGGGCCCGGCCGGCGGCCTCCGGGGTGACGTCCTTGACCACGACGTCCAGCCCGGCGCTGGCGCAGGCGTACGCGATGCCCGCGCCCATCATGCCGGCCCCGAGCACCGCCACCCGGCGTACCGGTGGTGCGTCCACATCGGCCGGTCGGGCAGCACCGCCGTTGACGGCCTTCAGGTCGAAGAAGAACGCACCGATCATGTTCTTGGCGACCTGCCCGGTGAGCAGGCCGATCAGGTGCCGTGTCTCCACCGTCAGGGCGGTTTCCAGGTCGACCTGTGCGCCCTCGACGGCGGCGGCGAGGATCGCCTCGGGCGCGGGTAGCCGGGCACCCTTGAGCTGCTTGCGCAGCGTCGCCGGGAAGGCGGGCAGTTGCGCGGCGAGCGAGCGGCTGGCCGGGGTGCCGCCGGGCATCCGGTAGTCCGGTCGGTCCCACGGCTGTTTCGGCTGCGGGTTCGCCGCGATCCAGGCCCGCGCGCGGTCCAGCAGTTCAGTCGGCGTGGCGACCACCTCGTTCACGATGCCGGCGGCCAGGGCATCGGTCGGGCGCATCCGCCGGCCGGTGAGCAGCACCGTGGTCAGCGCGCCGGCCAGGCCGAGCATCCGCACGGTCCGGGTGACGCCGCCCGCCCCGGGCAGCAGGCCCAGGGTCACCTCGGGCAGCCCGAGCCGGCTGCCGGGCGCGTCCAGTGCGATCCGGTGGTGGCAGGCGAGCGCGATCTCCAGGCCACCACCGAGCGCGGAACCGTTGACCGCGGCGACCACCGGTCGGCCCAGCGTCTCCAGGCGGCGCAGGTCCCGTTTGATGGTGCCGAGCAGGGCTGCCAGGTCGGGCGCGTCGGCGCGGGTGGCCCGGATCATCTCGGGCAGGTCGCCGCCGGCGAAGAAGGTCGACTTCGCGCTGGTCACGATGACGCCGACGAGATCGCTCTCGGCCTCCAGCCGGTCCAGCACGGCGCTCATCGAGGCGGCGTACGCCCGGTTCATGGTGTTGGCGGACTGGGTGGGGTCGTCCAGGGTGAGCGTGACGATGCCGTCGGCGCCGCGGTCGTACCGGATGGTGTTGGTCATGGTCGTCCTCCGGGTCAGCAGCGCTCGAGAACGGTGGCGACGCCCATGCCGCCGCCGATGCAGAGGGTCACCACGGCCCGGCGCAGGTCGCGGCGCTCCAACTCGTCCAACGCCGTACCGAGCAGCATCGCTCCGGTCGCGCCGAGCGGATGGCCGAGCGCGATCGCGCCGCCGTTGACGTTCACCCGGTCCGGGTCGAGGCCCAGGTCGCGGACGTACTTGAGCACCACCGCGGCGAACGCCTCGTTGATCTCGAACAGGTCGATGTCGTCGAGGGTCAGCCCGGCGACGGCGAGCGCCTTGTGGGTGGCCGGGATCGGACCGGTCAACATCAGCGTCGGGTCGGCGCCGGTGACCGCCGCGCCGACGATCCGGGCCCGCGGGGTGAGGCCGAGATCCCGACCAACCTGCTCCGAACCGATCAGCACCAGCGCCGCGCCGTCCACGATGCCGGACGAGTTGCCCGCGTGGTGGACGTGCTCGATGGCCTCCAGCCAGTGGAACTTCTGCAACGCGACCGCGTCGAAGCCGGCCGCCTCGCCCATCGTGGCGAAGGACGGGGTCAGCTTGGCCAGCGCCTCCCGGGTGGTCTCCGGGCGCGGGTGCTCGTCGACGGTGAGGATGTCCAACCCGTTGCCGTCGCGGACCGGCACCACGGAGCGGGCGAAGTACCCGCCGGCCCACGCCTTGGCGGCCCGCTCCTGCGACCGCAGCGCGTAGCCGTCCACGTCGTCGCGGGTGAAGCCCTCCAGGGTGGCGATCAGGTCGGCGCTGACGCCCTGCGGCACGAACGACGTGGCCAGCGCGGTCTGCGGATCGGTGGCCCAGGCCGCGCCGTCGGAGCCCATCGGCACCCGGGACATCGACTCGACCCCGCCGGCGAGCAGCAGATGCTCCCAGCCGGAGCGGATCCGCGCGGCGGCGGAGTTGACCGCCTCCAACCCGGAGGCGCAGAACCGGTTGAGCTGCACCCCGCCCACCTGGTCGGGCAGCCCGGCCAACAGCGCGGCCGCCCGGGCCAGGTCGCCGCCCTGCTCGCCGACCGGGGTCACGATGCCGAGCAGCAGATCCTCCAGCCGGCCGACGTCCAGGCCGGGGTTGCGCTCGCGCAACGCGTCGATCAGGCCCACCACCAGGGAGATCGGCTTGACCCCGTGCAGCGCGCCGGTGTCCCGGCCGCGTCCGCGCGGGGTGCGGACCGCGTCATAGACGTACGCCTCAGAGAGCACGGGCGATCAACTCCTTCATGATCTCGTTGGTGCCGCCGTAGATCTTCTGGACGCGGGCGTCGGCGTACATCCGGGCGATCGGGTACTCCGTCGTGTAGCCGTAGCCGCCGAAGAGCTGAAGGCACCGGTCGACGACCTCACACTGCCCGTCGGTGAGCCACGACTTCGCCATCGCCGCAGTGGAGACGTCCAGGTCGCCACGCGTGTGCCGGACGATGCAGTCGTCCAGGAAGACGCGGCTGACCCGGGTGCGGGTGGCGCACTCGGCGAGCACCATCCGGGTGTTCTGGTGGCCCATCAAGGGCTTGCCGAAGGCAGTGCGCTCCTTGGCGTACGCGACGGTCAGCGCGACCGCCCGTTCCATGGCCGCGACCGCGCCGACGCCGATGACCAGCCGTTCCTGCGGAAGCTGCTGCATGAGCTGGATGAAGCCCAGCCCTTCGGCGCCGCCGAGCAGGTTCGCCGCCGGCACCCGGAACTCGTCGAAGAACAACTCAGCGGTGTCGTTGGCGTGCAGCCCGATCTTGGACAGCAGTCGACCCCGGCGGAAGCCCTCCGGGTCACCGCCCACCTCGCAGACCAGCAGCGAGACGCCGGCCGCCCGCTGCTCGGGGTCGGTCTTCACGGCCACGATGATTAGATCGGCCAGGCCGCCGTTGGTGATGAACGTCTTCGCGCCGGTCACCAGGTAGTCGTCGCCGTCGCGGACCGCCCGGGTGCGCATCGCCTGAAGATCGGAGCCACCGTCCGGCTCGGTCATCGCGATCGCGCCGACCAGCTCACCGCTGCACAGGCCGGGCAGCCAGCGTCGCTTCTGCTCCTCGCTGCCGTACGCGACCAGGTAGCCCGTGACGATGCCACTGTGGACGGCCAGGCCGAGGCTGCTCTCCCCGGCGTACGCCTGCTCGTGCAGGAGCACCGCCTCGTGGGTGAACCCGCCGCCCCCACCGCCGTACTCCTCCGGGACCGACAGGCCGAGCAGCCCCAGCTCACCGGCGCGCCGGTAGTGCTCGCGGTCCGGGTGGCCCTGCTCCTGGAGGCGGTCGGCGTGCGGCAACACCTCCTTGGCGAAGAAGGTGCGGGCCAGCTCGGCCAGGTCGTCGTGCTCCGGCTCGCGCCAGGGTGAGGGGGAGCCGTCGGGCAGGGGGGTCGGCATGTGCACCACCCTCGCGCGCTGTTGGCGGCATGTCAATAAGTCGTGATCAGCGGACGGGCGCAGCCCGTCGGGACGTCCGCGAAGCGCCCCGCGCCCCGCGCCCCGCGCCAAGATCGTGCTCGAACCTGCAAGATCGTGCTCGAACCAGGATGTAGTGGCCTCAACTGCTCGGTGATGCCACTACATCCCGGATGTAGCGCGATCTTGGCGAGTTGACGCCGCGTGAGTTGCCCAGGGGGCAGCTCCTACGACTGATCAGCATCAAGTGATCAAGGTGCGGAACGGCGGCCGACCGGTGAGCTGTCGATAGGGTCGGGCAGATGAGTGTCGAGACGGCCCCGCGCCGCCGCCGTTTGGAGCCGGACGCCCGGCGTGGGCAGATCCTGGCCTGCGCGGTCCGGCTGTTCGGTGAGCGCCCGTACGCGGACGTGTCGACCACCGACGTCGCTCGTGAGGCGGGCGTCGCTCGCGGCCTGGTCAACCACTACTTCGGCGCGAAGAAGGACCTCTACCTGGAGGTCGTCCGGGTGATGGTGACCATCCCCGAGGTGGCAGTGGAACGGTTGCCCAAGGGTGATCTCCGCACCCGCGTCGAGGCCAGTGTCACCTGGTTCCTCGACGTGGTGTCCCGGCACAGCACCTCGTGGCTGGCGGCGGTCACCGCCCGGGGGATGGGCGGCGACGCCGACGTGGAGCGGGTGCTCGCCGAGGCCGAGGAGGTCGCCGCGGACCGGATGCTGGTCGCCGTCGGGCTGGCCGACGAGGCCGAGGACCGCGAGGAACTGCGGGGGATGGTCCGGGCGTACTGCGGGCTGGCGACGTCGACCGCCCGGGAGTGGCTTCAGCGCGGCGCGCTCAACCGCGCCCAGGTGCACCTGCTGCTCACCACCACGCTGCTGACGATCGTGGAGCAGGTCATCCCGCAGGTCATCGACGGTTCGGCCCGGCCGGCGCACCCGGCCCAGCCACCGGCGTAGGCCGCAAGGCGGACAAGGCGGAGAAGACAGCCCGGACCTGCCGCCGCTCTCGGGTCGGGCCGCGCTGCGCTGCCCAGATCACGTGACGTGCCGGCGGGCCCGATCCGGTGTGCCGCAGTCCACAGGCGCAAGTGCGGCAGTGAAATAGGCATAGGGTCTATGGTTATTTCAGCGGTCTACGGGTACCCAGCCCCGACGTGCCGCCGAGCGCGTCACCGGAGGAGGAGACATGACCACATCTGCCCTGTCCTACGAGGTGTTCGTCTCAGACGGCCCGATGCGAGCCGGTGATCAGCGCATGCCGGACGGGTCGCGGCTTTACGGGAGCCCGGTCGCGTCCACGTTGATCTTCGGGGCCGAGGAGGCCCTTCTCGTGGACCCACCCTTCACCCACGAGCAGATCGCGAAGGTGGGCGACTGGATCGCCCAGTCGGGTAAGCGGCTGACGTACATCTACGCCACCCACGGGCACGGCGACCACTGGTTCGGTGCGGCTGAGCTGGTCAAGCGCTTCCCCGGTGCCGTCACCTACGCGACGCCCGGCACCATCGAGGTCATGCACCAGCAGGCCACGGTTGGCCGGAGTGAGGTGTTCGACCGGGATTTCCCCGGCCTGATCCCGGAGTCGCCGGTCGACGCGGTGCCCGTGCCGGCCGACGGGTTCCTGCTGGAGGGCAATCTCATCCAACCCGTCGAAACCGGGCACACCGACACCGACCAGTCCACCGTGCTGCACGTTCCGTCGATCGGCCTGGTGGTCGCCGGTGACGTCGTCTACAACGGGGTTCACCAGTACATCTCGGAGAGCGCCAACGGGGGCCTGCGGCAATGGCTCGACGCCCTCGACCGCGTCGAGGCGCTCGCACCCCGCGCAGTCGTCGCCAGTCACAAGAACCGGGACCTCCCCGACGACCCGGCCAGCATCGACCAGACCCGGCAGTACCTGCTGAACGTGGAGCGGCTGTTGGCCGAGAAGCAGACCGCCAGTGAGTTCTTCGACGAGATCGTGCGACTCTACCCAGACCGGGTCAATCCGGGACCGGCGTGGTACGGGGCGCTTGCCCTGCTCGGGAAGTGAGCTGATGGTGCCTTCGATCCCCGACCACCCAGCAGATGTGGTGGTCGGGTCGTGGCCCGCCACCGCGAGGTACGACCTGGACGCCGCCCCAGGTGGTCTCGGGCTCGTTCAGGATCTGCTCAACACGATCTCGGCCGGCGCGCCACGGCAACCGGACCTCCTGGACGATCTGGACAGCGCCACGGAGTGGGCGCGGCTGGCCGTGGCGCAGTGGTCGACGGCCACCGGGCGGCCGGCACCCGCCGTCCCGCTCGA
This sequence comes from Micromonospora arida, assembly GCF_003857035.1. GTDB lineage: Bacteria > Actinomycetota > Actinomycetes > Mycobacteriales > Micromonosporaceae > Micromonospora > Micromonospora arida. The sequence continues at coordinate 81,292 of NZ_QGSY01000230.1, forward strand.
TCCGGCGGGGCTCGGGGAGCTGCGGACCTTCCGCGAGGAGTTGCTGGACGGGATCGACAGCGGGCTGCGTGGCACGCCGGACCTCGGGCAATCCGCCGAGGCGTCGGATCGGGTTCCGGCCGGATTCCGTTCCACCGGTGCCACGCTCCGGCTCGATCGAGACGGGTTCGTCCACCTCGACCCGGCGGGGGTTGGGGCCGATCTGCTGATCTCACTCATCCTCGGCGCGCTGTTCGAGGCGCAGCTCGCCGACGTCGGGCGGCGGATCAAGACCTGCCGAAACCCCCGCTGCCGGGTGGCGTTCTACGACCGCTCACGCAACAACAGCGGAGTCTGGCACTCCGTACGCGTCTGCGGGCACCCGACCAACCTGCGCGCCCACCGCGCGCGCCAACGGCAGGTGGACTGACTCAGCCGATCAGGCGGCCCGGCGTTCGTCGGCCTCGCCGGTGCGGGTGGCCCGGCCGGCATGCGCCGCCGGGGCGGCGTACCGGTCTGCCGCCTGCGCTGGATAGGACTCGGGGCGTACCACCCGCAGCGGCCGGTCCACCTCGTCGGCCCCGAACCGCCAGCGCGACGGTGTCGGCTGCCGCTGTGGTGCCGGGCCACCGGGGCGCAGCCCGGGCCGGGACAGCAGCACGGTGATCAGGTAGCCGACCACCAGGAAGCCGTGGCTGATCAGCCGTTCCCCGCCTACCGAACCGGTGGCCAGGTCGTTGACCGACAGCAGCAGCAACGTGCCGACGAACGCGCTGAGCATCGGCAGCAGCCCGGCGGGCGGGCTGCGGCGCAGCGCCACGAAGAGGAAGCCCGCGCCCACGGCCACGTTCCACGCCGCCGACTCGTGCCACAGGTGCTGGCCGGTGGGGTGCAGGTGGTCGGCGGTCGCGCCCCGGCCCACCTGGGCCAGGCCGAGCACCAGTTGCACCGCGCCGAGCAACCCGAGCGCCGACCGCAGGCCGGCGACCAGCGGGCCCCGTCCGAACGCCGCGCGCAACCCGGCGGCGAGCTGGCCCCGTCCGGGCACCTTCCGCAGGCCGGCGACCAGCGGGCCACGCCGCCACCGTGACTGGCGGGCCGGGGCCGCGCTGGCGGCGGCAAGGATGGCCGCCGTCCGGTCGGGCACCTCAACCACCAATCGGGTACGAACCCGACGGGTCACCGCCGCCGCCGCCGTGAACCAGGCCCGGCACTCGGCACACCCGTCCAGGTGCCCCTGCACCGCCGTCAGTTCGGCGGCGGTCTCCTCCCCGTCCAGCTGCGCGGACAGGACCTCCCGCCACTGCTCACACCCCATGTATCGGTAGTCGCTCCGGCAGCCGCTCCGGTTCCCGGAGACCGTCACCGGTTGTGGAATACTCGCCGGATCATGACGCGTTACGGCCTGCTGATCCTGCCCGCCACCAACCGGGTGTACGCCCGCGCCGCCGTCGACCTCACCCGAGCCGAGCTGGAGATCTTCGGCCGCTCGGCGCTGGACGGTCGGATCGGCGAGCTGGACACCGAGGTTGTCGGAGGGGCGTCCTACATCACGTTCACCGGCGACGGGCTGACCGAGCGTGACCTGGCCGTCCTGGGCAACCTCTCCGCCGGGTACGCGTTGTTCGAGATCGTCGGCGAGCTGTTGCGGCCGATCGAGTGGAGCCGTCTGGACCGCTACGACGACGATCTGCTCACCATCCAGAAGTACCCGGGCAAGACCAACGAGCAGTTCACCAAGCTGTTGCTCAACGTCACCCTGCTCGCCTCGGACTGGGCCGCCGAGATGACCAGCCGCCGGTTCCGGGTGCTCGACCCGCTCTGCGGTCGGGGCACCACCCTCAACCAGGCGCTGATGTACGGCTTCGACGCCGCCGGGATCGAGCGCGACCAGAAGGACGTCGAGGCGTACCGGGCGTTCATCACCACCTGGCTGAAGCAGAAGCGGGTCAAGCACCGGGTGCTGGAGTCGGGGCCGGTGCGGCGGGAGCGCAAGGTGGTCGGCCGGCGGGTGCGGATCGAGTTGGCGCCGACCCGCGAGGAGCACAAGGCCGGCCAGACGCAGTTGCTGGACGTGGTCAATGCCGACACGGCCCGCTCGGCGGAGTTCTTCCGCCCGGAGACCGTGGACCTGGTCGTCGCCGACGCGCCGTACGGCGTGCAGCACGGCAGTCGTACCGCTGGGCAGGGGTTGACCCGCGACCCGCTGGCGTTGCTCGCGGACGCCGCGCCGGTCTGGGCCCGGTTGTTGCGCCCCGGCGGTGCGCTCGGGATCTCCTGGAACACCCACGTCGCCAGTCGGGACGACGCGGCGGCGGCGTTGGCCGACGCCGGCCTGACCGTGGTCGACGCCGAGCCCTACCGCGCGCTGCGGCACCGGGTGGACCAGTCGATCATGCGAGACGTGCTGGTGGCCCGCCGCCCGGCCTGACTCCGGCCTCGCCCGCTCTGCCCGACCTGACCCGACCTGACCCCGGGCGTCGCGCCTCCTCCGCCGTGCCGCGCCCCGTCCGGATCGCCCACGGTCTCGTGCGTCCTTTGCTCTGCACCCGCGGAGGCGACGCTCACGGTCCGTAGCTGGCGCCTCCGCGGGTGCAGAGCAAAGGGCGGAAAACCGGTCGTTGACCCCCCCGGACCGCCGGGGCGTTGTGCCGCATTTCACCTGTTCAGCGGGTAGGTGTGAAAACCACGTCAAGAAAAGGGGCGACCCCGTCATGGTCGCGTTATGACCCCTGCCGTTCGGCGGGTGGTGGGGCTTTGATTGCCCGGCGCGATCGGAAGGCGGTCGCGACGAACCTTTCCGGCTGAGGAGTCAGCGTGTCTGACGTGGTGTTCGTGGTCCTGACGGTGGTGCTGTTCGCAGTGCTCGCCCTGGTGGTCCGGGCGGTGGAGAAGCTGTGAACGCTGTCAACGCCGTCGGTCTGGTGCTCGCGGTCGTCCTGGGCGCGTTCCTGGTGTTCGCCCTGCTGTTCCCGGAGCGCTTCTGATGACCATGACAACAGCGGGCGTCATCTTCGTGTTGACGCTGGTGGCGGCCCTGGTCGCCGTCTACAAGCCGTTCGGCGACTACATGTTCCGGGCGGTCTCCGGCACCAAGCAGTCCCGGGTCGAGCGGGGCATCTTCCGACTGGTCGGGGTCAACCCGGCCGCCGAGCAGACCTGGGGCGTGTACGCCCGCAGCGTGCTGGCGTTCTCCGCGGTCTCGATCCTGTTCCTGTACCTGTTCCAGCGGGTGCAGAACCACCTGTGGTTGTCGCTGGGGTTCGACCCGGTGGTGCCGCACGGCGCGTGGAACACGGCCGTGTCGTTCGTGACGAACACGAACTGGCAGTCGTACTCGGGTGAGTCGACGATGGGCCACCTGGTGCAGATGGCCGGCCTGGCCGTGCAGAACTTCGTCTCGGCGGCGGTCGGCATCGCGGTGGCTGTCGCGCTGGTGCGCGGCTTCGCCCGCAGCCGCACCGGGCAGCTCGGCAACTTCTGGGTCGACCTGACCCGGATCGTGCTGCGCATCCTGCTGCCGATCGCGGTGCTCGGCGCCATCGCGCTGATGATCGGCGGGGCGGTGCAGAACCTCTCCGGTGGCACCGACGTGACCACGTTGACCGGCGGCACCCAGACCATCACCGGCGGTCCGGTCGCCAGCCAGGAAGTGATCAAGGAGCTGGGCACCAACGGTGGCGGCTTCTACAACGTCAACAGCGCCCACCCGTTCGAGAACCCGACCGCGTGGACGAACTGGCTGGAGATCTTCCTGATCCTGCTGATCCCGTTCAGCCTGCCCCGGGTGTTCGGCCGGATGGTCGGGCAGAACCGGCAGGGCTACGCCATCGCCGCGGTGATGGGCATCCTCGCGTTCCTCAGCGTCGCCATCACCAACATCTTCGAGCTGGCCGGCCACGGCACTGTGCCGCAGGCGGTCGGCGCAGCGATGGAGGGCAAGGAGGTGCGGTTCGACGTGTCGAACTCGGCCACCTTCGCCGCCGCCACCACGCTCACCTCGACCGGTGCCGTGAACTCGTTCCACGATTCGTTCACCTCGCTCGGCGGCATGATGCCGATGGTCAACATGATGCTCGGCGAGGTCGCGCCGGGCGGCACCGGTTCCGGTCTCTACGGCCTGCTCATCCTCGCGGTGATCACGGTCTTCGTGGCCGGGCTGATGGTCGGCCGCACCCCTGAGTACCTGGGTAAGAAGATCGGGTCGCGCGAGATCAAGTTCGCCTCGCTCTACTTCCTGATCACGCCGATCCTGGTGCTCGTCGGCACGGCGACGGCGTTCGCCACCGGCAACAACTCCACGGCGCTCAACGTCGGCCCGCACGGCCTCTCCGAGGTGCTGTACGCGTTCACCTCGGCCAGCAACAACAACGGCTCGGCCTTCGGTGGCATCACCGTCAACACGACGTGGTGGGACACCGCGCTGGGGTTGTGCATGCTGCTGGGCAGGTTCCTGCCGCTGATCTTCGTGCTCGCGTTGGCCGGCTCGCTGGCCCGCCAGGCACCCACCCCCGCGTCCGAGGGCACCCTGCCGACCCACCGACCGCTGTTCATCGGCATGGTCGTCGGCGTCACGGTGGTCCTCGTCGCGCTGACCTTCCTGCCCGCGCTCGCGCTCGGTCCGCTGGCAGAGGGGCTCTGACCATCATGAGGAACGAGGACATGTCCGTCACGTCCGCCCCAACAGAGCAACTCCCCGGTACGCCCGCCACCCAGGGCAACCGGATCGGCGGGGGCCTGCTCGACCCCAAGCAGTTGATCCGGTCCCTGCCGGACGCGGTACGCAAGCTCAACCCCAGCACGCTGTGGCGCAACCCGGTGATGCTGATCGTGGAGGTGGGTGCGGCCTTCACCACCGTCCTGGCGGTGATCGACCCGTCGGTGTTCGCCTGGGCGATCACCATCTGGCTCTGGCTGACAGTGGTCTTCGCCAACCTGGCCGAGGCGGTCGCCGAGGGTCGGGGCAAGGCCCAGGCCGCGACCCTGCGGCAGGCGAAGAAGGACACCATCGCCACGCGGCTGATCGACTGGAAGCCGGGCGCGCGGGCCAACACCTACCGGGACGAGGCGGTGCCGGCGCCGGACCTGCGTCAGGGCGACGTCGTGCTCGTCGAGGCGGGCGGCATCATCCCCGGCGACGGCGACATCGTCGAGGGCATCGCCAGCGTCGACGAGTCGGCCATCACCGGCGAGTCGGCGCCGGTGATCCGGGAGTCCGGCGGCGACCGCAGCGCGGTCACCGGCGGCACCAAGGTGCTCTCCGACCAGATCATCGTGAAGATCACCCAGAAGCCGGGGGAGAGCTTCATCGACCGGATGATCGCCCTCGTCGAGGGGGCCAACCGGCAGAAGACGCCGAACGAGATCGCGCTGAACATCCTGCTCGCCGCGCTCACCGTCATCTTCCTGCTGGCCGTGGTCACCCTCCAGCCGCTGGCCATCTTCTCCAAGGCGTACCAGGCGGCTGCGCCGAACAGCGGGGCGATCACCGACTCCGGTGTCACCGGCGTGGTGCTGATCTCGCTGCTGGTCTGCCTGATCCCCACCACCATCGGCGCGCTGCTCTCCGCCATCGGCATCGCCGGCATGGACCGCCTCGTCCAGCGCAACGTCCTGGCCATGAGCGGCCGGGCCGTCGAGGCGGCCGGCGACGTCAACACCCTGCTGCTGGACAAGACCGGCACCATCACACTGGGCAACCGGCAGGCCGCCGAGTTCGTACCGGTCGAGGGGGTCGACCCCGCGGCGCTGGCCGACGCCGCGCAGCTGTCCAGCCTGGCCGACGAGACCCCGGAGGGGCGCTCGGTGGTCGTCCTGGCCAAGAACGAGTTCGGGCTGCGCGAGCGCGAGCCCGGCGTGATGCCGCACGCCACCTTCGTACCGTTCACCGCGCAGACCCGGATGAGCGGCGTCGACCTCACCCCCGACGCCAGCGTGGACGCCGGTGCGGTGGGCACGGCCCGCCGGGTCCGCAAGGGCGCCGCCGCCGCGGTGATGAAGTGGGTACGGGAGAACGGCGGCCACCCGACCGAGCAGGTCGGCGAGATCGTGGACGCGATCAGCGGCACCGGCGGCACCCCGCTGGTCGTCGCCGAGCACGTCGACGGTGCGCCCGCCCGAGCGTTGGGCGTCATCCACCTGAAGGATGTGGTCAAGTCCGGCATGCGGGAGCGGTTCGACGAGATGCGCCGGATGGGCATCCGAACCGTGATGATCACCGGCGACAACCCGCGTACCGCGAAGGCGATCGCCGACGAGGCCGGGGTGGACGACTTCCTGGCCGAGGCGACACCGGAGGACAAGCTCGCGCTGATCAAGCGGGAGCAGGAGGGTGGCCGGCTGGTCGCGATGACCGGTGACGGCACCAACGACGCGCCGGCGCTCGCACAGGCCGACGTCGGGGTGGCGATGAACACCGGCACGTCGGCCGCCAAGGAGGCCGGCAACATGGTCGACCTCGACTCCGACCCGACCAAGCTGATCGAGATCGTGGAGATCGGCAAGCAGTTGCTGATCACCAGGGGTGCGCTGACGACGTTCAGCATCTCCAACGACATCGCGAAGTACTTCGCGATCATCCCGGCCATGTTCGCCGGCCTCTACCCGAGCCTGGACGCACTGAACATCATGCGGCTGGCCAGCCCGGAGTCGGCGATCCTGTCCGCGGTCATCTTCAACGCCCTGGTGATCATCGCGCTGATCCCGCTCGCCCTGCGGGGCGTGCGGTACCGGCCGGCCGCCGCGTCGAAGCTGCTCAGCCGCAACCTGCTGGTCTACGGGCTGGGCGGCATCATCGTGCCGTTCATCGGGATCAAGCTCATCGACCTGCTCATCCAGTTCATCCCGGGGATTTCGTGATGCGTCTACCGACCTGGATCGCCCAACACCTCGCCGCGCTGCGCGCCGTACTCGTCTTCACCGTGCTGCTCGGCCTGGTCTACCCGCTGGCCCTGGTAGCGGTTGGTCAGCTGCCCGGCCTCAACCACAAGACCGACGGCTCGCTGATCACCGTGGGCGGCACCACCGTCGGCAGCGCCCTGATCGGCCAGTCGTTCACCGACGCGGACGGCAACCCCGTCGCCCGCTACTTCCAGTCTCGCCCGTCCGCCGCCGGCGACGGCTACGACCCGACGGCAACCTCGGCCAGCAACCTGGGCCCGGAGAGCGTGGTCGACACCATCGCCACCGACCCGGAGGAGTCCAGCGAGAGCCTGCTCACCCAGGTGTGCGGGCGCAGCAAGGCCGTCGGCGAGCTGAACGGCGTCGACGGCCGGCGCCCGTACTGCACCGACGACGGGGTGGGCGCCGTGCTCGCGGTGTTCCGCGCCGACGGTCTGACCGGCCCGGTCACCCGGGTGGTCAGCGTCAACCAGGCCGCCCCGGCCACGCCGTTCGTCACCGAGTACCAGGGCGTGACGGTGGAGCCGGCCCAGCCCGGCGAGGACTACGTGGCCGCCGGTGGGGTGGTCACCCCGATCCGGGGCGACGCGCCCGCCGACCCGGCGGTGCCCGCCGACGCGGTCACCGCCAGCGCCAGTGGCCTCGACCCGCAGATCAGCCCGGCGTACGCCGAGTTGCAGGTGAACCGGGTCGCGCGCGAGCGAGGCGCGGACCCAGCGGCGGTCCGCAAGCTGGTCGAGGAGCACACCGCAGGGCGGGCGCTCGGCTTCATGGGTGAGCCCGGCGTGAACGTGCTGGAACTCAACCTCGCCCTCGACAAGCAGTTCGCCGCGCGCTGAGCACCCTCGAAAGGCGGGGCCGTGCCGACCGGGCACGGCCCCGCCCGCCGATCTGACCAGGGAGGATGGACCCCGTGCCACGCGGAGAACTGCGCATCTATCTCGGGGCCGCCCCCGGCGTCGGCAAGACGTACGCCATGTTGGAGGAGGCCCAGCGGCGGGCCGCCCGCGGCACCGACGTGGTGATCGGCTTCGTGGAGACCCACGGTCGCCAGCACACCGCCGCGATGCTCGCCGACCTGGAGCAGGTGCCCCGCCGCACGATGGAGTACCGGGGCGTCGAGTTCACCGAGATGGACCTCGACGCGGTGCTGGCCCGCCGGCCGGAGATCGCGATCGTCGACGAGTTGGCGCACAGCAACGTGCCCGGTTCCCGGCACGACAAGCGCTGGCAGGACGTCCAGGAGCTGCTCGACGCGGGGATCGACGTCCTGTCCACGGTCAACGTGCAGCACCTGGAGTCGGTCAACGACGTCGTCGCGCAGATCACCGGCACCACCCAGCGGGAGACCCTGCCGGACGAGATCGTCCGCGCAGCCGAGCAGGTCGAGCTTGTCGACATGACCCCGGAGGCGCTGCGCCGGCGGATGGCGCACGGCAACATCTACCGACCCGACAAGATCGACGCCGCGTTGGGCAACTACTTCCGGGTCGGCAACCTCACCGCGCTGCGGGAGCTGGCGCTGCTCTGGCTCGCCGACAAGGTCGACGAGCAACTTGATCGGTACCGCAGCCAGCAGGGCATCGCCGCCACCTGGGAGGCCCGGGAACGGGTGGTGGTGGCGTTGACCGGCGGCCCGGAGGGCGAGACGCTGATTCGGCGCGCGGCCCGGGTCGCGGCCCGCAGCAAGGGCGCCGACCTGCTCGCCGTGCACGTGGCCCGCAGCGACGGCCTGGCCGGGGCGGACCCGGCCCAGTTGGCCCGGCAGCGGGTGCTGGTGGAGAGCCTGGGCGGCACGTACCACCAGGTGCTCGGCACCGACGTGCCGGCCGCGCTGCTGGACTTCGCCCAGGGCGTGAACGCCACCCAGCTGGTGCTCGGCGCCAGCCGGCGGGGTCGCCTCGCGCAGATCTTCGCCCGGGGCGTCGGGGTGACCACCACAGCGCTGTCCGGGTCGATCGACGTGCACCTGGTCACCCACAAGCAGGCCGGCAAGGGCCGTCGAGCCATGGCCGTGCCGGCGGCGCTGTCCCGGCGTCGACGGCTGCTCGGCTTCGGTCTGGCCGCGCTGGGGATGCCGCTGCTCACAGTGCTGCTGAGGACACTGCCCGACCTGACGCTGACCAACGACATCCTGCTGTTCCTCGCCGGGGTCGTCGGTGTCGCGCTGGTCGGTGGGGTGTGGCCGGCCCTGGTCGCCGCGCTCGGCGGCTCGCTGCTGCTCAACTGGTTCTTCACCCCGCCATACCGCACGTTGACCATCGCCGAGGCCGACAACCTGCTCGCCCTGGCCGTCTTCGTCGCCGTGGCGCTGGCGGTGAGCTGGGTCGTCGACGTGGCCGCCCGGCGCACCCGGGAGGCCGCCCGCGCCGCCGCCGACGCGCAGACCCTCGCCGCCCTCGCCGGTGGCGTGCTGCGCGGCGACCGCCCACTTCCCGCACTGCTGGAACAGCTCCGGGAGACCTTCGGGCTGCGTGCCGTGAGCGTCCTGGAGCTGGCCGAGGAGGCCAGCGGACGCCCCGAACGGGCCCGCGAGGAGCACGCCTGGTGCGTCGTGGCCAGCGTCGGCGAGAGCCCGCCCTGCACGCCCGAAGGCGGTGAGACGACGGTACCGGTCGACGACCGGATCACCGTCGTGCTCTGTGGCCGACGGCTGGAGGCCGCCGACCGCCGCATCGTCGAGGCGTTCGCCGCCCAGGCCGCCGTCGCGCTGCGCCAGGAACGGCTCGCCGAGGAGGCCGCCACCGCCCGGCCGCTGGCCGCCGCGGACCGGATGCGCACCGCACTGCTCGCCGCGGTCAGCCACGACCTGCGTACGCCGCTGGCGTCCGCGAAGGCAGCCGTGACCAGCCTGCGCAGCCACGACATCGAGTTCGACGAGTCCGACCGGGAGGAGCTGTTGGAGACCGCCGAGGAGTCGCTGGACCGCCTCGCCCGGCTGGTCGGCAACCTGCTGGACATGAGCCGGCTCCAGGCGGGCGTGCTGGGCATCTCGGCGACCGCGATCGGCCTGGAGGACGCCGTACCCCTGGCGCTTGACGAACTTGGCCCGGCGGCCGCGACGGTCGGCACGGACATCCCGGCCGACCTGCCGGCCGCCACCGCCGACCCGGGCCTGCTGGAACGGGTGCTGGTCAACATCGTCGCCAATGCGCTGCGGTACAGCCCGCCCGGTCAGCCGCCCACGATCACCGCGAGCGCCCACGCCGGTCAGGTCGAGCTGCGGGTGATCGACCGGGGGCCGGGCATCCCGGAGGACCAGTGGGAGCACGTCTTCCTGCCGTTCCAACGACTCGGGGACCGGGACAACCAGACCGGCGTCGGTCTCGGTCTTGCCCTGTCCCGGGGGTTGGCCGAGGCGATGGGTGGCAGCATCACCCCGGAGACCACCCCCGGCGGTGGGCTCACCATGGTGCTGCGGTTGCCGGCCGCGCCGACCAGCTCGGAGGGGCCGCAGGAATGACGCGCATCCTGGTCGTCGACGACGAACCGCAGATCCTGCGTGCCCTGCGCATCAACCTGCGCGCCCGCCGGTACGACGTGGACGTCGCCGGCACCGGGGCCGCCGCGTTGAAGGCCGCCGCCAGCCACCCGCCCGATTTGGTGGTGCTGGACCTCGGCCTGCCCGACATCGACGGCGTGGAGGTGATCCGGGGCCTGCGCGGGTGGACCACCGTGCCGATCATCGTGCTTTCCGGCCGGGCCGGCAGCGAGGACAAGGTCGCGGCGCTGGACGCGGGCGCGGACGACTACGTCACCAAGCCGTTCGGGGTGGAGGAGTTGCTGGCCCGCATCCGCGCGGTGACCCGCCGCCTCGGCGCGCCCAGCGAATCGGTGCCGGCCCTGCGGATCGGCCAGCACACCGTCGACCTGGCCGACCACAGCGTGCTGCGGGACGACGGCACCGAGGTCAAGCTGACCCCCATCCAGTGGAGCGTGCTGGAGAAGCTGCTGCGTCACCCCGGCAAGTTGGTCAGCCAACGTCAGCTCCTCCAGGACGTGTGGGGGCCGGAATACCAGAACGAGACCAACTACCTGCGGCAGTACCTGGCCCAGCTGCGGCGCAAGCTGGAGGACGACCCGGCCCGCCCTCGCCACCTCATCACCGAGCCGGGAATGGGTTACCGCTACCGGCCGTGACCCGTTGACACCCGCCGGCAGAGATTGAAGAATTTCTTTCGCAGCGGCAGCGGCGTGCTTCTGTAACCGTCCCCTTCACCGGTTACCCCTCGGGAGCCCGCCGTGTCCGTGCCCCTTCCCCTGTCCCGTCGTCGGCTGCTGGTCGCCAGCGGCGCCGGCCTCGTCCTGGCCGGTCTCACCGACCCGTTTCGGGCCGCCCCCGCCCGAGCCGCCGTCACCACCGCCGACCTGGTCGTCTACGGCGCCACCTCCGGCGGGCTGGCCGCCGCGATCACCATGCGCCGGCTCGGCCGCACCGCCGTGGTGGTGGAGCCCACCGGCCACGTCGGCGGGTTGAGCACCGCCGGGCTGGGCGCCACCGACACCGGCGTCCAGGCGTCCATCGGTGGGCTCGCCGCCGAGTTCTACCGCCGGGTGTACGTGAGGTACCACGGCGGAACCCTCACGCCGACCTCGCCGCTGCGGATGACCTTCGAACCACACGTGGCCACCGACGTCTTCGCCGAGATGCTGGCCGAGGCGGGCGTCCCGGTGGTCGTCGACGCCCGGCTGGCCGGCCTCGGCCGAACCGGGAACCGGATCACCGAGCTGCGCACCGAGGACGGGTCGATCTACCGGGGCGGGGTGTTCGTCGACGCCACCTACGAGGGCGATCTGCTGGCCATGGCCGGGGTGGGGTTCACCGTCGGGCGGGAGTCCAACGACACCTACGGCGAGACGATCAACGGGGTGCAGTCGCGCAACACCCACCAGTTCGCCTACCCCGTCGACCCGTACGTGACGGCCGGCTCGCCCGCCAGCGGGCTGCTACCGGGCATCTCCGCCACGCCCCTCGCCCCACAGGGCAGCGGCGACGACCGGATCCAGGCGTACTGCTTCCGGATGTGCCTGACCCAGGCGGCCAACCGGATCCCGTTCGGCAAGCCGTCCGGTTACGACCCGGTCCGGTACGAGCTGCTGCTGCGGCACATCCAGGCCGGCTACACCGGGCCGTACTTCACCACCCACTCGGTCGGCGGCGGGAAGACCGACTCCAACAACAACGGCGCCGTGTCGACCGACAACATCGGGTTCAACTACGCGTACCCGACGGCGAGCTGGGCGACGCGGGAGAGCATCATCGCCGAGCACCGCACCTACCAGCAGGGGCTGATGTGGTTCCTGGCCAACGACCCCCGACTGCCGGCGTCGGTCCGCGACTCGACGGCCCGGTGGGGGCTGCCGGTCGACGAGTTCACCGGCACGGGCGGCTGGCCACCGATGCTCTACATCCGCGAGGCACGGCGGATGATCTCCGCGTACGTGATGACCGAGGCCGACTGTCGGGGCCGGGTACGCGCCACCGACTCGGTGGGCCTGGCCAGCTACACGATGGACTCGCACAACTGTCAGCGGGTGGTCGTCGACGGCAAGGTGCGCAACGAGGGGGACGTGCAGATCGGCGTGCCGGCGCCGTACCCGGTGAGCTATCGCGCGATCGTGCCGCACCAGGCGCAGTGCGCCAACCTGCTGGTGCCGGTCTGCCTCTCGGCGAGTCACATCGCGTACGGCTCGATCCGGATGGAACCCGTCTTCATGATCCTCGGGCAGGCCGCAGCCACCGCGGCGTCCCTGGCGCTCGCCGGGAACCTCGCCGTGCAGGCCGTTTCCGTGCCCGCCCTCCAGACCCGGCTCCGCCAGGACGGCGCGGTGCTGGAGTGGGGCTCCACCAGCGAGGTGATCCTGGACAACGCGTCGACCAGCGGGATCACCCGGGCCGGGACGTGGTTGCGCAGCACCAGCAGCGGCGGCTACTACGGGCCGGACTACGAGCACGACGGCAACGTCGGCAAGGGGGTCAACCGGCTGCGGTTCCGCCCGACGCTGCCCACCGCCGGGTCGTGGACGGTGCAGCTGCGCTGGACCGCGCACTCCAACCGGGCGACGAACGTGCCGGTGGACATCGCGTACGCCGGTGGGCTGATCACCAGGACGGTGGACCAGCGACAGGCCGGCGGCCAGTGGGTGGCGCTGGGCACCTACCCCTTCACGGCGGGCAGCGACGGGAGCGTGCTGATCCGAACCGAGGACACCGACGGCTTCGTGGTCGCGGACGCGGTCCGCTTCGTCCGCGCCTGAGCGACACGCGGCGCCGGGTCGACCCGGTCGATCGGCGGTGCCACCAGCAGCGGGTCGACCTGGATCACGTCGATTCCGAGCGGGCGCAGCATGCCCCGCAGTGCGGACTCGCACAGCTCTTCCCAGGGCTGGTCCGCGCCCATCGCGGCGACCAGCAGCTCCGGTCGGGTGAAGGCGATACCCACCCGTTGCCCCTGCGGCGAACGGCCGGTCCGCACTGTCCGCACCAGCCGTCCCGGCAGGTCGCGCACCGGAACGGCGAAGATTATCGGGCCCTCGTCCATTGTCGGGTTGGTCCTTTCCACACGTGTCGCGAAGCGACAGTCATCGGCTGAATCGTTCGAGGTCGCGGGCGAAGCGGCGGATCGTCGCGGCGCGCGCCCAGGTCGGCGCGGGCACCGTGACGACGGGTACTGCCGCACGGGTCACGCAGTACCGGGTGACGTGGCCACGGGACCTGCCGAACCGACCGCGATCCGGGCTACCGACGACCAGCAGGTCGGATTCCCGGTGCGCGTGGTCGACAAGCACCTGCCCGGCGTATCCCTGGGTCGCCACCAGCCGCACCGTCACGTCCCGGGGCACGCCACCGAGCGCCGCGTCGAAGACGCCGCGCAGGTAGATCAGGGCCGCCCGGTCACACTCGTCCTGCCACCGCCAGGTCAGGGTGCCGGGTCGCCACGTCGGCGCGAAGACCCAGGCGCGGACGGCGTCCAGCTGCGCGCCGTCGCGGCGGGCCAGTTCCATCGCCCGGCGCAGCGCCTGCATCCCGGCGAACGAGCGGTCGACTCCCACCACGATCCGGTGGGCACCGGTGCGGCGGTTCATGCGGCGGACCCCACCCACGCCGGGGCGTCCTTCCCGGTACGCGGGTCGGCCGGCGTGGTCAGGTCGAGCGCGCGGAGGATGTAGTTGGCCTCCGCCACCTCCACCCCGGCGCGCAGGCGCAGGTCGGCCACGGCGCGGTGCAACACGGTGATGCTGTCGGCGGAGAGACGGACCACGGCATCGACGTCGGCGGCGATCCACCACGCGTCGACTGCGCACGGCTCGTGCCGCAGGTACTCCACCAGGTGGCTGCCGGGCGCGGACGGGCCGAGCCGGACGCTGACCAGCGCCTCGTGTCGCCGTACCGGTTCTTCCGCTCTGGTCGCGGGCTCGCCGGGGTCGCTGGCCGTGTCGGTGCCGGGTGGTGGTCCACCGCGTTCCCAGCGTGTCATCCGCCAAGGACTCATGGACCCATCGTCACCACCGAGCGACGGCGGAGCGCCAGTCGATACGCGGTTTCGACGGGCCACCGCCATTTCTTGACGCCGCGTTCACGCGGCTGCCCGCCGGATACCCAGATACGGCGAGTAACGTCCGAACGGACCAAGATCGGCGTACGAGGAGGCACGGTGCTGACGACAACGGTGGACATCCCGACCAGCGACGGAGTGGCGGACGCGAGCCTGACCCGACCGGACGGCGAGGGCCCGTTCCCGGCGGTACTGCTCTTCATGGACGCCTTCGGGCCGCGCCCCCGCCTGGTCGAGATGGCCGAGCGGATCGCCGCCCGGGGCTACCTGGTGCTGACGCCCCACCTGTTCTACCGGGGCGGCCGGGCACCGCTGTTCGACCTGGCCCGCCTCGGTGAGGCCGACCAGCGCGGCGCGCTCTTCGCGAAGATCGCACCGCTGGCCCAGGCGCTGACCCCCGAGGCGATCAGCCGGGACACCGCCGCGTACACCGACTTCCTGGCCGCCCGCGACGACGTCCGGCCGGGCCCGGTCGCCATCACCGGCTACTGCCTGGGCGGCACGAACGCGCTACGGGCCATCGAGGCGCACCCGGACCGCATCGCGGCCATCGCCAGCTTCCACGGCGGGCACCTCGTCACCGACGCGCCGGACAGCCCCCACCTGGGCGTTGCCTCGATCATCGGCGAGGTGTACTTCGGGCACGCCGACGCCGACCAGTCGGCGACGCCCGAGCAGATCGCCACGCTGGAGAAGGCGCTCGACGCCGCCGGGGTGCGTTACCGCTCCGAGGTGTACGCGGGCGCGCACCACGGCTTCACCATGGCCGACACCCCGATGTTCGACGAGCAGGCCACCGAGCGGCACTGGGCCGCCCTGTTCGACCTCCTGGACCGCACCCTGCCCGTCAGCTGACGAGCGCGCCGGCCTGGTCAGCGGCGCAGCAGCACCGGGCCGGCGTCGATGCGGGTGCGGAACAGCGCGTACGGCTTGCGCCGTAGGTCCTTGCCCCGCTGGTACTGCGGCTGCCGGTGCAGTTGGTTGGCGGTGACGTAGAGGTACCCGTCGGTGGCCACCGACATGGTGTCCGGCCAGAGCAGTCGCGGGTCGTGCACCAGCGTCTCGTACTCGCCGTCGGGCAGTCGACGCAGCACCGCGTTGTGCTCGTACGAGGTGAGGTAGAGCCGTCCGGCGTCGTCGCTCTCCAACCCGTCCGAGGCGGTGCCCCGGTCGCCCTCGTCGACCACTGAGGCGGCGACCGCCTCCTGGGTGACGCCCGGGTCGGCCAGCGCCTCGGTGGACACGCTGTGCAGGCGCCGGGACGCCAGCGGGCAGTAGTAGAGCCGATCGCCGTCGGCGGAGATGGCGATGCCGTCGGAGCCCATGCTCACCGGTTTCGGCGGGCCGTCGGCCGGCCGTTCGAGGAACGGCCGGCCCTCGACCACCGGCCGGAACGACGTCAGCGGCTCCGCCTTGGTGGACGGGTGGTCGTGCAGCCGCCGCCAGGAGGCCCCGCTGGCCAGGTCCACCACGATGATCCCGTTCGGCCCGGAGTCCGCCGAGTCGGTGATGTAGGCGACCCCCGCCTCGCCCCGCCGCAGGTCGAAGCGGACGTCGTTGAGGTACGTCGTCGGCAGCGCCACGTCCGCCGGGAAGGTGATCACCTGGGCGACGGTGTCGGTGTCCAGGTCGATCCGGACCAGCTTGGGGCCGCCCGGCTTGGTGGGCTGGAACATCGGGCTGCCGGTGTCCAGCACCCAGAGCCGGTCGGCCGGGTCCACCACGATGCTCTGTACCGAGACGAACGCGCCCGCGTCGTCGTCGCCGGACGGGTCGTTCCAGGCCTGGTCGGGGTAGGGCATCTCCCGGCCGTCGCGCAGCTCGACGACGGTGGCCGGCACCTCGTCGCCCCATTTCGGGAAGTTGACGAAGATCCGGCCCCGATGCGAGACGCTCACCCCGGTCGGCATCGGGCCGGTGAAGGTGTGCACGAGCTCCAGCTCGCCCATCGGCTCGTCGCCGACCGGCCCGTTCATGACGTCCGCCCCACGGTGCTCATCGGCTCGCTCCCTACCGGTCGGCTGTTACGGCGCTTCGGTGCGGTTGTTCCCGCCCGGGCGTCCGATATGCCTCCGATCAGCTCGTTGGCGCGCCGGCCCGCGCGGCGGGCAGGCCGGGCACCGGGACGTCCACCGCGAGCAGCGCGCCGTCCTGCGGGCCCGCCGAGTCCAGCCCCACCCGGGCGGTGCCGATGAAGAGTCGCCGCAGGTCGGGGCCGCCCAGGCAGATGCCGGCCGGCTGCTTGGCCGGCAGCCGGATCTCCCGGTCGAGGGTGCCGTCGGGCCGGTAGCGACGTACCGCCGAGCCGCCCCACAACGCGATCCAGAGGTGGCCGGCCGCGTCGAGCGTCATGCCGTCCGGGCCGCCGTCGGAGGGGGACAACCGCAGGAACGGCTCCCGCCCGCGCAGGTCACCGGTGGCGGGGTCGACGGTGAACCGGTCGATCTCGCCACGCGGGGTGTCGGCCAGGTACATGGTGGTGCCGGTCGCGTCGAACGCCGGCCCGTTCGGGATGGTCAGCCCGGTCACCGCGGGGACCGGCTCGGCGCCCGGGGTGAGGCGGAACAGCGTGCCCCCGCCGGGCACCATCGCGTACGTCATGCTGCCGGCCCAGAAGCGGCCGTGCGGGTCGGCGACCGCGTCGTTCATCCGGGTCGGCTCGGGCGCGTCGGCGACCAGCTCGGCGACCGGGCGAGGGTCGCCGGTGGCGGGCAGCACCGTGACGCCGGTCCCGGCGGCGGCCAGCCATTCGCCGGGTCGGTCGGCCACCGGGGCCACCGCGCCGAGCGGCACGTCGAGGCGGCGTAGCTCCCGCAGCGGGGTCGGGGCGTCGCCGTCGGTCTCCAACAGTCGCCCGGCCAGCAGGTCGACGAGGACCAGCCGGTCGTCGACCCAGCGCAGGCCCTCACCCAACTCCAGCCGGTCGGTGCTCCAGACGGTCGGCTCGGTCAGCTCCATGGTGCTCCTCCAATGGGTCGTCAGCGGACCGTACCGCCGGGGCCGTGGTCGAGCAGCGCCAGCTCGGCCCGGTCGGGCAGGCCCTCCCAGTCGCCCCGGGTGGCGACCGCGAACGCGCCGGTGGTGACGGCCCGGTCCAGTCGGGCCGATGCGTCGACGCCGTCGAGCCAGCCGGAGAGCAGCCCGGCGACGAAGGCGTCGCCCGCGCCGACGGTGTCCACCACCGGCACCGTCCGGGCTGGACGGTGGATGGTGCCGGTCGCACTGTGGCTGGTCGCTCCATCGGCACCGTGCTTGACCACGACCTCGGTGACGCCGGCCGAGAGTAGCGCCGAGGCCGGGTCGGTCGCATCGGTGAGCACCGCCAACTCGTCGTCGGAGGCGATCACCAGGTCGATCGAGGGCAGCAGCGGGCGTAGCGCGGCGGCGGCCTCGGCGACCGACCAGAGCCGGTTGCGGTGGTTGACGTCCAGGCAGATCGTGCTGCCGGCGACGCGGGCGCGCCGCACGCCCTCCACCACCGCCTGGTACGGCCCGACGCCGAGCGCGCAGGTGATGCCGGTGACGTGCAGCAGCCGGGGTGGCGGACCGGGCGCGTCGAAGGCCCCTGTCACGTCGGCCGGGCCCAGCCGGGAGCCGGCCGAGCCAGCGCGGTGGTAGGTGACCCGGTTGATGTCGGCGACCCGGTTCTCGAAGACGATCAGCCCGGTCGGGGCGGTCGCGTCGACCCGGGACCAGGTCAGGTCGACACCCTCGGCGCGCAGCGTACGGCGAACCAGCTCGCCGGGCTCGTCGTCGCCGGTGACACCGACCCAGGCCGCCCGGTGGCCGAGCCGGGCCATGCCGATCGCCACGTTCGACTCGGACCCGGCCACGGAGATACCTGCGGTACCGCCCAGTCGCAGTGGGCCGGTGATGCGGAACGCCGCCATCGTCTCACCGAGCGTGAGCAGGTCGGTCATCGCCGGACCGCCGCGAGGAAGGCGGCGGATCGCTCGCGCAGCGCCGCCGTGTCGCCGCCACGGACGGCGTCACCGAGCAGAGGGGAACCGACGCCGACCGCTGTCGCGCCCCGGTCGAGGTAGCGTCGAGCACCGTCCGCGTCGACACCACCGACCGGTACGAACGCGGTACCGGGGAACGGGTCGCGCAGCGCGCCGAGGTAGTCGGGCCCGCCGAGCGACGCCGGGAAGAGCTTGATCGCGGTGGCCCCGCCATCGTTGGCCCGCACCACCTCGGTGGGGGTGAGGGCGCCGGCGAGCACCGGCAGCCCGAGCCGGCCGCCCTCGGCGAGGCTCGCCGCGATGGCCGGGGTGACCAGGAAACCGGCGCCCGCGTCGGCCGCCGCGCGGGCGTCCTCGACGCTGAGCACGGTGCCGGCGCCCAGGGCGAAGTCGGGTCCGAGGGCGGCCCGGGCGCGGCGGATGACGCCGAGCGCGTCGGCGCTGGTCATCGAGACCTCGACCAGTGCGACGCCACTCTCGGCCAGTGTGAGTACGGCGGTCAGGGCGGCGGCCGGGTCCGGACCGCGCACGATGGCCAACAGCCGGTGGGTACGCAGCTCGTCGAGCAGGTTCATCACGGTGTCCTCAGTGGTTGCGGTGGGCGGAGATGGTGAGTCGCCAGGTGACCTCTCCGGTGGGCGGGACGACCGCCGCGTCGGAGGGGCCGGCGTCGGCCAGGTCGAAGGCAGCGCCGAGCATCGGTTCGATCCCGATGCTGCGGTAGGGGCCGTCCGCCGGCCAGCCGCCCAGGTTGCGCCAGAGCGCGGTGCTCCGGGGCTGGCCGGCGCACTCCAGCTCCAGAGTCAGCCGGTCGGGGCCGTCGATCACCTGCACCCGGGCGCAGTCGAGCAGCACCGCGCCGAGCGCGGTCCCGTCGTCCGGCCCGAACATGTCCAGGGTCAGCCCGGCCGGGGCCGGCCACGGCCCGGTCAACCACGGGTCGCCGATGGGCCAGCTGCCCGGTGGCAGGAGCGCGGCGGCTTCCGGGTGCAGCCGGGTCGGGGTGCCGGTGGGCGCGTCGAGGCGCGCGGCGGTGGAGAGGTCGAGCAGGGCGTGCGCGGCCCAGACGAACCGGTACCCGGGGTCGGCGGCCAACAGGTAGTCGGCCACCACCACGCCGCCGGAGTCGGTGATCCGCCGGCTCAGCGTGAACGTCGGCCGCTCGATGACAGCGGTGCCGGGGCCGCCGCTGCGCCACTGCCGCGACCACACCTCGCCGTGGTCGGGCTCGCCGCGCACTGTGGGCAGGCACTCCTCCAGCCCACCGGCGTCGACGAACGCGTCGTCGGGGCATACCTCGTGCCGGCCGGGTGCAGGGCCACGCCAGAGCCACTCCCGGCCGCCACCGCGCAGACTCGTCCACCGACCGCCGTGCGCCGCGTCGTACGCCACCCGCAGGGCCACCGGCCGCGCGCCGGTCACCACTCGGCGAAGGACCCGTCGGCGTGCTGCCAGACCGGGTTGCGCCAGGCGTGTGGGGTCTGGGCGGCCTTGCGGACCGCCACCTCGTCGACAGTGATGCCCAGGCCGGGCCGGTCGAGGCGGGCGATGTGCCCGTCCACGAATCGGAACGGCTCCGGGTCGACCAGGTAGTCCAGCAACTCCGAGCCGGCGTTGTAGTGGATGCCGATGCTCTGCTCCTGGATCAGGAAGTTCGGCGTCGCGAAGGCCACCTGGAGGCTGGCCGCCAGGGAGATCGGGCCGAGCGGGCAGTGCGGGGCGAGCAGCGCGCCGTACGTCTCGGCCAGCGCGGCGATCCGGCGGACCTCGGAGATCCCACCGGCGTGCGACAGGTCCGGTTGGACCACGGCGACCCCGGCCTGCAACGGGCCGAGGAACTCGGACCGACCGTAGAGCCGTTCGCCGGTGGCCACCGGGATCGACGTGCTGGCGACGATGTCGCGCAGGTGGTGAGCCTGATCGGGCAGGACCGGCTCCTCCACGAAGAACGGGCGCAGGGCGGCCAGCTCGGGCAGGATCCGGCGGACGGCGGCCATTCCGGCGCGACCGTGGAAGTCCACGGCGATGTCCCGGTCGGGGCCGAGCACCTCGCGGGCGGCGGCCACCCGGCCGATGACCGCGTCCACTTCGGCCGGGGTGGGGATCGGCGAGAGCCGCCCGCAGGCGTTCATCTTGACCCCGGTGAGGCCGGCGGCGACCTGCGCGGCGGCGGCGTCGGCCACCTCGCCGGGTTCGTCACCGCCGATCCACGAGTAGATCCGCACCCGGTCGCGTACGTGCCCGCCGAGCAGCGCGTGCACCGGCGCGCCGTACGCCTGCCCGGCGATGTCCCAGAGCGCCTGGTCGAGACCGGCGACCGCGCTGGAGAGGATCGGGCCGCCCCGGTAGAAGCCGCCCTTGGTGAGCACCTGCCAGTGCTGCTCGATGCGCAGGGGGTCCGCACCGATCAGATGTTCGGAGAGCACCTCGACCGCGCTGCGCACCACCTCGGCGCGGCCCTCGACCACCGGCTCACCCCACCCGACCAACCCGTCGTCGGTCTCCACCCGGCAGAACAACCACCGTGGCGCGACCAGGAAGGTCTCGATCCGCTCGATCTTCACTGACTGCCCCTTCGTCCCCGTGCCTTCTCGACGTCGCGGACGGCCTTGTCCAGCAACTGACGCATCGCGGTCTCGGCCGCCGTCTCGTCCCGGTCGCGCAGTGCGTCGACCACCGCGCGGTGGCTGGGCACCGGGTCGTCGTGCGGGCTGCCACCGTGCACCAGCCGGTCCCGTTCGGCGAGCCCGGTCTCCATCACCACCTCCATCCGCTCCAGCAGTTCGTTGTGGGTGGCGGTGAGCAGCGCTCGGTGGAAGGCGAGGTCGGCGGCGATGGCGGCGGCGGGATCGCCGTTGGCCTGGGCCATTTCGGCCAGCGCCTGGTCGAGGGCGGTCAGGTCGTCCTCGGTGGCGCGGGTGGCGGCCAGCCGTGCGGCGGCCGGTTCGATGATGGCGCGCACCTCGTGCAGTTGGTCGAGCAACCGCTGGTCGGTGCCCTCGGCGAACTGCCAGCGGATCACGTCACCGTCGAGCAGGTTCCAGTCCGCACGGGGTCGGACGAAGGTGCCGCGCTTCTGTCGGGCGTCGACGATGCCCTTGGCCGAGAGGACCTTCAGCGCCTCGCGGAGCGCCGTGAGGCTGACGTCGAACTCCTCCTGCAACGCGACGATGTTCAGGGTCGCGCCGGCGGCGATCTCGCCGGTGAGGATGCGACGGGCGATCGCTTCGACGGTCTGCCCGTGGACGCCGCGGCG
The DNA here is from genome assembly GCF_003857035.1 of Micromonospora arida. GTDB lineage: Bacteria > Actinomycetota > Actinomycetes > Mycobacteriales > Micromonosporaceae > Micromonospora > Micromonospora arida. The sequence continues at coordinate 102,945 of NZ_QGSY01000230.1, forward strand.
TGCGTACTGTGCCAATGCTCCTGGCCTTTTCGCTGGTCGGTATCGATCTCTCAGGCCGAGGCTTTCACCGCTGTCCAGCCACCGTCCACCACGAGGCTCGCGCCGGTGACGTAGGCGGCGTCCGGCGAGGCGAGGAAGGCGACCGTGGCGGCCACCTCGTCCGGTGTGCCGAAGCGCTTCGCGACGGTCTCCGCGATGCTGCGACGGCGGTCCTCTTCGGACACGTCTGCCCAGGCGGCGGTGAGGATCGGCCCGGGCAGCACGGTGTTGACCCGCACCTGCGGGCCGTACTCGACGGCGAGTTGGCGGCCGAGCGCGACCAGGCCGCCCTTGGCCGCGGCGTACGCGGGCCGGCCGGGCAACCCGACCAGCGCGTGCACCGAGGAGATCAGCACCACCGCGCCCGAGCGTGCCCGCAGGTCGTCCAGGCAGGCGCGGACGCCGAGGAACGAGCCGGTGAGGCTGACGCCGAGCTGGTGGTCCCAGGACTGCCGGCTGGTCTCGTGCGCCGGGGCGACCCGCACGGCGTACGCGGTGCTGACCAGGATGTCGACCGGGCCGAGGCGGTCCCGTACGGCGCTCACGGCGGCCGTCCAGTCGGCCTCGTCGCTGACATCGCCCACTACGGACAGTGCGCGGTCGCCCCGCGCGGTCAGTTCCTCGGCCAGTGGGGCCGGGTCGGCCACGTCGAGCAGCGCGACCGCTGCCCCCTCGGCGGCGAGTCGCCGGGCGATGGCCGCGCCGATCCCACCCATCGCACCGGTGACCAGCGCGTTCTTGCCCTCAAGCCGACGCATAGGCTGATCCACCTGACCCTCGCCTTGGACTCGTCTAATCATTAATTACGAAGATATCTTGACAGCCGGCGACGGCCGATGCAACCTTCTCGTCACAGCATTCACATGGACGACACATCGCGTGGTGACGCTGAGTGTCGTAAAGGAAGGGATACCTCCGTGAGCGACTTCGACCCCGGTCGCCGGCGATTCCTTGGCCACCTTGGGCTCGCCGGACTGGGCGCGCTCGGCGCCAGCTCGTTCCTCAGCGCGTGCGCCAGCTCCGCCAGCGGGCCGACCACGAGCAACGGCTCGGGCGCGGTCACCATCCAGTCCAACCTCTCCTCGCCGCAGGCCAAGGCGGCGATGGAGAAGCTGATCGAGACCTTCAACGCGCAGGGCAAGGGCACGGCGAGCCTCAACACGATCGCCTCGGAGACCTTCCGGACCCAGCTGCCGACCTACCTGACCTCGGCCAACCCGCCGGACCTCTACACCTGGTACGCGGGCTCGGTCGCCAACGACTACGCCAGCAAGAACCTGCTGCTGGACGTCTCCGAGGTGTGGAAGTCACTGGACGACTACCCCCAGTCGCTGCGCACCCTCTCCACCGACGCCAGCGGCAAGCAGATCTTCGTGCCGATGAACAACTACTGGTGGGGCTTCTTCTACCGCAAGTCCAACTTCGCCAAGTGGGGCGTGCAGGAGCCGAAGACGTGGACCGAGTTCCTGGCGCTCTGCGAGACGCTGAAGAGCAAGGGCGTCCCGCCGATCGGCATCGGCCTCGGCGACACCCCGTGGGTGGCCTCGGCCTGGTTCGACTACCTGAACATCCGGATCAACGGCGCGCCGTTCCACCGCGAGCTGCTCGCCGGCAAGCAGCGCTTCGACGACCCGAAGGTCAAGGCGGTCTTCACCCGCTGGCGCGAGGCCCTGCCCTATTTCGACCCCAAGGGCAAGGCGTACCCGTTCCAGGAGGCGACCACCGCGCTGCTGGCCGGCAAGACCGGCATGTTCCTGATCGGCACCTTCTTCGCCGACGCCGCGCCCAAGGACGCGCTCGGCGACCTGGACTTCTTCCGGTTCCCGATCATCGACCCGGCGGTGCCGCTGGCCGAGGAGGCGCCGACCGACGGCTTCTTCGCCAGCGCGAAGACCGCCAACCCGACCGGCACCAAGGCCCTGCTCAGCTACCTGGCCGGGGTCGAGGCCCAGGAGGCGTACGTCAAGGCCAGCTCCGGCATCGTGCTGCCGGCCAACCCCAGGGCCAAGGCGTCGGACTCGCCGCTGGTGGTCAAGGGCAAGGCGATGCTGAACGAGGCCAAGGAGCTGACCCAGTTCTTCAACCGCGACTCCAGTGACGCGCTTCAGCCGACCGCGGACACCGCGCTGACCAAGTTCATCGACAAGCCGGACCAGATCGACGCGATCCTGCGGGAGTGGCAGGCCGGCGCCGAGAAGGTCTTCAAGGGCTGACGTGACAGCAACGATCTCCACGACTTCGGTCACCCCCACCCGGCGGCGGCGACGGTCGGCTCGACTGTCGCCGCTGCTGGTGGCGTTCGTCCTCGTGCCGTTCGCGGTCGAGAGCGTCTGGGTCTTCTGGCCGGCGATCCAGGGCTTCTGGTTCTCCCTCACCCGCTGGGACGGGATGACACCGCCGACCTTCGTCGGCACCGACAACTACGTCGAGCTGGCCGGCGACGCCACCTTCCGGGGTGCGCTGGTCAACACGGTGATCTGGCTGGTGCTCTTCGGCGGCCTCTCCGTGCTGGGTGGCTTCGGCATGGCGCTCGTCCTGCAGAAGGAGCGGCGCTTCGTCGGCTTCTACCGGGCCGCGCTGTTCACCCCTGTGGTGTTCTCGCTGGTGGTGACCGCGCTGGTCTGGCGGGTCTTCTACCAGCCCGACGGCATCGCCGACACGCTGCTGCGGGCGGTCGGCCTGGAGCAGCTGATCCGGCCCTGGCTCGCCGACCCGCAGACCGCCCTGTACGCGGTGATCCTGCCCGCGCTGTGGCGGCAGATCGGGTACGTGATGGTGCTGTTCCTGGCCGGGTTGAAGGCGATCGACCCGGCGCTGCACGAGGCGGCCCGGATGGACGGCGCCAACGCCTGGCAGCGGCTACGACACGTCACGATTCCCCAGCTCAAGGGGGTCAACGCCGTGGTGCTGTCGGTCATCGTGATCGACTCGCTGCGCTCGTTCGACATCGTCTGGTCGCTGACCAAGGGCGGGCCGTACCACTCGTCGGAGCTGCTCAGCACCTACATGTACTCGACCGCGTTCCAGAGCCTGCGGCTGGGCTACGCCTCGGCGATCGCTGTAGTGATCTTCGTGCTCGCGCTGGCCGTCATCCTCGGCTACCTGGTCCGCGCGTTCCGGGAGGAAGCGTCATGAACAAGCTCCGTACCGGGGCCTTCCACACCGGCATGGTCCTGCTCTCGCTCCTCTGGCTGGGCCCGGTGCTCTGGGTGGTGGTGATGTCCACCCGGTCGTTCGACGACATCGCCGCGCACGGCGTGGGCAGCCTGCCCCAGTCGTTCACACTGGACACCTACCGGCAGGCGTGGACCGACGGCGGCGAGCTGCGGGCGCTGATCAACAGCATGCTGGTCACCGTCCCGTCGGTGGCGCTGAGCCTGGGGTTGGCCGCGATGGCCGCGTTCGCGCTGAGTCGCTTCCGGATCCCCGGGCGGCGCACGATCCTGCTGCTGATGCTCGCCGGCAACCTGCTCCCACCGCAGATCCTGCTCATCCCGGTGGCCAAGTTCAGCGAGCTGACCGGCCTGTACGACACGCTCTGGGCGTTGATCGCGGTGCAGGTCGGCTTCGGGCTCGGCTTCTACACGTTCGTCCTGCACGGCTTCATGCGGGACCTGCCGGGCGAGATCCAGGAGGCGGCCACCATCGACGGTGCCGGCACGGCGCAGATCTTCACCCGGGTGATGCTGCCGCTGACCCGACCCGCGCTGGCCGCTCTCGGGGCGCTCTCCTTCACCTGGATCTTCAACGACCTGCTCTGGGCGATCACCGTGCTGCGTACCGATGACAACATGCCGGTCACCCCGGCGCTGCTCGCCCTTCAGGGCCAGTTCGTCTCGTCCTGGAACGTCATCGCCGCCGGTACGGTCATCGCGGCCGTGCCCACCGTCGCGGTGTTCCTCCGCTTCCAGCGGCACTTCGTCTCCGGCCTGGCGCTCGGAGCGGTCAAGTGACCGCCGAGACCGGGCAGCGCTGGACGCTGCGGGGCACGCACACCGAGTACACCGTGGCGGTGCCCGCGCACGGTCGCTGGCTGGAACTTGTCGCGTGGGGGCCGCACGGCGTCTCCGACGGGCCCTCGCCGGTCGCCTACGACGGTCCGGTCCCGTTCCTCACCGCCGGCGACGCGGCCCCCATCGAGTACGCCACCGACGCCGACCGCCCGTTCACCGGCGCGGACCTGGTGATCGAGACTTCGAACGGGCAGCGCCGGGTGGGCTTCGTGCACACCGACGCGCGTATCGACGCCGACCAGCGGCAGTTGGCCGTCGACTTCGCCGACCCGGTCACCGGGCTGCGCGCCACAGTGCACTACCGGGTGCCCGCCGGCACCGACGTGGTGCAGCGGTGGGTCGAGCTGGCCAACGACGGCACCGACGCGCTGCGGGTCGTCCGGGCCGGATCGGGCGGGTTCTGCGTACCGACGCCGCACGGCGCGCTGCTCAGCCACCAGTGGGGCCAGTGGGAGCAGGAGTTCCAGCTGTCCCACGTCGAGCTGGGCCACGGCGCGTTCGGCATCGGCAGTTCCCAGGGCGTACCCGGGCATCTGCACGTGCCCTGGCTGGCCGTGCGCGACACCGCCGAGCCGGCCGGCCCGGCCTGGGGGATCGCGCTGGCGTGGACCGGCTCGTGGGAGATCAGCGCAGAGCGGGACACCGGCGGCCTGACCCGGGTCCGGGTCGGCCGTCAGCTGGTCGACGGCCCGCTGGAACTGGCCGCGGGCGAGCGGTTGGCCCTGCCGGCGGCCACCGGCGCGTACAGCCCGGACGGCCTGGACGGGCTGGCCCGGGTCTGGCACACCCACCAGCGGTTGCTGGCCGCCGACCGGCTCAGCCCTCGCCCGGTGCTCTACAACTCCTGGGAGGCGACCTACTTCGCCGTCGAGGCGCAGAGTCAGCTCGCGCTCGCCCGGATCGCCGCCGAGCTGGGCGTGGAGACGTTCGTCGTGGACGACGGCTGGTTCGTGGGCCGCGACGACGACACCGCCGGGCTGGGCGACTGGACGCCAGACCCGGCGAAGTTCCCGGCCGGGTTCGACACCTTCATCGCCGACGTCCGCGCCCTCGGGCTGAACTTCGGGCTCTGGGTCGAGCCGGAATGCGTCAACCCGAAGTCGTCCCTGTACGCCGAGCACCCGGACTGGGTCTACTCCGTCGACGGCCGACCACTCACCCCGGTCCGCAACCAGTACCTGCTCGACCTGGGCCGGCCGGAGGTCGCCGAGTTCGTCCACTCCACCGTCGACGGCCTGCTGCGCCGGTACGACATCGACTACCTGAAGTGGGACTTCAACCGGCCGCGTACCGAACCGGGTCGGTCCGGCGGGGTGGGCCCGCTCGACCTGGACGGCGCGCACGTCGCCAACCTGCACCGGATCTACGAGCGGTTGCGCCGGGACCATCCCGGTGTGCTGATCGAGGCGTGCGCCGGCGGGGGCGCGCGGACCGACCTGGCGATGGCCGCCCGGGCCGACGTCTTCTGGCCCAGCGACAACACCGGCCCGCTGGACCGGCTGGCCATCCAGTACGGCTTCCTGCACGCCAACGCCCCACACCTGCTCAGCTCCTGGGTCACCGACGCGCCCGGCTTGTTCGACCCCCGCCCCCGGTCGCTGGCGTTCCGATTCGTCCTGGCGATGGCCGGTGTGCTCGGCATCGGTGCGGACATCCGGGCGTGGACCGCCGCCGAGCGGGCCGAGGCGGCCGGCTGGATCGCCCGCTACAAGGAGATCCGGGACGTCGTCACGCACGGCGAGGTGCACCTGATCGGTGGCCCCGACCAGGCCCGCTGTGCGGTGCAGTACACCGCGCCGGACGAGAACCAGGTGGTCGTCCTGGCCTGGCACACCGGCCGGCTCGACGGCGCCGGGCTGCTTCCGTCCCGTCCGGTCCGGTTGCCCCTGCGCGGCCTCGACCCGACTGGCCGTTACTCGCACGGCGATCGGCACTACTCCGGCAGCCACCTCGTCACCGTCGGCCTGCCCGTGCAGTGGAGCGCGACCCACGACGCCGACCTCATCGTGCTGACCCGCGGCTGAGATCGGAGCACCACCACCCCCACCCCCGAGGGACAGGAGTACCTCCATGCGCCTGAACCGACCGCTGACCGCTGCCCTGGCCGTGCTCGGCCTGGGCCTGGCCGGCCCGATGCCGGCGATGGCCGGCCCACCCCACGCCGACCCACCACAGGCCGGCCACGGGCCGGGCCGCCCCGGTCATGCCCCGGCGGCCACCGGTGCCGAGGACCAGGGAGCGCCGACCTTCTTCAACAGCGGGCTCGCCCCGACGCCCTACCAGGGCTGGAACACCTACTTCGGCCTCGGTGGCGACCCCACCGAGGCCGAAGTACGGTCGGTCACCGACTACATGGTCCACAGTGGCCTTCGGGACGCCGGCTACACCTACGTCTGGATCGACGGCAACTGGGCCGCACCCACCCCGCGCAACGAGGCCGGTCAGCTCGTCGCCGACCCGGCCCGCTTCCCCGGCGGAATGGCCGCGCTGGCCGCGTACATCCACAGCAAGGGGATGAAGGCCGGCATCTACACCGACGCCGGCCCGTACCTGCCGGGGCAGTGTGGGCTCGGCAGCAACGGCCACTACCGGGCGGACATCGCCCAGTTCGCCGGCTGGGGCTTCGACGCGCTGAAGGCCGACTGGCTGTGCGGCCGGGCCGCCGGCCTCGACCCGGAGACCACCTTCCGGGAGTTGGCCGAGGCGGTACGCCAGTCGCCCCGACCGATGCTGCTCAACATCTGCAACCCGGTCAGCTCGGACTGGGGCGGCGGCCCGTACACCCCGGAGCAGCTCTCCACCTGGAGCTACACGTACGCGCCCACCGTCGCCGACTCCTGGCGGACCTACACGGATGTAGGGCTCACCGACCCGTCCCCGCAGTGGGCGTACCCGTGGGTGCTGCGCAACATGGACGTCAACGCGTACCACCCGGCGGCCACCGGGCCGGGGCACTACAACGACCCGGACTACCTGCTGCCGATGCGCCCGCTGCCCGACGGCGGGTACGAGTTGAGCCTGGACGAGTCCAAGACGCAGCTCGGCATGTGGGCCATCATGGCCGCGCCGCTGGTGATCGGCTCCGACCCGCGTGGCCTGCCGAAGGAGATGATCTCGGCGCTGACCAACCCGGAGATCATCGCGGTGGACCAGGACCCGCTGGTCCGGCAGGGCGTCAAGGTCGCCGACACCGGCACCGACGCGCAGGTCTGGAGCAAGGTGCTCACCGGCTCCGGAAAGCGGGCGGTCGCACTGCTCAACCGGCACGACACCGCCCAGCAGATCACAGTGAACTTCGCCGACGTCGCCCTCGGCGGGTCGGTCAAGGTTCGTGACCTGTGGTCCCGCTCCACAGTGGACGCTCAACCGGGCAGCCCGGGCGTACAGCCGTTCACCGGCTCGTACACCGTCGAGGTGCCGGCGCACGGGGTGGCCATGCTCGGTCTGACCGGCACCGACCAGGTCGCCGGCGCTGACCTCGGTGGCACCGCCAGCGCCAGCCCGGCGCTGGTCCGGGTGGACGACACCCACGCCACCGCCTTCGTCCGCGATGCTTCCGGTGGGCTGGCGGTCAACACCCGCACCGGTACGACGTGGGGCACGCACTGGACCTCGCTCGGCGGCCCGGTCGGCGGCCGGATCCTCGGCCAGCCGGCGGCGTACGGCTCCGCCGACGGGCGGCTCGACGTGTTCGTCCGCGGCACCGACAACGCGGCCTGGCAGCGCAGTTACGTCGCCGGCAACTGGGGACCGTGGCGCAGCCTCGGTGGCACGCTGACCGACGCGCCCACGGTGGCCTGGACCAACCCGACGCAGTGGACCCTCGTCGCCCGCGGTGCCGACGGCAAGCTCTGGTCGCGTACGCCGAACGCCGGCTGGACCGGCGTCGGGGCTCCCGAGAACCGGCCGTTCTACGGTCGGCCGAGCGCGGTCGTCGACGATGCCGGCGTGCTGCACGTGGCGGTCCGCAGCCGCACCGACGAGGTGTGGTGGAGCAGCCGGACCGGCACCACCTGGTCGGCCTGGACGAACCTGGGCGGCACCACCAGCGGCAGCCCGACCCTGCTCGCCACCTCCGGCCGGGTCTACCTGTTCGCGCTGGCCGCCGACAACCGGCTCTGGCAGCGCAACCTGGCCGACGGTGCCTGGGGTGGCTGGTTCCGGCGCGGTGAGTTCGCGACCGACGCGTTCCGGGGTGCGCCCGGGGCCGCCGCCGGTGCCAACGGCAGCGCCTGGCTGGCGGTACGCGGCGTTGACGACCGGGTGCACCAGGTCACCCTCTGATCCACGGTGGCGGGCCGTCGACCTGACGGCCCGCCACCCCCGCACTACCGACTGAGGCCGGCTCGGCCGCTCAGGCCGGGACGAGTTCCCGGCATCGGCGAAGGGCGGCCTGGGCCAGCGGTGCGTCCCGGCCCGCGATCCCGGCCTCCAACTCGGCCACCGGTCCCGCGGCCCGACCCGGATCACCGGCTGCGGCTGCCGCCTCGGCCAGCACCAACACGGCCTCGGCGGCCCACGCCAGGATGCCCTTCCCGCGTACCAGCGCCAGCGCCTCCGCCGCGTGCCGGACGGCCTCGTCCGGACGCCAGGTCAGGGTGAGCCGGGCCAGCGCCGAGAGCGCCTGCACCAGCGGCCAGACCGCACCGACCCGCCGGGCGTCGGCCACCACCTCCCACAGCGCCCGCTCGGCCGATTCGACCTGGTCGTGCCTGTCGCTTGCGGTGCCGGCGGTACGGGCCAGCACGGTCGCCAGTTCGACCCGCGCGTCCAGCAGGGTGACCGGCATCCGTTCGCTGCTGACGACCAACTGGCTGAGCCGCTCGGCGAGCCCGTCCAGACGGCCGGCGGCCCGGTCCAGCGACAGTTCGGTCGCCTCCACCAGGGACGTCAGCCGCTCGTACCCGGTCTCGTCGACCAGCGCCCGCCCAGCCGCCAGCAACGCTTCGGCCTGCTCCGGGTGACCGGCGTGCAGCGCGCCCTGCGCCCAGTTCAGGCAGGCTCGTGCGTGCTCGCGGGGCCGGTCGGCCAGTTCGGCGGACGCGCGCAGCTCGGAGATGATCGCCCAGGCCGCGGGGTCACCCAGCTCCAGCAGCAGCGAGGCTCGGGCGATGCGGACCGCGAGGTGCGCCGCCGGATCCCCGCTGGCCGCGGCGGCGGTCTCCGCCTCCGCGCAGCGGGCCAGGTGGTCGTCGACGTGCCGGCCGACGACGGTGTCGGGGGCCGCCAGCACCGCGAGCGCCGGGGCCTTGCGGCGCGGTGCACGCAGGTACGGCACGGCACGCTCGATCTCGGTGTACCCGCGCAGCGCCTCGCCCTGCTGGCGCAGCATCCGCCCGAGCACCAGACCCAGCTCACCGCGGGCGCCCGGCGGCAACCGTCGGTCGGCGAGCAGCCGTTCCAGCACCGGGATCGCCTCGGCCTGGCTGAGTCCGTCGATGGCCGACCGGCCCAACTTGGCGGCGAGCCGAACCCGTACCGGCCGGGGCAGCTCGGCGATGTCCATCGTCTGGAGCAGGAAGCCGGCGGCGGTCGCGTCGTCGCCGCGCTCGGTGGCCAGGTCGGCGGCCGCCTCGGCGTTGCGGACGAAGTCGGCCCCGCTGCCGGCCCGACGGTAGTGGTGCGCCAGTTGGGCCACCGGCCTCGGCAGTTCCTGTTCCAAGACCCGTGCCACCCGCAGGTGCAGCCACTCCCGGTTCTCCCGGGGCACCAGGTCGTACACCACCTGGCGGGCCAGGTCGTGCCGGAACCGCAGGCCGTCCCCGGCGTCGTGCAGCAGGCCCGCCCGGTGTGCGGCGGTCAACGCCGCGCCGATCGTCACCCGGTCGAGGCTGAGCACAGAGGCGAGGATGCGCTGATCAGGTGTCATCCCCAGTACGGCCGCCGCGCCGAGCACCTCCCGGGTGGCCTCGTCGAGCGGGCGCAGCCGCCAGAGCAGCACATCACGCAGGACGAACGGGACACTGTCGTCGGCCAACGGGTCGCCGCCCCGCTCGGCGAGCGTCCGCAGCACCTCCTCGACCACGAACGGGATGCCGGCGGTGCGGTCGAGCAGAGTGGCGGTCAGTTGCTGCGGAGGATCATCGAGGCGCAGGGTGCGGGCCGCCAGCCGTCGTACGTCGTCGGCGTCCAGCGGGCTGAGCGCAACGCGTGTGACGCTCCACGGGGGAGTCCGCGCCAGGGCGTCGTGGATCGGCGTACTGCTCCCCGGCGTCGCCGTACGCGCGGTCAGCACCACGGCCAGCCCCTCCACCGGGTGGGTGCTCAGGTAGGCGAGGAGTTCGCAGGTCGCCGGGTCAGCCCAGTGCAGATCCTCCAGCAGCAGCGTGGCCGGGCTCAGCGCGGCGAGCACCGCCGCGACGGCGCGGAGCAGGCGATGTCGCTCGGCCGCCGGGTCGGCCAACGGGGGCGGCGCGTCCGGCAGTACGTCGGCCAGTTCGGGCAGCAGTGGCGCGAGGGCACCGGCCACCGGGTTGAGCGGACCGAGTTGGTCGGCGCCGCCCCGGATCGCGTCCAGCAGCACGCCGAGCGGGAAGGGCTCGGGCACGTCGTCGCACTCGCCGATGAGGTGCCGCCCGGGGAGTTCGGCGAGCAGTTCGGCGACGAGTCGGCTCTTGCCGATCCCGGGCTCACCCTCCAGCAGGATGAGGCAGGGCGGAGTTGCGACGAGCCGGCGTAACTGGGCCAGCTCCGCCGCCCGGCCGACGAACTCGACGGGCCCGCGCAGACGTTCGGGGCGGACGGGAGTTGGGCTCCCGCCGCCCCGTGTCTTGTCCTCGCCGCCGTCGATCACCGTGGGCCGAGCAGATCACCTCTGCCCGGCGCGACGGCGGGCCGGCGGACCGGCGGTGACCTGGGTCACACGCCGATCCGCCGGGTGGGGGGTGCAGTTAGGACTGGATGGTGACCGGCACGGTCTTCAGCGAGCCGTCACCGTTGCGGAACTCCAGCACCCCGAGGTAGCGCTGGCCCGGGGCGAGACCGAACCAGCGCAGGGTCAGGTTCGCCGTCGCGCCCGGCCGCACGCTGCGCTGCTTCGGGTCGATGGTGAACCGGCCGGTGGAGGTACCCGGCGCGCCCGGCAGGTAGCTGGTCACGGTGTACGCGTTCGCGCCGTCCTTGATGTTCTCGGTGAACTCCTGCTCGACGACCACGATGTAGTCCCCGGCACCGTCCGGCAGGGTCACCTTGGCGCCGTCCCGGCCGCTGGCCGTTGCGGTGACGAACTTTCCGGACTTGTCGTAGACGTTGAGGCTGAACTCGGTGCACTCCATCACCCCCTCCTCGTCGTCCCAGTCGATGTGGGAGCAGGTGGGCCGCTCCGACGTCACCTGGACGAGTGGGCTGCGAGTCCCGGCCGGCACGTGCAGGGTGGTCCGGCTGATCGACGCGGGCAGCGGCACCGGCAGGTTGTTCGACGTGCTCCAGTCCCAGCTCGGCCCGTCGCCTGTGAGGGTGACCACGTTGCTGGTGCCCGAGGTGAGGCCGGAGAGCTGGGAGATCAGCTGACCCTGGTAGCCGACCTCGGCGGCGATCCGGACGCTGCCGAAGGTGCCCTTGCCGGTGATGGCGTCGGGGGCGACCAACCCGGAGTTGCGCACGACCAGCGGACTGCGTACCGCGTGCTTGAACTGGTCGCGCCAGGTCAGCGAGCCGTCGGCCCAGGTGTCGAACGCACCACCGGTGTTGGTGACCTCAACGGTGAAGCGGGCGCTCCTGCCCGGACGGATCTGCAGCTTCTTCGGGGTGACGGTGACCTTGTAGCCCGGCGGGGCCTGCACCGATGAGGAGTAGGTGCTGGTCTTGTCGCTGACGTTGGTGACCGTACGGGTGACCCTCTGCTTGCCCACCATCCGGCCCAGCGAGATGGACGGGTAGTTGAGCTGGGCCGTGTCGATCGCGCCGATCGTGTCGCAGCCGTCCAGGTCACCGAGCCCGTAGTCGCCGCCACGGTCGGCGGAAACCCCGCACAGGTACTGGATCCAGTCCTGCTGGTTGGAGTCGTAGACCAGGCCCGGGTCGAAGGCGCTGCCCGGCTCGACCTGGCCGGCGCCGTAGTTCAGCGGAGTTGCGTCGTACGTGCCGATCTTGATCGGGTTGCCCTTGTCGGTCTTGTCCACCGCGCTGGTCATCAGCGCCGAGCGGACCGCCGCCGGCGACCAGCCGGGGTGCTTGGCCAGCAGCAGGGCGGCGATGCCGGCGATGTGCGGCGCCGCCATCGAGGTGCCCGACTCCAGTGCGAAGTCGTTGCCGCCGATGGACGGGGAGAACGCGGCGACGATGTCCTGACCGGGCGCGCTGATGTCCGGCTTGAGCAGCTCACCGGCGTTCAGGTTCGACGGGCCCGCCGAGGAGAACGCGGCGACCGCTGGCGCCTCGACCGTCTCCAGCTTGCTCGGCGAGATGGTGGCCGTGGCGTTGCCCTTGGCGACGTACGCGGTGACCGTGGCCAGGTCGACCTCGTTGATGTGCACGGTCGGCACGGCCTGCACGTCGGCGTTCAGGGAGTTCAGCTCGTCGTTGTACAGCACCATGCCGACGCCGCCGGCCCGTGCCACCTCGATGCTCTTGTCGGTACGCGGGATCTCGCCGCGCAGGCAGAGCACGATCGCGCCCTTGACCTTGGCCGGATCCAACGTGTCGTCGGCGCAGAGGCCGGCACCGTAGGCGCCGTCCGGGTCGATCGCGCTGTCCTTCGCGAAGACCAGCCGGGCGGGCCCGACACCGGTCTCGCCCATGCCCACACCGGCGATGGTGGTGCCGTTGCCGAGGGTGAGCTTCCGGGTGTTCTGCCGGTCGGTCGTGCTCGCGGCCACAGTGGTCAACCAGGGCGTCGAGTTGTCGACGGTGTTGGCGAACGGGCCGGAGTTGCCGGCGGCGGCGGCGACGAACACCCCGGCGGCGGCCGCGTTGAAGAACGTCGCGTCGACCGCCCCGAACCGCTCGGTGTCGTCACCGATCGAGTAGTTGATCACATCGACGCCGTCCGCGACCGCGTCGTCGATGGCGTGGACGATGTCGATGTCGGTGCCGGTCGCGCCGCCCGCCCCGTTGTCGTACAGAGCCTTGTAGATCGCCAACCGCGCGGCCGGCGCCATGCCGGAGATCATGCCCAGGTCCTGGGTGCCCGACGTGGCCCGCACGCCGTGGATGCCGGCCGCGGTGCTGGCGGTGTGGGTGCCGTGGCCGTTGCGGTCGCGCGGCGAGGAGTAGTCGTCCGGGAACGCGTCGGCGATGCCGCTGTCGTTGTACCAGCGCGCCCCGATCACCTTGTTGTTGCAGGTGACCGGCGCTTCGACGCCGACGTCGCAGGTGCCCTTCCACTTGGCGTCGATGACGGCCTGGTCGGGGCGCGGGCTGGGCAGCGGCGCGAAGCTCGCGCTCTCCGGCCAGTAACCGCTGTCGATGACCCCGATGATGACGCCCTCACCGGCGTGGGAGTCTCCACCGAACTCCTTCTTCCACACCCCGCCCTTGCCGGTCAGGCCCAGGTAGTCGGGGGTGTGTGAGGTGGCGGCATGCACCTTCTGGCTCTCGTACACCGCTCGGACACCGTTGGTGGCGCGCAGCCGGGCGGCCTGCGGCCCGGTCAGGTCGGCGGCGAAGCCGTTGAACGCGGTCTCCATGGTGACGCGGGTGCGGTCGGCTGGCACACCGACGTGGTCCAGCACCGACTTGCGCTGCTTGCGCAGGTGATCCCGGTACGCGTTGGCGTTCCCGGACGTGCGGTTCAGCTTGGCCCCGTCGGCCGGCTTGGTCGCCGCGATCCCGGGAACCCCGCCGGTGTAGGTGGCCAGCGGTTCCTCGGCGAGCTGGACGAGGTAGCGGGCGGTTGGCCCACTGCCGGCCGGCGCGGCGGTGGCGCTGGCGGGCAGGCTGGTCAGGCCGGCCGCGGTCAGCGCCACGGCGGCCAGCATGCTGACCCCGTACCTGGCCCGTCCGGTCCGATGTGTGTTCGGTTGTGGCACGTCGTTGCCTCCACGTTCGGTGCCGGCCGCCACGACTGATGACGGTGGCCGAAACCTAGGATCGGTACCGATCATCGAGAAGCACCCGTAACCTGGCTGTCATCTTGGAAACAAGCTCGTAACACAACGGGTACTTTGCGCGTCATTTGAGAGCGCCGACCTGGGGGATCCGTGCCATTTGGTCGATTGCCCGTGCCGCCGGTCGAGTCGGCCTTCGTGGTCTTCGACGCCCAGGACTCCGGCTGCCTGTCCTACGGGGTCGAGGAGGCGGGCCGCCGTTGGCTCGTCAAGACGGCCACCACGGTCGAGGGCCGAACATCCCTCGACCGGGCTGTCGCGGTGCACGCCGCCGTCCGCCACCCGGCCATCGTCCGTCCCATCCGGACGATCCCTGGCGCGGCGGGTCCGACGCTCGTCTACCCCTGGTACGACGGCAGCGTCCTGAACCACGCCACCGTGCACGGCACGGACCGCAGCGGGCTGACCCGATTCCAACACCTGCCGGTCCCACAGGTCGAGGTGGCGCTCGACGCGATCCTCGACGCCCACCTCGCCGTCAGCGCCGCCGGCCTGGTCGCGGTCGACCTCTACGACGGCTGCTTCCTGTACGACTTCGCCGCCAGCCGAATGCGGCTGATTGACCTCGACGAGTACCGGCCCGGCCCGTTCGTGCTTGCGGCGGATCGGCTGCCAGGTTCACGTCGCTACATGGCGCCGGAGGAGCTTGCCCGCGGCTCGGTCATCGACGAACGGACCACCGTGCACGCCCTCGGCCGTACCCTGCACCACCTGCTCGATGCGCCGAAGGGCTGGCGCGGTCCTCAGGATTGTCGGCGGAAGTCACCAGAGGCCTGGCGGGGCACCAACGAGCAGCGCCGGGTCGTGGAACGAGCAACGAGGCAGGCGCCGGCCGCCCGGTACCCCGACGTGCCAGCACTGGTCCGCGCCTGGCGGCTGGCGACACCCTGAAGCGGGCAGTGGTGCGCCCCCGGCAGACGTGGGCCGCCCGGGACCACGCGCGAGGATGTGGTTGTCCGGCTTGAGGAGCTGGTTGGCGTCGGCTGGCTGCTCTTACGTTCGTGGGTGGTAGTGGTTGCGGCGGGGGAGTTGTTCGGGGTCGAGCCAGGCGGGTGGCACGAATTCGGGGTGGGCGTCGCGGCCGAGTTGGACGGTCCAGTCGCTGTGGTGCAGGTGTCGGTGGTGGTGGCCGCAGAGCAGTACGGCGTTGGCCAGGCTGGTTGGGCCTCCGTCGGCCCAGTGGTGGATGTGGTGGGCGTGGCACCAGCGGGGTGGGCGGTCGCAGCCGGGGAACGCGCAGCCGCGGTCGCGGAGCACGAGGGCGCGGCGCAGCGGCCCGGAGATGAGGCGGCGTTGTCGCCCGACGTCAAGAGCCTGGCCGGTGCCGCCGAGGACGGCGGGCAGCAGGGTCGCGTCGCAGGCGAGTCGGCGCACGGTCTCGGGTGTGAGGCTGAGGCCGGTGTCGAGGGTGCCACTGCTCAGCTGCCGGGTCAGCCCTTCATAGCTGGTGGTGACGACGATCTGGGCGGAATCGCCGCCGCTGCCGGGCAGGTCGCCGGTTCGGAGAGCGAGTCGGCACACCTCGGCGAGGGCGTCGTGGCGGCGTTGCCCGGCAGAGCGTTGATCGTCGGGGCCGCAGGGTGCGGTCAGTGGGTCGATGACGGCGCGGAGGAGGCCGGCGGTTTCGGTGTCGAGGGTGCCGGTGAGCCGCAGTCGACCGTCGGTCTGCTCGGACAACGTGAGGTGCCGGTCGCGGGCGGCGCGGCGTGCTTCGGCGTCGAGGGCGGCTTGGGTGGCGGCGTCGGCGATGTCGGGGGCGACGTGGTCGAGGATGCGGGTGCCGAGTTTGCGCAGGTGGCTGGGGTCGAACTGGCTGGCCCAACCGACGAGTAAACCGACCGCTTTGTCGGCGGTCTCGGCGTCGGTCGACGTGTTCACGGTGTCGACCGTGTCGGCGATGACCCGGGCCTGGTCCAGGCTGATGGCGCCATCAGCCAGCGCTTGTCGGATGCCGGGGTTGCCGTTGTCCAAGGCGGTGGCGAGGTCGACGAGGCGGCGGGCGGCGGGAACGGTCAGCCGTAGTCGTTCGCGGAGCCAGACTGCGGTGGAGGAGGCCCCTTGGGTGCGGGCGGTGCCGTCACCGTACGGACCTTCCGCTGCGACTTCGGGCGGCCCTTCGGCAAACGTTTCCTCGAGGCAGCGTGCATGAGGGGCGCGAGACGGCGTGCATGAGGGGCGCGAGACGGCGTGCCGGATGCCGCCAGACGCCGTACCTGGGGGCGATGGGGCGTACGAGACCGCAGGGCCCGCGACATGGCATGCGAGACAACGCCGCAGGTGCGTCGTGAGGCCCGGCGGCGGGCACAGCGAAGGTGCGCTGAGGAAGGGCTGTCTTGCCGCGCGACCTAAGTGGCGGCAGGGGTGCTGGTCCGGCCGTGGCCAGAGGGGTCTCAGCCGCGCCGGACGAGGCCCGGGCCGGCGATGATGTCGATGTCGCCGTCCGCGATCTCGTGGCCGGCGGCGCAGCGGAGCACCGCGCGGATCGGCTCGCCGCAGTCGTGGTGGGTGGCGACGACGGACGGGCCGGTGTCGGTGGCGGCCCAGGTGTCGCCCCAGTTGCGTAGTGCGGTGATGACGGGCAGGAGTTCGCGGCCTTTGCGGGTGAGTTGGTACTCGTGGCGGGTGCGCTGCCCGGGCTCCCGGTAGGGGATTCGTTCGAGCAGTTCGGCGGTGACCATCTCCTTGAGGCGGGCCGCCATGGCGGGCTCGCCGACGCCGACCCGGCGGACGAAGTCGTCGAAGCGGCGCGTGCCGAGCAGGGCCTCGCGCAGGATCAGGACCGTTGACCTGCTGCCCACGATGTCCATCGCCCGGGCCACCGAGCAGTTCTCGCTCGTCCAGGAATCGCGATCGCCTCGTAGGTCCTCCATGCCTCCCAGCGTACCTGACTTGCATGGAGGCTAGCCAGGTGCTTCACTGGGTCGAGCTGACTTCCGCATACGCAAGTCAGACCATCAGCCTGAAGGATCTTCAGTGACTACTAGCGCCACGGCCCCGACCGGAGCAACCCCACCCGGAAAGACCCCACCAGCTCTGGCCGTCCCCGCCCGCTCATCCTTGCGCGGCTCCCGCTCGGTGACCCTGATCGCCATGTGCCTGGGCGCGATGATCACGTTCCTGCAGATCACCGCGACGGTCTCCGCGTTGACCACGATCCAGCAGGACCTGCGGGTCGACCCCACCACTCTGGTCTGGATCCCCAGCGCCTACACCCTGATGGTGGCGAGCGTCGTGCTGTCCGCGGCCACCCTGGGCAGTCGCTACGGGCGTAAGCGCATGTTCGGTGCCGGGGTCGTCGCGATGATCATCGGCGCAGCCGTCGTGGCTGGCGCTCCGACCGTCGCGTGGGTGATCGTCGGGCAGTTGGTCGCCGGCCTCGGCGGGGCCCTGATCCTGCCGAACAGTCTGGCGATCCTCGGCGCGACCTTCACCGATCCGCACCGCCGGACCGAGGTCATCACCGCGTGGTCGGCGGCGTCCGGCATCGGCCTCGCGATCGGCCCACTCATCGCCGGCTTCCTGCTGCGGCACCACCAGTGGCACAGCGTCTACCTGTCGACGATCGCGCTGGGGCTGGTCACCCTCGTCGTCGCCGTCGTCGGGGTGGCCGAGTCTCGGCCGAGCGCCGCCCGACTCGACGTGCCCGGCCTGCTGCTGGGCACCGTCGCCATCGCGGCCGCCGTCTACGCGCTGATCCAGGGCGGCAAGACCGGCTACACCAGCCCGGTGGTGTCGACGGCCTGGGTCGTCGCGGTTGTCGCACTTGTCATGTTCGTCCTGGTTGAGCTGCGGGCCAGCGCGCCAATGCTCGACGTGCGGCTGTTCCGGTCCGCGTCGTTCAGCGCTGTCATGGTCGTCGGCGCGGTGTCGCTGTTCGGTTTCACCGGCGTGGCGATCCTGCTGGTCCTCTTCCACGAACGTGCCCAGGCGCTCAGCCCGCTGGACACCGGCTGGCGGATGCTGGTGCTCTTCGGCGCGTACGTGCTGGTCGCCTTCAATGCCGGGCGCGCGATTCGTCGTACCGGATTCAAGGCGCCGTTGACCCTCGGCCTGGTCCTCGGTGCGGTGGCCAGCTTCGCGCTGGCGAACCAGGGGCCGACCACGTCGTTCGGTGACCGCTGGGCGCTGTTCGCGTTGTTCGGTGCGGCCGCCGGTCTGGTGGTGGCCCCGGCGACGGCGGCGGCGTTGGCGAGCGTCGCGCCCGCCCAGGCCGGTATGGCCTCCGGCGCGGTCAACGCCGCCCGCCAGGTCGGCTCGGTGCTCGGCTCGTCAGTGCTCGGCACGCTCCTCACCACCACGATGGTGGCCGACCTGCCGGACCGGCTCGCCGCGCACCAGATCGGCGAACCGACCCGTACCGCCGTGCAGGCTGCGGTGGCCTCCGGCGCCAACGGCGCCCAACCGCTGCCCGACCCGGTCCGGGCGGCGATCGCGGAGGCACTGACCTCCGGTGTCCAGGCCGGGTTGCGGGTCAACGGCGTCGTTTTCCTCGTCACCGCAGTGCTGGCGCTCACCCTGATCCGCAACCGCCCGCACCAGCACTGAGGCCAGCGCGCCGACTGCGCCGATCGCCACGAAGATCAGCCGATGGCGGTCAACCCGTGGTCACGGCCGCGGTGACCTCGACCTCCAGCACCGCTCCGTCGAGAAAGAGCCGGCTCACCTCGACGGTGGTGCTGGCGGGCCTGGTCTGCCCGAAGTAGCGGTTACGGACGTCCGCATAGCCGGCCAGGTCACCGAGGTCGGTCATGAACGTCCGGACGTGCAGCACGTCGGCGAAGGTGGCGCCGTGCGCCGCGAGCAGCGCGCCGATCAACTCGAAGATCCGTTCGGACTGCGTCCGCACGTCGCCGGGTGCGACCACCGCTCCGGCGTCGTCCACTCCGACCTGACCGGAGAGCATCAGCAGCGCGCCCCCTGGCAGGTCGAGGCGGGCGACGTGCGCGAACCGGTCGCCGAACGGCGCGGCGACGGTCGTCGGGTTGTCCAGGGTCAGGTTCACTACTTCTCCTCGGATCCGGCGGCGTCAGTGAGACGGGCGATGTCGTGCTGCGGATGGCGCGCGGTCGCCAACGCCGACGCGGCGGCGCGCAGCAGGGGTGCCGGCGCGTCGCCGAGCACGTCGAGAGCGAGTCGGGCGTCCTTGGCGGCCAGGGCGGCGGCGAACGCGGCGTCCGTGGCGGTCGCCCGGGTGACCGCGCCGCCGAGCGGCCCGGTGCCAAGTGCATCGATCGCGGTACGTCGGTCGACGCCGACTGCGTCCGCGACGGTGAGCGCGTCCGCGACCGCGGTGACAGCCGTGATCAGCGCGGTGTTGAGCACCAGCTTCAACGCGGCGCCCCGGCCGGAGCCGCCGCAGCGACGGACGGTGCCCAACGTCGCCAGCAACGAGGCGATCCGCTCGACGACCGCCTCTTCCCCGCCTGCCAACACCACGAGCTGGCCCGTCTCCGCGGCCCCGGCACTGCCGGCGACCGGAGCGTCAACCAGCGGTACTCCGGCCGGCAACAGGGTGGCCAGTTCGGCCACGGCCCGGGGGCCGATGGTGGACATGTCGATCACGGGGGTGCCCGGTCGCAGCGCCAGTGCCGCACCGGAGTCGACCAACGTGTGCCGGACGGCGACCGCATCGGTGAGCATGGTGATCACCACGTCGGCGTCCCGGACCGCCTCGGCTGGGCTGCCGGCGGCTCGCGCCCCGGCGTCGGCGAGCGGCGCCGTGCGGGCGGACGTGCGGTTCCAGACGGTGAGCCGATGCCCGGTGGCCAGCAGCCGACGGCCGATCGCGGTGCCCATCGTGCCTGTGCCCAACAGGGCGATCTCGAACATGTCGCCAACGCTAGGGCGCGGGGAGTCATGCCACCAGCGACTGTTATGCATCGCTGCCATGCTGCGGGAACATGGCACGATGCAGCTGAGCACGCTCCAGGTCTTCCGTGCCGTCGCCGAGCACGGCTCCATCACGGCTGCGGCCCGCAGCCTGCGCTACACCCAGTCGGCGGTGTCCCGACAGATCGCCGCGCTGGAAGCCGAGACCGGGGCGCCGTTGCTGGACCGGTTGCCGCGCGGTGTCGCCCTGACCGAGCAGGGCCGTTGTCTGCTCGGCCACGCCGAGGCGGTGCTCGACCGGCTGGACACCGCCCGGCGGGACCTGGCGGCGCTGCGCGACCTGTCCGCCGGCCGGTTGCGGGTCGGCGCGTTCCCCACGGCGGTCGCCGCGCTTGTGCCACGTGCTCTGGCCAATTTCAAGTCCGAGCATCCCGAGGTGGCCCTGTCGCTGGTCGAAGGGCTCACACCCGGGCTGCTGGAGCGTCTGGTCGACGGCGACGCCGACGTCGCCGTGGTGAGCGCCGCGTCGGACCAGCCGCTCGACGGCGACCAGTTCGACCTGCACCACCTCGTCGACGAGACGCTTCTGGTGGCTGTTCCCCGGACGCATCGGCTCGCCCGCCGGCGGACCATCCGCCTGCGCGACCTGGCCGACGAGTCGTTCATCGCCGGCTCGGCGACCGCTGAGGAGACCCTGCTGCGGGCGACCCTACCGGCGGGTTTTCGGCCGCGGATCGACATCGTCGCGGCCGAGTGGACCGGCAAGCTGGGCTGTGTCGCGGCCGGTCTGGGCGTCGCGCTGGTGCCGGCCCTGGCCGTACGTGCCGCTCCATCCGACCTGACCCTGCTCCGCCTGCACCCCGACGACGCCTCCGTCCGGCGGATCTTCGCCGCGACCGTCGCTGGGCGGAGCCGACCACCGGCGGTGCGGCGGTTCCTCACCCATCTGGACCGGGTGGCGGTCCTGAGCGAAGCGTGCGGGTGACGCGGACCACCGTGCGCGGTCCGCGTTCCGGCGTCAGCCGCCGATGGTGTCCAGCTCCTCGATGGCGTCGGTCGGCAGTTTCAGCTCGGCCGCCGCCATGTTCTCCCGCAGGTGCGCCACGCTGGAGGTGCCGGGGATCAGCACGGTGGTGGGGGAGCGCTGGAGCAGCCAGGCGAGGGCGACCTGCTGCGGTGAGGCACCCAGTCGGGCGGCCACGCCGTCGAGCGTGTCGGACTGCAACGGCGTGAACCCGCCGAGCGGGAAGAACGCCGCGAACGCGATGTTCTCCTCCGCGCACCGGTCGACCAGGGCGTCGTCCTGCCGGTTGGCGAGGTTGTAGAGGTTCTGCACGGTGACCACCGGCGCGATCGCCTGGGCCTCGGTGAGCTGGCCGAGCGTGACGTTGCTGAGCCCGAGGTGCCGGATCAGGCCCTCCTGCCGCAGCTCCGCCAGGGCGGCGAACTGCGCACCGAGCGGCTCGCCGCTGGTGCCCTCCGCGACGCCTACCCGCAGGTTGACCACGTCGAGCACGTCCAGGCCGAGGTGTTCCAGGTTCTCCCAGACCTGGGCCTTGAGGTCGTCCGGCTCCTGAGCCGGGATCCAGGAGCGGTCGGCGCCGCGTCGCGCGCCGACCTTGGTGACCAGGTGCAAACCCTGGGGGTACGGGTGGAGCGCCTCGCGGATCAGCTCGTTGACCACCACGGGGCCGTAGAAGTCGCTGGTGTCGATGTGCCGGACGCCCAGGTCGACGGCCTCGCGGAGCACGGCGAGCGCCTGCTCGCGGTCGCGCGGCGGGCCGAAGACACCCGGACCGGCCAACTGCATCGCCCCGTAGCCCATCCGGCTCAGGGTGAGGCCGTCAGCGGGGGTGAGGGCACCGCCGGGAAGGTTCTCGCTCATCTCATCCTCTGCTCGTTGTCGTCGTGACATCTGTGGCCGTGAGGAACCGGCCCGTCGACGACTGTCCGCCGGCAGTCACCCGGGCGGCAGGGCGAGCTGTTCCTGGTAGTGACACAGCCAGTCACCGGGCCGCCCGGCGATCTACCGTCGATGGCATGGACGCAACGAACCCGCTCGGCGATTTCCTGCGCGCCCGCCGGGAGCAGACCCGGCCCGAGGACGTCGGGCTCGGCCCGGGCGTTGGCCTGCGCCGGGTGCCGGGGCTGCGGCGCGAGGAGGTGGCGATGCTGGCCGGTATCAGCGCCGACTACTACCTCCGATTGGAGCAGGGGCGCGAGCGGCACCCCTCGGTGCAGGTCCTCGATGCCCTCGCCGGGGTGCTGCGGCTGGATCCGGAGGCGACCGCGTACATGATCGGGTTGAGCCGCGCGCGGTCGCGCCGGGCGTCCCGACCGGCCGCCGAGCGGGTCCCGGCCAGCATCCTGCACCTGCTGCGGCAGCTCTCCATGCCGGCCTTCGTCCAGAATCGCTACCTCGACATCCTGGCGTCGAACCCGATGGCGAGGGCGCTGTCGCCGAATCTCGCCCCGGGCGCCAACCGACTCCTCGCGGTGTTCCTGGACGAGGCCGAGCGGGAGCTGTTCCGCGACTGGCGGCAGGCGATGCAGAGCGTCGTGGGGCAGATGCGTGCCGACTCGGGCGGCGCCACCGACGACCCACGGTTGACGGCTCTGGTGGGCGAGTTGTCAATCAAGAGCGATTGCTTTCGGCAACTCTGGGCGCGCCACGAGGTGCGTCGACGGGAGGGCATTGTCAGCCGGCTGCACCACCCTGAGGTGGGCGACCTCGACCTGTACTGCGACAAGCTCGCGGTGGCGGGTGCCGACGGGCAGCTGCTGGTGATCTACCACGCCGAGCCCGGTACGGAGTCCGCCCGCTCGTTGGCGCTGCTCGGCTCGATCGCCGCCAGCAGTGCCGACGACGTGCCGGACAGCCTCCGACCCGGCGACCCGGCCCGCCTCTATCCGCTGGAGTGACCCGGTCAGGGCCGCTACGGGGTCGCCCGGGTGGGGATGTGCTCGTAGCGTTTGCGCATGGTCTCGCTGGCGGCCGGGCCGGCGGCGAACACGAAATCGGCGTCGTCGAGCGGGCGACCGGTGCTGCGGTCCACGATCACCGGGTCGGCCTCCAATCCGGTGGTCCGGTCGACGAGGATCATGCTGCGCTCGCTCGGTTCGAGGCGTGAATTACCCCAGGCGGCGAGGGCGACGATGACGGGCCGCAGGCTGCGGCCGAGGTCGGTGAGGACGTACTCGTAGCGGTCGGGCCTGGTCTGGTAACGACGACGTTCGAGCAACCCCTGACCGGTGAGGGTCTTGAGCCGGCTGGTCAGGATGCTGGACGAGACGCCCAGGTTGGCCTGGAACTGGTCGAACCGGGTATAGCCGTCGAAGGCGTCGTGCAGGATCAACAGCGTCCACCACTCGCCCACGTGGCCCAGCGCGCTGGACAGCGGGCATTCGCGGTCCTCCAAGCGGATCTTCCCGGCCACAACTGTGCCCTCTCCCGAGTGGGTGCTAGTGTCGAAGTTAGTAGGTGCTATTTCAGAAGTAACTATACGACGTCCAGGTGGCGTCCGCTTCATGCTGCCCGGCGACGTCCGGAAGGAGCCCAACCATGACCGCACCGGCCATCATTCGTCGCTACTTCGAGCTCGCCGGCCGGCCCGACTCCGAGGACTACTTCGCCCTCTTCGCCGAGGACGCCGTGGTCGAGGACGAGTCGACCGAGCACCGGGGCATCGCGGCCATCCGCGCGTGGCGTCGCGCCGTGCCGCTGGTGTCTTACGAGATCACCGACGTCGAGGACACTCCCGCCGGCACCGTCGTGACCGCGACCATCACCGGCGACTTTCCCGGCAGCCCGTTCGCCGGCCTCCGGTACCGCTTCAGCGACTACGACGACACCGCGATCCGGCAGCTGCGCATCGCACCCTGACGGCCGCGTCGCACCCTGGCCGACGCGTTGGCTGCCCAGACCCACCAGATGGCCATCAGCAGCACCGCGGCCTCGAAGGCCACCACCCAGTCGAGGCGCTGCGCCAGGGTTTGTGAAGTCAGAGCGAGTGCGGCGACGAACACCAGCTCCGGACCCTCAATGCTGGTGAGATTTTGGCGGTAACTTAGGCAAAGCCGGTGTGCCGGCCTCGTTGAGGTGCCGGATCCAGGCCGCTGGGCGGCACCTTCCGACCGGTCCGGCTACCCGTGCGTGTGCAGCCGCACGGCACGAGGGCGTACGGTGAACATGTCGCCCGGGACCCCGGTGGCCGCCAGACGCCCGTCGCCACCAGCCCAACA
Source organism: Micromonospora arida (assembly GCF_003857035.1). Classification (GTDB taxonomy): domain Bacteria; phylum Actinomycetota; class Actinomycetes; order Mycobacteriales; family Micromonosporaceae; genus Micromonospora; species Micromonospora arida. The sequence continues at coordinate 127,114 of NZ_QGSY01000230.1, forward strand.
GGGGCGCTACCGAACGTCATCCCCGTCGCCGCGACTCGCTGGTCGTGTTGGCCGATCGCCGACCACGTCCCGGCCGTCGGTTTCGCCCGTCATCGCGGTCGGAACGGTTGGTGGTCCGGATCCACCTGCGCGTGCACGTCACTGTCGGTGCGAATGATCGTTTTGAACACCTTAACCAGGGGAGCGCCAGATGAGAATCGCCAGAGATCGGATCGTTGCCGCACTTCGCGACCGGGGTCAGCAGGCCCGCGCCGACTGGGTTGAGCGCGAGCTGCCGGAGCGCGTGGACCCGGCCAAGCACACCGGGCTGCTCGCCACCCTGAACCTCAACCCAGCTGATCTCGTCGACGCGTCATCCCCTTGAGGGTTGCGCTGCTCGGACCGGTCGCCTGGCGTACGCCCCCACATCACTACGGCCCGTGGGAGCAGGTGACCGGCTTGCTCGCCGACGGGCTGGTCAGCCGCGGGATCGACGTGACGCTCTTCGCGACACTGGACTCCGTCACGTCCGCTCAGCTCGACGGAGTCTGCCCACGGGGGTACGCGGACGACCCGGACCTGGACGGTCGGGTGTGGGAGGCGATGCACGTCTCCCACGCGATGGCCCGCTCGGCGCAGTTCGACCTGGTACACAGTCACCTGGACTGGCTGCCCCTGGCGTTCGCGGAACACTGCCGCGCGCCGTTGCTGACCACAGTGCACGGTTTTTCCGGCGCGGGGATCCTGCCCGCCTATGGCCGAGCCCGCTCGTCGTACGTGTCGATCTCCGACGCCGACCGGGCACCGGAGCTCGACTACGTGGCCACGGTCTACCACGGCGTCGATGTCGCCGGACTGCCGTTCACCAACGAGGCCGGTCCTGGGCTGGCCGCCTTCGGCCGGATCCACCCGGACAAGGGCACCCACACCGCGATCGAGATCGCCCGCCGCGCCGGCCGGTCCCTCACCATCTGCGGGATCGTGCAGGACGAGCGGTACTTCGCCGAACAGGTTGCCCCGCACATCGACGGCGACCAGGTCGTCTTCCTCGGGTCGGTGGGTCCGCGACAGCGTGCCGAGGTGCTGGGTGACAGCACCGCACTGCTGCACCCGATCGCCTTCGACGAGCCGTTCGGGCTGTCGGTAGTGGAATCGATGGTCTGTGGCACCCCGGTCGTCGCCTACAAGCGAGGGTCCATGCCCGAGGTCGTCGACGAAGGGATGACGGGTTTCCTCGTCTCCACCGTCGACCAGGCCGTCGAAGCGATTACCCGGGTCGCCGGACTTGATCGGGTGGAGTGTCGGGCGCGGGCTTTGAAGCGCTTCAGCGCGGACCGGATGGTCACCGACTATCTCGCCGTCTACGACACGCTCGTCGGCAACTGACTGAACTGCACCGCTCTCCGTTCCGCCGGTCACACACGCTGACCGGCGTGCGCCGTCCCCGCGTGAGGCTCACCCGTACTCCTGCGGTGGCCGACAACCGGAAGGCCCGACGTTCATGCTCAGCTACGGATTCCTCAGTACCCACCCACCGACCCGGTGCGGACTGGCCACCTTCAACGCGGCCCTCGCCGCCCAGTTGACCGCCGACGGCACCCGCAGCGGCATCGTCCGGGTCACCGATCACGGCGACGACCAGCGGCCCGTACCCGGGGTGGTGCACACCTGGTCGGCGCGTAACCCGGCCGGCTGGCGGGAGGCGGCGGCCGCTCTGAACGCGTACGACGTGGCGATCGTCCAGCACGAGTACGGCATCTACCCCGGCACCGACGGCGAGGAGGTCCTGCCGTTGCTGCGGCGGCTCAGCGTGCCGAGCATCGTGGTTCTGCACACCGTACTCAGCCAGCCCTCGGCCCGGCAGAAATCCCTGTTGGAGCAGATCGTGGCGACCGCTGGGGCGGTCGTCACGATGACCGACACGGCCCGCGACCGGCTGCTCGTCGGGTACGCCGTGCCAGCGGGCAAGGTGACGGTGATCCCACACGGCGCGGCCGAGCTTGCCGGTGTACCCGTCGACCGGCGTACCCGCCCGCACCTGCTGACCTGGGGGCTGCTCGGGCCGGGCAAGGGCATCGAGTGGTCGTTGCGGGCCCTCGCGCGGTTGCAGGATCTGGAACCGACTCCGACCTACACGGTGGCGGGGCGGACCCACCCGAAGGTGATCGAGCACCACGGTGAGGCGTACCGGGCGGGGCTGCACCAGCTCGGTGCCCAGTTGGGCGTCGCGCACGCCGTCGACTATCAGGACGTCTACCACGACCAGGAGGCGCTGGGCCGGTTGATCCGCTCCGCCGACGTGGTCGTCCTGCCCTACGACTCCCGCGAACAGGTCACCTCCGGGGTACTCATCGAAGCGGTGGCCGCCGGAGTGCCCGTCGTGGCGACAGCGTTCCCGCACGCCGTCGAGCTGCTGACCGGTGGGCCCGGTCTGGTCGTACCCCATCAGAACCCAACGGCACTGGCCAAGGCGATCCGGCGGGTCCTGACCGAACCGGGCCTGGCCGCCCGGTTGGCCGGACGGGTTCGCCCGCTGGCCGCGCACCTGCGTTGGCCTGTGGTGGCGGCCCGCTACGGCACCCTCGCCGAAGAGCTCGTCGACGCCCGCTCACCCGCCGTCAGCGCCGTGCCGGCGTGACGGCGACCCCCGGACGCCCCCGGACGTCGACGCGTGGGCGCTGGGTGACGGCACCCGCGCCGAGCTTCGCGCACCTGGCTCGGCTGAGCGATGACACAGGTCTGTTCGAGCACGCACGGCACGCCATCGTCCGGCGTGAGCATGGTTACTGCACCGACGACGTGGCCCGTGGCCTGCTGGTCGTCAGCCGTGAGCCGGACCCGAGCGAGGAGCTGCTCCGGCTGGCGGAGGGATACCTGGCGTTCCTGACCCACGCGCAGGACGCCGACGGCGCGTTCCGCAACCGGCTCGGGCACGACCGGCGTTGGGACGACGAACCAGGACTCGGCGACTGGTGGGGTCGAGCTCTGTGGGGCCTGGGCACTGCCGTCGCCCGCAGCCCCGCCCCATGGGTACGCGAGGAGGCGCTGGTCGCCTTCAGCCGGGGCGCCACCCGCCGGGCCAAGGCCCCGCACACGATGGCCTTCGCCGGTCTGGGCGCCGCCGAGGTGCTTCGCCGTCACCCGGGCCACGTCGCCGCCGCGTCCCTGCTGGCGGACGCGGCCAGCACGATCGGCCCGCCGGCTTCCGATCGAGGGTGGCCGTGGCCACGGCAGGAGCTGACGTACGCCAATGCCGCCCTCGCCGAAGTGGTCATGGCCGCGAGTCAGCTTCGTGAGGGTGGCCCACCTCTCGACGATGGCCTGCGTATGTTGACCTGGCTGCGCGATGTCCAGCTCCGCGATGGGCGGCTGTCGGTCGTACCCGCCGGGGGTTGGCGGCGCGGCGCCGTACGGCTGCACCATGACCAGCAGCCGATCGAGGTCGCCGCCCTCGCCGATGCCTGCGCCACGGCGGCCACGGTCACCGGTGACCCGGAGTGGGACAACGGGGTGCGGCAGGCGGTCGGGTGGTTCCTCGGCGACAACGACCTTGGCACGCCGATGTGGGATCCGGCGACCGGCGGTGGCTACGACGGGCTGACCGCGCACGGGCCCAACCTCAACCAGGGCGCCGAGTCCACCCTCGCGCTCATCTCCACGCTGCAGCACGCCCGGCGGTGGTCGTGACCCGGAGTCTGGCCGTCCGGCAGGACGTCACTCTCACCCCGGATCCACGCCGCGTCATCGTCAAGCTCTTCGTACCGGGTGAGGACGCCGCGGTGGTACGTAACCGCGCGCGGGCGCTCATCGACCGGGTCGCGCACCTCGACGACGAGGAGACCGGCCGGCTGTTGCGGGAGACCCTCGACCGGTTCGGCGCCCGGCACCGCGACCTGGCCGGCACCTTCCACCACCACTACGAGCTGGTCCGGCACCGCGCCGCGCGGGCCCGGGACCTCTCGCCGAGCAGCCGGCTGCTGGTCGGCGCCTACTTCAGCCACGAGTACGCCGTCGAGGCCGCCGCCCTGTGCAATCCGTCGATGGTGGTCCACCCGGACCAGAGCGGTCTCGGCCCGGGGCAGCTGCGCGTCGCCATCAGCCTGCGCCAGGTCGGGGAGGGCCACGTGTCCTCGATCGGTTTCGCCACCGCGATCATCGGACCAGGGGAACAGCTCACGATCGCCGACCGGTCCGGGCCGTTGGCCGTCGGGCAGCGGATGGGCGTACGGCACCGTAGGGACCTGCTCGTTGCCGGCCTGGCCGAGGAGGACTGCGACAACGAGGTCGCGGCCACCGTGCTGGACGCGTTGCCCGAGTGGTACGACGAGGCCGCCTTCGAGCGGGTGCTCGGCAACCTGCCACCCGATCTGCTCTCGCGCAGCACCGGGTTGGCGACCGTCGAACAACTTCGTCGTACCAATGCCGGTAGCTACGCCACGGCCTTCCCCGCGGACACGGTGCTGCATCAACGGGTGCTGTGGCCGGCGACCCCGGCGGAGAGCAACGGCATGGAGGACGCCCGGTTCGTCCGCTTCGTCGATGAATCCGGGCCGGTGTACCGGGCCACCTACACCGCCTACGACGGCCGGAACATCGCCACCCGCGCCCTGGCCAGCGACGACCTGCGCCGGTTCGAGATGACCCCGATGCGCGGACCGGGTGCCCGCAACAAGGGGCTCGCGCTGTTCCCGCGTTCCGTCGGCGGCCGGCACCTGGCACTGTGCCGTGCCGACGGCGAGACCATCGGCCTGACCGCCTTGGACGGCGAGAGCCGCTGGCAGGTCCCGACCCCGTTGCACGCGCCGGGCGAGAGCTGGGAATTGATCCAGGTCGGCAACTGCGGATCACCGATCGAGACCGACGTCGGCTGGCTCGTGCTCACCCACGGCGTCGGGCCGATGCGTCGGTACGCAATCGGTGCGCTCCTGCTCGACCTGCACACACCGGAGCGGGTCGTCGCCCACCTGCCTGGTGCGCTTCTCGCACCCGACGAGGACGACCGGGACGGGTACGTGCCGAACGTCGTCTACTCCTGCGGTGCGCTCGTGCACGACGGTGAGCTGTGGGTGCCGTACGGGGCGAGTGACGCGCGAGTGGGATTCGCCACCGTGCCGTTGTCCGCGCTCCTCAGCGCGATGGTCGAGACCCCACAATCGGGCAATCGGACCGAATGAGTGCCGTTGGTGCGGCCCTGTGGCTCGACGATCACGGCTCGCCTGACGTAGAGGCGACTCGGGAAGCGCCGGGTGCGCGGCGGGCGAGGTAGCCTCACGCTCGCACTACGTGCTCCTGCGATCGGGGAGGACAGGGGGAGGTGGAGTATGGCCGACATCGGCGAGGTGGTGCGTCGGTTGCAGCTCAACGCGCCCCGGGGTGGCCCGGACGAGGTGTCGCAACTGGTTGCCCGTGCGGCGCCCGCGATCGATGCCAGCGAGATCGTGATCTATCTGGCCGACTACACGCAGACCCTCCTCGTGCCGCTGCTCGGCGCGGGTCTCGACCGGGACCAGTTGCCGATCGAGACGACGCTTGCCGGCCGGGCCTTCACCACCCTCGCCATCCAGCGCGCGCCCGACAACCCGGACCGGGTCTGGGTGCCACTGCTGCTCGGGTGTGAGCGGATGGGCGTACTGGAGATCGTCTCCCCGGCCGCCGTCGACGAGACGATGGACGCTCCGGCCTGGGAGGTGGCGGTCAACGTCGCCCAGATCCTGGTCAACCGCCGGCTCTACGGTGACGTGGTCGAGCGGATGCGGCGGCGGATGCCGATGCAGGTCGCGGCCGAGATCGTGTGGGGCCTGCTCCCACCGCTGACCTTCGCCACCGACGACCTGGTGGTCACCGCCATCCTCGAACCGTGCTACGACGTCGGCGGCGACATCTTCGACTACGCGTTGAACGAGGACGTGCTCAGCGTCGGGCTCTTCGACACCTGCGGGCACGGCATCAAGGCGAGCACCCTGGCCTCGCTGGTGGTCAGCGCGTACCGCAACGCCCGTCGGTGTGGCCTCGACCTGGTCGACACGGCGATCAGCATCGACCGGTGGGTGCGCTCCGAGCACCCGAACTTCTTCGCGACCGGGTTGCTCATCGAGTTGGACCGCCAGACCGGCCGGCTCAGCATGATCAACGCGGGGCATCCCGGTGCGATGTTGCTGCGTGACGGCAAGGCCATCCGAGAGCTCCCGGGGCCGACCGCGTTGCCCCTCGGCCTGGGCCACCTGACTCCCCGCCGACCGCGGGTACACGTCGAGGACCTGCACCCGGGCGACCGCATCCTCGCCTACACCGACGGCATCACCGACGCCCGTAGCGCGGAGGGGGAGCAGTTCGGGCTGGACCGGCTCGTCGACTTCGTCAACCGCGCCCTGAACGACGGGCTGCCCAGCCCGGAGACGATGCGTCGCCTGGTCCGCGCGGTCGTCGGCTACCAGGACGACAAGCTTGAGGACGACGCGACCGCCCTCTTCGTGGAGTGGCGGCCACCGCACCTGCCGCTCGCGCACCTCCGCGACCTCGCCGCGCTCCGACCCTGACCGCGCGCCGCTGCCCTCCCGACCGGGCGCTGCCACGTCTCCGACCCCGGCGCGCGCGTAGTGGGATTTTGCACTCGCAGTGCACTTGTCTCCGATTGCGAGGCTGTCTAGCGTCACCTCATGGCTGACTCATGGACCTTCGCCGTGGCGCGTGACGACCTCGGGCAGACCACGCTCGTCGATGGCTCCGCCCCCACCCTGGCCGACGGCGAGGCGCTGCTGCGCGTGGACCGCGTCGGCCTCACCGCCAACAACGTGACCTACGCGGTGCTCGGCGACTCGATGCGGTACTGGCAGTTCTTTCCGCCGGCGGCCCAGGGTCTCGGGCCGCAGTGGGGCCTGCCGCCGCTCTGGGGTTTCGCCGAGGTGGTCGCCTCGGCGGTGGCCGGTGTCGAGGTGGGGCAACGGATCTACGGCTACCTCCCGCCCGCCGGTCATCTCGTGGTCCGGCCGGACCGGGTGGACGCGTCCGGGTTCCGCGAGGCGAGCCCGCACCGGGCCGAGCTGCCGTCGCCGTACAACGCGTACCGGTCGACCACCGGCGACCCGGCGTACCAGCGCGACCAGGAGGATCTGCTGATCCTGTTCCGGCCGCTGTTCTTCACCTCGTTCATGCTGGCCGACCAGGTTGTCGACAACGACTTCTACGGTGCCGAGGCGTTGCTGGTGTCGTCGGCGTCGAGCAAGACCGCGTACGCCGCCGCGTTCGAGCTGCACCGGCGCGGGCCGCGCCTGGTCGGTCTCACCTCACCGGGCAACCTGGCGTTCACCCGGTCGCTCGGCTGCTACGACGAGGTCGTGTCGTACGACGACATCGACGCCCTCGACGTGGTCCCGACCGTCTACCTCGACCTGTCCGGCGCTCCCACGACCCGTGCCGCCCTGCGTCGGCGTCTCGGCGACCGGCTGGTCCGGGACGTCGCCGTCGGGCTCACCAACCAGACGCCGAACGCCGACGCCGCCGAGGAGGTGTTCTTCGCGCCGGTGCAGATGCGTAAGCGCAGCCACGACTGGGGCCGCGACGGCCTCGACCAGCGGTTCACCGAGGCCTGGCAACGCTTCGCCGCCGTGGTGAGCGGCTGGTTGGACGTTCGGGTGGGTGCCGGGCCGGCGGCGCTGCAACACGCGTGGTCGGACGTTCTCGCCGGTCGTACGCCGCCACGGGTGGGCCACGTCATCCAACTCTGATCGGCTGACGGCGCTGGTTCAGGCTGCGACGTCGTCGCTGAGCTGGTGGCGCAGCGCGGCCAGCGAACGAGTGATCAGCCGGGACACGTGCATCTGCGACACACCGATCCGGTCGGCGATCTGGGCCTGGGTCAGGTTGCCGTGGAAGCGCAGGCTCAGGATCTGGCGTTCGCGTTCCGGCAGCGTGGCGAGGGCCGGATCGAGGGCGACGCGGATCTCGACGAGATCGATCTCATGGTCGTCGTCGCCGAGGGTGTCGCCGAGTTCCCGGTTGCCGTCGGCCCCGATGGGGGTGGACAGCGAGGTGGCCCGGTAGGCGCGCGCACCCTCCAGCCCTTCCAGCACGGTCTCCTCGGTCACGTCGAGGTAGGACGCGATGTCGGCCACCGTCGGCAGCCGGCCGAGGGTCTGGGTCAGGACGCTGTTGGCGGCGCTGATCGACAGGCGCAGTTCCTGGAGGCGGCGAGGCACGCGCACCGCCCACGTGCGGTCCCGGAAGTACCGCTTGATCTCGCCAATGATGGTGGGAATGGCGTAGCCGCTGAAGTCGACGCCCCGGCTGTGGTCGAAGTTGTCCACGGCCTTGATCAGCCCGACGAAGGCGGTCTGGGCCAGGTCGTCGTCGGGTGCGCCACGTCCGCCGTAGCGGCGCGCCAGGTGTCGGGCGAGCGGCATCCACGCCTCGATGGCGCCGTCCCGTAGGGCTGGGCGGCGAGGGTCGTCCGCCTGCGTTGCCGCCAGGGCGACCAGGAGGTCGTCCGGGCTCCGGCCGCTGCTCTGCTGGTTGATGAGGGTGCTGGTTGCTGTTTCGACGACGCTGAGCATGAGGTGGTCCTCCCGCACGTGCCCGTCGATGGAATCGACCGGAAAGGGTCTCCGAACCGGCTGTCGCCGGGGCGCACGAACGGGCGAGAGTGCGCTGTCGCAAGGCCACGATCACGGGCCTCGCCACCGCGTCATGTCGTTCACCTTATGCCTCGAACACTACCCGAAGGGCTGACTATTTCCTAGCCGAAAGTATGAGCCCGGGGATGTTTGGCGTCCTGTGAGCGGCGACAGCGCGTGATCAGCGGCGCTGGTCCGGCGCGTCGACAGCGGTCGCGGCCGGCTGGGCCGGCTGCACCGCGAACGGGTGGCGCAGTTGCCGCATGGCCTCCTCGCTGCTGTCGAAGGTCACCGCCGGTCCGTCCAGCACGTCACCGTGCGACGTGGCGAGGAACAGGGCGGGTCGACCGTTGTCGTTCGATGTCATGCAGGGATCCTGTCTCTACGAGAGGGGTGCGTCTGGGGCCTCGGCAACGTCGGCCGTGCGACCTGGTGACGCTTCGGCGCACACGCTGGCGCCCGAATGCTGGTGTCCTGTGCACGGGCGAACGCCCGGCGACACCGACACCCCGCACCATACCCGCCGCCGCCACCACATATGCGCCGCCGACCGACCCGCCTCGCTTGTGGCGAACCGGCCGCCCGGGAATTCTGTAATCTCACCCGCTGCCGTGAGTCTCCGATCTTGAGGGCGGTCAGCACACCCAGCGTGGGCGCCGCGGGGATGAGCACCCAAGGAGTGAGACCCATGTCGTCAGCCGGTCGAGCACTGCCCGATGTCGGGTTGGTCGTCGCGGCCCGGCAGGGCGATCAGCGCGCTCTCGACGACGTCGTCGCGGCCTCGCTCCCGCTGGTCTACAACATCGTCGGGCGTGCGCTGCGCGGGCACGCCGATGTCGACGACGTGGTCCAGGAGACGTTGGTACGGGTGATCCGGTACCTGCCCGCGCTCAACGACCCGGCGGCATACCGGTCCTGGCTGGTGGCGATCGCCATCCGCCAGGTGCGTGACTGGGAGACGCGCCGCCGCGTCGCGCTCAACCGCGATGCCGGGCTGGACGCGATCCACAACGTGCCCGACCCGGCCTCCGACTTCGCGGGGATGACCATCCTCCGGCTCGGCCTCACCGACCAACGACGCGAGGTCGCCGAGGCGACCCGCTGGCTCGACCCGGACGACCAGGAACTGCTCTCGCTCTGGTGGCTGGAGGAGACCGGCGAGATCACCCGGAACGAGGTCGCCGACGCGCTCGGGTTGTCACCCGGGCACGTCGCGGTGCGGATCCACCGGATGAAGGAGCAGATCCAGAGCGCCCGTGGCGTCGTACGCGCGCTCCGCGCCCGCCCCGGCTGCCCGGACCTGGGCGCCGTCACCGCCGAGTGGGACGGCACGCCCAGCTCGCTGTGGCGCAAGCGACTGGCTCGACACGTCCGCGACTGCGCGTTCTGTGGACGGCTGGGAAGCGCCCTGCTGCCGATCGATCGGCTGCTCGCCGGTATGCCGTTGCTGCCGCTGCCGGCGGGTCTCGACGCCTACCTGCCGAGTGCTGCCGCCGCGCCGGCCGTCGCGCCGCCTGGCCCGACGGCCGGACCCGCCGCCGGGCCGACCCCACCCGGCGCGGCCCCCACCGATGCGGGCGGCGGCCCGAGCGTGGTCGACCTCGCGGTGAGCCGTCCCCGCGGCCTCGTGCCATCCCTCGCCGCCGGTGTGGCCGCCGCCGTCCTGGCCATCACCATGGCGGTGGTGATCCTGCCGGACGATCCGTCCGCACCCTCGTGGGCAGCGCCGCCGTCTGCCGCGCCCACCGCCGCCGCCACTCCGAGCGTCGCGCCCTCGCCGAGCGCGCGCCCCTCGTCGAAAGCTCCGGTCGCGCCGGCGGTCAGCTCCGCCCGCAAGGGCGTCGGCGTGTGGAACTTCGCCGGGGCGAGTCAGGCGTTGGCGAACTCCAGGGCCAGCTGGTACTACACCTGGGGCACCCAGCACCCGGGGATCAGCACGCCGCGCGGCGCGACGTTCGTGCCGATGATCCGCAGCGCGGAGAACGTCACCGCCGCGGAGCTGGCTCGGGCCAAGGCCGCCGGGCCGTACCTGCTCACCTTCAACGAGCCGGACCTTCCCGAGCAGGCGAACATGACCGTCGAGCAGGCGCTGGACCTGTGGCCGCAGCTGATGGCGACGGGCAGCAAACTGGGCAGCCCGGCGGTGGCCTGGGGCGCGCCGGACCCGCAGGGCTGGCTGGACAGGTTCATGACCGGCGCCCAGGCCCGCGGCCACCGGGTGGACTTCATCACGCTGCACTGGTTCGGCGCCGACTTCACGACCGCCACCGCGGTGGCTCAACTCCGGCAGTACCTCCAGGCCGTCCACCAGCGGTACCGGAAGCCGATCTGGCTGACCGAGTTCGCGCTGATCCGCTTCGCCGGGGGCGGTTCGCAGTTTCCCAGTCAGCAGCAGCAGGCGGCCTTCCTCACGGCGGCCACCGCCATGCTCGGCCAACTCCCCTACCTGCAGCGCTACGCCTGGTTCGGGCTACCCGCCACGGACAAGGATCGGTCCGGGTTGTTCAGCGACGGGACCGAGGCGACAGTGGTCGGCCGCGCGTTCCAAGCCGCCCGCTGAGCACTGGCGAACGGATGGACGAGCAGATCATGGTGGAGCGCCGAGGGCTTCGCGTACGGGCCGGGCGCCTGGTCGGCGTCGTCGCGACCCTGGTCGTCACGGCGGTGGCCGTCGGGCTCAGTCAGGGTTGGGGCCGCACCAACCAGGCACCAGCAGCGTCGTCGGTGGCAGCGTCGTCGGCCGCTGCGGTGCCGACCGCGCCGGTGGTGCTCAACGGCACCGACGACGCCTTCATCCAACTGCTGATCCCGATGAACGAGGGCGCGCTCGCGCTGATCGACCAGCTCGACACCCGCCCGGCGGATGCGTCGCTGCGGGCCCTCCTCGGCCAGGTCCGGAAGACCCACCAGGCGGAGTTGCGGGACCTGCGTGGGCTCCTGGCCGCTGGCAACGTGCCCGAGCTGAACATCCACGAGGGGCATCAGATGCCCGGCATGGTCACCGAGGCCAGCCTCGCCCAGCTACGTGCCGCGTCCGACGCGGAGGTGTCCTTCCGGGCGGCTGGCCTGATCCGGGCGCACCTCGCGCAGACCGTAGTGCTGTGCCGGGGCGAGCAGACCGCCGGCGGAAGCCCGGAGCTGAAGGCACTCGCCGGCCGGATCCAGCAGGCGCGGGCTGCCGAGCTGAACACGCTGGACAACCGGCCCGGCGCGCCCACCGCCGCACCGGGCGGCTGAGCATGCGGCCCGGAGGACCGGCCGATGCGGACGTCTGACCTGCGCGCCGACGTCCTCCCTCGTCCCGGGCGTCCCGTCCGCCCGCCGTGCCGTCACGACGGACGCCGTCCGCCCGGTGCGGCGCCCGACGCACCGGATCCGCAGCGCGTCACCGCCCGAGGCGGGCCGCGTTGGTGGTCAGGCCGGCGTCGGGTGCCTCTCCGCGAACCGGGCGCGGGTCAGGAACGCGAGCTGGGCCCGCTTGTCCGGCATCTCGATCTCGGAGTCGAAGGTGAAGCCCTCGATCTCCAGTCGGCGTAGGGCGAGGTGGTTGCGGACGTCCGGCTCGACCACGATCCGCTGCGCGGCCGGGTCGCGGAACAGGAAGCGGGCGACGGCCGGGCCGGCCGCGTTGGTGAGGCTGCGGGCGAGGCGTCGGTCGGGGCTGAGCAGCAGGTGCATCCCCACGTCGCCGGGCTGGACGTGGTAGCGCTCGCCGACCGGGTCCGCCTCGGGCTGATAGCTCTGGAAGAGGCCGACCGGCTCCCCGTCGACCATGATCAGGTAGGCGTGGTGCGTGGGCAGACTGTCCACAAAGGCGTAGATCTCGCGTACCTCTTCGAGGGTGTGCGAACCCATGCCCCAGAAGGAGTTGCGGGGCAGGGTCACCCAACCGTGCAGGAGTGCGGCGTCCCGGTCCGGGTCCACGGTCACCAACGACAGCTCGCCGAGACCGTCGATCTTCTCCTGGTACGTCATCGGGCGCTGTCCTCTGTTCCATCCGGAGCGCAACTTAGGTTAACCTCCCCTAACCAAGGATGACCTTACCTGGAGGGGTGCGTGAAACGGAACTGGGAGGCCCTGGTCCTCAAGGCCATGGGAGGGCGGGACTTTCAGTTGACCGTCCTGAGCACCGAGTCGATCGACGGGCACTACCAGCGGCTACTCCTGGACGGGGGCGGCCTGCTGGAGACGTGCGGGGTGCACCCCACAATGTGGATCCGGCTGTGGTTCGACAACGACGGCCGGGCCCACCAGCGCGCGTACACGCTGGTGGACCCCGACCCGGCCACCGGCCGATTCACAGTCGAATTCGCCATCCACGACGGGTGTGCGGCCCGGTGGGCAACCACGGCCAAGGTCGGCGACACCATCAGCGCGACAGTGCAGGGCAGCGCGTTCGAGCTGCCCGACCCCGCGCCCGAGCACCTCTACCTGGTCGGCGACGCGGCCTCCCTGCCCGCGGTGAACAGCCTGCTCGACGCCGGTGCCGACATCCCGGCGACGGTCTGGCTGGAGTACGCCCACGAGGGCGAGAAGGCACTCGCGCTGCGGACCCGGGCGCACCACGACGTCACCTGGGTCCCGCGGCGCGACGCGGGTCAGCATCTCGTCGACACGGTCTGCGCGGCCCTGCCGACCAGCGGCGCGGGCCACTACTGGGTGGCCTGCGAGGCGGCCACCACCCGGGGCATCACCCGACACCTGCGCAAGACGCTGGGCGTCGACAAGGACCGGTTGACCTCCCTGGGCTACTGGAAAGCGGCATGAAGGGCCGGCTCGGCACCCTGACCGCGCTGTACGTCACCCAGTACCTCGGCGTCGGCTTCATCACCGTCGGGCTCACCGCCATCCTGCGCGACGGCGGCACCTCGCTGGACACGCTGGCGCTGTTGCAGATCGTCGGCCTGATCTGGCCCATCAAGTTCCTCTGGGCGCCGATCCTCGACCGGTACGGCTCACGGCACCGCGGCCACTACCGCTCCTGGCTGCTCGTGCTCCAGACCGCCCTGGTGCTCGCCCTGCTGGCGCTGCTGCCGTTCGCCAGCCCGGCCGACGCGCTCGGCCCGATCATCGCGATCTGTGCCGCGTACGTGTTCTTCTCGGCCACCCAGGACATCGCCGTGGACGCCGTCGCGGTCCGGATGCTGGCCGACTCGGCCCGGGGCACCGGCAACGGCATCCAGGTCGCCGCGAGCTACCTCGGCAACCTGCTCGGCGGCGGAGCCTGCGTCCTGGTCTACGACCAGTTCGGCTGGGTGCCGGCGATCAGCCTGCTGGCCGCGATGACGGCGGTCGGCCTACTGGTGGTGTGGCGGTTCCGGGAGCCTCCCCGTACCGATCGGGTGGAACGGGTCGGCGCGGCCTACCGGGCGTTGCTGTCGGTGTTCGGCCAGCCGGGCTGCCGGTGGTGGACCTTCGGCGTGGTGCCGCTGGTCTACGTCGGCGCGGGCATGGCGTACGCCCTGGTCACCCCGGCGCTGGTCGACGCCGGGTGGTCGTTGGGTCGGATCGGCGTCGTCACCGGGGTGGTGACCAGCGCCCCGGCCATCGTGGCGGGCCTGGTCGCGGGGCTCGGGATCGGGCGGTTCGGGCGCGGTGGCGTGCTCGTGGTCGGCGGCGTGGCGCTCACGGTGTCGACGTTGCTGCTGCTGCCGCTGATGAACGGCCGCGCTCCGCTGGGCGGGACGGTCGCCGCGCTCTGCTGCTTCATGGTGGCCTACACCATTGCCAACGTCGTGCTCTACACGGTCAACATGGACTACTCCCGGCCCGACACCGGCGGCACCGACTTCACCGTGCTGTCGTCGTTCGGCCTGGTCTGCTCGTTCGTGGCGGCGTCCATCGGTCTCGCGGCGGCCGACCGGGTCGGCTATCCGGCGGTAGCGGTCGCGGCCATCGTGCTGGTGGCCGCCGGGGTCGCCCTCGGCCTCTCCCACCAGCGGCGATTCCCGCACCGGCCCGGCCCCGCCGTCGGCCCGACGGCCGAACAGCCGTCCGAACAGCGCGCAGTGGACGGCGTCAAGGCGGTGGCGTGACCACCGTCCAGCCGGCCACCGACACCGCGACATCGGCACGACTGCCACAGCGATGGCTCATCCTGGCCGTGCTGTGCGTCGCGCAACTGGTCGTGGTGTTGGACAACACCGTGCTGACCGTGGCGGTGCCGGTGCTCACCACCGAGTTGGGTGCCAGCACCGCCGAGGTGCAGTGGATGATCAACGCGTACGCGTTGGTGCTGTCCGGGTTGCTGCTCACCGCCGGTAGCGCCGCCGACCGGTACGGCCGCCGCCGGATGCTGCTCGCCGGCCTGGTCCTTTTCGGGGCCGGCTCGCTGGCCGCCGGTCTGGCCAGCACCAGCGGGCAGCTGATCGCCGCGCGGGCCGGGATGGGCGTCGGTGGCGCGTTGCTGGTCACCGCGACGCTCGCGGTGGCGATGCAGGTCTTCGACGCCGCCGAGCGATCCCGGGCGATCGGCATCTGGGCCGCCACCAGCGCGTTGGGCTTCGCCATCGGGCCACCGATCGGCGGCACGATCCTCGCGCATCTGCCGTGGGGCGCGATCTTCCTGATGAACGTGCCGATCGTGCTGGTCTGCCTGCTCGTCGCTCGCGCGCTGGTCCCCGAGTCCCGCGGGCCGGCCGACGGCCGACTCGACGTGCTCGGCGCGGTGCTCTCGACAGCCGGCCTGACCGCTGTCGTCTGGGCGATCATCTCCGGGCCGGAGCGCGGGTGGGCGTCGACCGAGGTGATCGGGGCGGCGGTTGTCGGCGTACTCCTGCTCGGGATCTTCGTGCGGTGGGAGCGACGGATCGCGCACCCGATGCTGGACATGCGCTTCTTCCGGGACCGGCGCTTCGTCGGTGCGATCTCCGGCGTCGTGCTGATCACGTTCGGCGCCACCGGCGCGCTGTTCCTGCTCACCCAGCACCTCCAGTTCGTCCGGGGTTACCCCGCCTGGGAGGCCGGTCTGCGGATGGCGCCCTTCGCGCTGTCCATCGTGCTGCTCAACGTCAGCGGCATCGTCGCGAACGCGATCCGTCGGCTCGGCCTGGCGGTCGCCATCGCCGTTGGCATGACGCTGCTCGCGGCCGGACTCGCGCTGGTCACTCTCTTTCCGTCCGACGGGTACGGGGTGCTGCTGGTCGGGTTGCTCGTCATGGGTGTCGGTTGCGCGTTGGCCAATCCGGCCATCGTCGAGGCGGTGATGAGCGCGATCCCGGCGGCGAAGGCCGGCGCGGGCGCGGGTGTCGACGGCACCATGACCGAGGTCGGCAGCAGCCTCGGCATCGCGGTGCTGGGTGCCGTGCTGAACGCCCGGTTCGCGGCGCTGCTGCCGGCGGCCCTGGCCGGTGCCGGGTCGTTTCCCGCGGCTCTCGCCGCCGCCGGTGAAGGGGCCGAACGGGAGGCCGTGACGGTCGCCTTCGCCTCGGCGCTGGAGACGGGGCAGTTGGTGGGTGCGGCTGCGGTGTTGATCGGTGGCCTGGTTGCCGCCGGGTTGCTACACCGGGCAGATCGCACCAAAACCGTCGAATAAGGGTAGGCTACCCTAATAGTGACATCGTGGTAGTCGACGGAGGCGGTATGCGGCTCTACCTGACCGCGCTCAACCCCACCGACGCCGTCCTGGACGGGTTCCTCCCGGCGGCGGCGTCGCTCGGGCTGTCGGCGACCGTGCTGACCGACCGGCCAGCCGAATGGCCGGCGGACGTGCGGGTTGCGCGCTGCGCGGTCCGCGACCCGGCCGCGGTGGTCGCGGCGGCGGCACCCACCCGAGCGGTGGCGCTACTGTCCAACAGCGACCATCTCCAGGAGGCCACCGCGATCGCCGCCCGAAAGCTCGGCCTGCCCGGCAAGGACCCGGACGCCGCCCGCCTCTGCAAGGACAAGGCCGCGGCCCGCCGGGCGATCGCCGCTGCGGGCCTCGATCTGGTACGCACCGTCACCGTCGACCCCGGCGCCACGCCGGACGTGCCGACCGGGATGTTCCCGGCGGTGGTCAAACCCCGCGAGGGGGTGGCCAGTGAGGACGCGTACCTGGTGGCCGACCACGCCGAGCTGGTCGCCCGGGTCGCCGAGATCCGTGGTCGGCGGCCGGACGTGGCACTGGTGGTCGAGGAGTACCTCGCCGGCGAGCTGCGGACCTTCGAGACCCTCGGCGACGGCACCGAACTGGCCTCCCTCGGCGGCTGGCGCACCGGCCTCGGTCCACCACCGACCTTCACCGAGGAGAGCCTCGCCTGGTCGCCCCCGGCGGAGCAGGCGCGCACCCAACTGCGGGCGCGGCTCGACGCGCTCGGGGTCGGCTTCGGCGCCTGCCACACCGAGTACGTCGTCTCCGACGGCCAGGTCCGGCTGATCGAGGTGAACTACCGCCTCATCGGCGACCGGATGGACCTGATCCTCGCCGAACTGCTCGGTGTGCCGTTGTTCGAGTACGTCATCCGGCTGCACCTCGGCGAGCCGCTGACCGCCCTCGGCCTGCCCGACACGGTCGACCGTTACGCCCAGGTCGAGTACGTCTGCGCCGACCGGTCCGGCCGTCTCGTCGCCGCACCGGGCCCCCTCGACACCGTCCACGGCGGCGTCCGGCTGGGCTGTCGTCCGCTGCGCGAGATGGGCCGCACCGCCGAGCACACCGGCACGAACCGCGACTACCTTGCCGTGTTGCACGGGATCGGCCCCGACGAGGGCAGCGTCCGGCAGTCGCTGGCCGCCCTCCGGAGCGACCTCCAGTGGACCATCGTCGAGTGAGCGACGACTGCGAGCGGGAGGTCTTCGCCCGGGTGCTCGACGCTCTGCTGCGCGAGGATCACCTCGGTCTGCTCAGCGCCGGCCGAGCGGACGGACCCGACTGGTGGCAGGTGCCACGCCCCGCTGGCCTGCTGCGCATTCCGGTCCGGGCGGACGGGTTCCAGCAGGCCCTGCGCAGCGCCGCGCCGATGGTGCTGCTGGTGACCCGCGCCGGCGAAACGCGACGTACGGAGACGCTGGACGGACTGTTGACGCTGCTCGCCCCGCACGACAACGCCGAGGCCGAGGCCGGCTGGCGGGACTTCGGCGTCGAGTGCCACGCCGACCTGCGGGCCAGGCGGCTAGCCGCCCGCAACCGGGCACGGGTGCTCACCGAGGTGGCGGCCGAACGCGTGCACACCCCGACCGGCCTGCCGGCGGCGGTCCTGGACGACGTGCTCGCCGCCCACCACGGCCACCCCGTCTACCCCACCGACCGGTGCCGGCACGGCCTGCGCGACGACGAACTGCTCCGGTACGCCCCGGAACACGCCCCACGTTTCGCGCTGCGCTGGTACGCCGCCCCGGCCGACGACGTCCGACTCGCGGGCGAGCTGCCAGCATGGTGGCCGCGGGCACCGCGACCGGATCAGCTGCTGCTGCCAGCGCATCCGATCACCGTGGCCCGCGATGCGCTCCCGGTGGTCGACCTGCCGGTGACCCCGGTGCGACCCACCCTCTCCATGCGGACGGTGGCGCTCGATCACGACCCGTACCTGCATCTCAAACTGCCGCTGCCGACCGCGAGTCTCGGCGCGCGCAACCGCCGCACGCTGCAACCGGGCTCGCTCGCCGACGGCGCGGCCGTCGCCGCACTGCTCGACCGGATCGCCGCCGCCGGACCCGGCTTCACCGGTCGGATCCGGCACACCGACGAGAGCACCTGGGCGCACGTCGACGGCGACGAGCGGCGGGGTTTCCTGCTGCGCCGATTTCCGCGCGACCTGGCCGGCGTTCAGGTGGTGCCGGTCGCGGCCCTCGCCGCCGCCGACCCGGTGGCGGGCACGGTCCTCGAACGGATCAGCCCGCAACGGCCCGTCGCGCTGCTGGAGTCCTACCTGGACCTGCTGCTCGACTGGCACGTCTTCCTCTGGCTACGCCACGGGATCGCCCTGGAGGCCCACCCGCAGAACATCCACCTGCTGGTGCACCCGGATGGCACTGTCGGCCTGCTCTACAAGGACAACGACGGCGCCCGGCTCGACCCACGACACGACGGCCCGAACGGGCTCGCCCTGCACGACGACCGGATGTGGGCGCGCGACCCGCACGAGTTGGCCGACGTGTTCATCACCATCACCCTGCACCTGGCCGCCGCCGCGCCCCTGGTCGCCCTGGCCGCCCGGGGACTGCCCGTGCCGACACCCGCCGAGGCGCTGGTGCCCCGACTCGACGCCGCCCGCGACCGGTGGGGCGACGGACCGGCGGCGCGGACCTTCACCGAGCGGGTCCTGCACGCCACCCGGTTGCCCATCAAGGCGATGCTCACCGCCGGCACCCTGCTACCCAAACAGCGGCTGGGCTGCGCCGACATCAACAAGTACTACCTGCGTACCGGCCCGAACTACCTCCGGGAGACACGATGACGAGCGCGCAGTTGCGCTCCCGGCCGGCCACCGACACCGGTCAGCGCGCCGACCTGGCCGCCGCCCACGCCGTCTTCGGCTGCCTGCTGCGCGAGCTGGCCCCGCCGGACGGCACCCCGCCCGTGGTCGACGGTGCCGTCCGGCTGCTGCTGCGGCACCTCGACGTCACAGTGCGCTGCGAGGTCGCGCGAGCCTCGCCGCTCGGCGCGCACCGCTACACCGGCCCGGTCCAACGCAGTACCGGCGGCGGACGGTGGGAAGACCTGGACGCGGACGGGTTGGCCGCCCTCGTCGCGGCGGAGCTGACCACCCGTACCGGCCTGGTCAACGACGAGTTCGCCGAGCAGGTCCGGGCCAGCCGGGACACCGTGGCCCGGCTGCTGGCCGACCGACCGGCCGAGGATCCGACCCCCACCGGTGAGCCCGTCATCGACGCGTACGTCGACTCCGAGCAGTCGCTGGTCTTCGGTCACCCGCACCACCCCACCCCGAAGTGGCGCAGCGGTGACCCGGACAGTTGGCGGGCGTACGCGCCGGAGCTGCGCACCGCGTTCCGGCTGCACTGGCTGGCCGTGCCGGACGACCTGATCGCCGACGCCGGGCCGTTCGATCCGCTGGTGGCCGCGCTCGACCCGCCACGGCCCCCGCGCGGGCACCGCGTCCTGCCGGTGCACCCCTGGC
>NZ_QGSY01000332.1 GCF_003857035.1 Micromonospora arida
GCTGTGCCCGGCGGCACCGCGCCCGCCTCGGCCCGCGGTCCGGCCGCCGTCGCCGCCGGGCACAGCCACCCGCAGGTGCTCGGCGTTCGTGGCGTGGGCGTGTACCGCATCGGCACCAGCCTGGCGTCGCTCACCACCAACGGGCACATCGACTGGACCGTGCCGACCTGCGGCGGGGTGGTGCACGCCGGCGCGACCGGCTCCTGGGCGGGCGTGATCCTGCTGGCCTTCCGCGACGGGCGGCTGGTGGAGGTCGGTACGGCCACCGCGCCGCCGCAGTCCCCCGCCGGCGCCACGGTCGGCATGTCCTTCGACGAGCTGGAGGCGATCTACGGCCGGCGGGGTTCGCTGATCCGCAACGACGCGGGGGACGCCGAGGCGTACCTGGTCCGGGTGGGGTCGCGGGTGGAGCTGTTCACCGGGCACCCGATCCGGCCCGGGGTTGGCTACTTCCAGGTCGGCCCGGCCAGCTTCGTCGAGCGGAACTTCCGGCAGGGCGTGTCCTGCTGAGTTTTCCCAGGTGCGGGGCGCCCGGTGTCGACCGGGCGCCCCGCACGTCGCATCAGCCCGAAACGGAGGTTGGGCGGACACGATGATGTCGGGGTAGACAACACTGTGTGGCACACACTATGGTGTGACACATGGTTAGCGAGGACGTTCTACGGACGCACCTACAGGAGTTGCGTCGAGGCACCGTCGTGGTGGCCAGCCTGGTCGCGCTACGCCGACCGGACTACGGCTACGCACTGCTGCAACGGCTCAGCGACCACGGCTTCCCGGTCGACGCCAACACCCTCTACCCGCTGCTGCGCCGCCTCGAGGACCAAGGGCTGCTGACCAGCGAGTGGAACACCGAAGAGAGCCGACCGCGCAAGTTCTACCGGACCAGCGACGAGGGCGAGTCGATGCTGAACCGGCTCCTCGACGACCTCGCCGCCGTGCAGACCTCCATCACCGGCCTGATCCAAGGAGTGGAACGATGAACACCCTGACCGACCGCTACCTCGCCGCCACCCTGCGATCGGTGCCCACCCAGCGCCGCGACGAGATCGCCACCGAGCTGCGGGCCTCCATCGACGACATGATCGAGGGCCGGACCGATGGCGGGCAGGACGCCGCCACCGCCGAGCGGGAGGTGCTCACCGAGCTGGGCAACCCCGACGTGCTGGCCGCCCGGTACGCCGACCGCCGGTTGCAGCTCATCGGCCCGACCTACTATCTGCTCTGGCTGCGGCTGCTGAAGCTGCTGCTCAGCTTCATCCCGGCGCTCGTCGGAACGATCGTCACAGTGGTCGAGGCGGCGGAAGGAAAGGGTTTCGGCGCCATCGGGCCAGGCATCGTCGCGGCCATGCAGGTGGCAGTGCAGATCGCCTTCTGGCTCACAGTGACCTTCGCGATCATCGAGCGCACCCAGACGGCCGTTGACCTGCCGGAGTGGACGGTCGACCAGTTGCCCGACGCGCCGGCGCGACGAGGCATCCCCCTCGCCGACACCATCGCATCCGTGATCATGTTGGTGCTGACCATCGCGTACCTGCCGCTTCAGCACTACCACTCCTGGGTGAGCGGCACTGACGGCGAGAACATCGCGATCCTCGACCCGGCTCTGTGGTCGTTCTGGCTGCCGGCGCTGATCGGGGTGCTGGCGCTCAGTGTGATCTTCGAGGTTGTGAAGTACCGGATCGACCGCTGGACCTGGGCCCTGTTCGGCACGAAGGTGCTGCTCGACCTGGCGTTCGCGGTGCCGCTGGCCTGGCTCGCACTCTCCGACCGACTGCTCAACCCGGCCCTGGCCAAGCGCCTGAGCTGGGTGGCGGAGGCCGAAAACCGGGAAGGCCTCGGCCTGGCCATCGCTGTGGGCGCGGCCGCGATCGTGGTCTGGGACCTGATCGACACGGCCCGGAAGACCCGCCAGCAGACGACCGCGTGAGCGACACCAGAGACGGCGGCCCGGCGCGTACCTCGCGCCGGGCCGCCGCCCGTCGACGCGACCGGACCGACACGAGCCCGCCCGGTCGACGGGCCTGGTGGGCGGCGTGGCATCGTTCCTGGATGACAGTGGCACCGCGACCGGAATGGCGTCGTCCGGGTCCGACGGCGGAGCAGCGCCGAAACGACCTCTGGATCGGCCTGGGGATGACCGGGCTGGCGTTGGTCAGTCTGACCCTGGCGCGCAGCACCGGCGCGTTCCTGCTGGGCCCACCGCCGTCCGGGCCGGAGCAGCTGTTCTGGACCGTCGCGGTGACCCTCCCGCTGATCTGGCGACGACGCTGGCCGGCCACGACCCTGCTGATCGTCGCGGTGGCGTTCATCGCCTCGCAGGCCCGATCGGCCCCGGAGACCCAGTTCTCCGCCGGCGCCCTGTTCTGCGCCCTCTACACGCTGGGCGCCTGGGGGCAGGACCGCCAACTGTCCCGCCGGCTGCGGATCGGCGTGATCGCCACGATGTTCGCCTGGCTCGGGCTCTACTACGCGGTGATGATCGACCACATCCCGGCGGACACCTTCGCCGACGCGGTCGGGCCGGTGCCACCGGTGCTCGCCGCGATGGTCAACGGTGTGCTGCTCAACGTGCTGGTCTTCGGTTTCGCGTACTTCTTCGGCGAGACCGCGTGGGTGGCCGCGCGCCGCGAGCACGAGCTGCGCGCCCAGGCCGAGGACCTGCGCCGGTCGCAGGCCGAGGCCCGGGAACGGGCGGTGCTCGGCGAACGCGTCCGGATCGCCCGCGAGCTGCACGACGTGGTCGCCCACCACGTGTCGGTGATGGGCGTACAGGCATCCGCCTGCCGCCGGGTGTTCGACCGCGACCCGGGCAAGGCCCGCACCGCGCTGACCGCCATCGAGCAGAGCGCCCGCACCGCCGTCGACGAGCTGCGTCGGATGCTCGGCGTGCTGCGGACCTCCGCCGGCACCGACGCCGCGCCGCCGACGGCTGGCGGCGTCGAACGGATCGACGAGCTGGTCGAGCGGGCTCGGGCCGCCGGGCTGACGGCCACCCTCGGGGTGTACGGCGACCCGGTCGCGTTGCCCGAATCGGTCTCCCAGACGGCCTACCGGGTGACGCAGGAGGCGGTGACCAACACCCTGAAGCACGCCGAGGCGGCCCTGCTCGACGTGCGGGTCCGGTACCTGGCCCGGGAGGTGGAGGTCGACGTGACCGACGACGGGCGGGGCGGCGGTCGGGCCGACACCGCCGGGTTGGGCCTGATCGGCATGCGCGAACGGGTCACCGCCCACGACGGCGACCTGGAGGCCGGGCCACGGACCGGCGGCGGCTGGCGGGTCCGCGCCCGCTTCCCCCTGCCCGCGTCGCCGGACCGACCGATAGGCCCACAGCGGGAGCCGAGCGACAGACAGCAGGCGGCATCCGGCGCGGAGCCGTCGGCATGAGCGCGGCAGCCCAGCGGGCACCCGACACCGGGCCGACGGTGCGTGTGCTGCTCGCCGACGACCAGCACCTCGTCCGTACCGGCTTCCGGGTCATCCTGGAGGTGGAGGACGACATCGAGGTGGTCGGTGAGGCCGCCGACGGCGAACGGGCCGTCACCATGACCCGAGCCACCCGCCCCGACGTCGTACTCATGGATGTGGAGATGCCCGGGATGGACGGCCTGGAGGCCACCCGGCAGATCGTCGCCGACGGCCCCGGGGCGCCCGCGGTGCTGATCCTCACCACCTTCGACCGCGACGACTACCTGTTCGCGGCGCTGCGGGCCGGGGCCAGCGGCTTCCTGCTCAAGAACGGCACGCCGGAGGAGCTGATCGAGGCGATCCGGGTGCTGGCCAGGGGCGACGGTCTGCTCGCCCCGGAGATCACCCGCCGGGTGATCTCCACCTTCGCCCGACCCGGCGACCCGGCGGGCACCGCCCACCGGGGCCCGGACGCCGATGCCGCGCTGGCCGAGCTGACCCCGCGCGAACGGGAGGTGCTGATGCTGCTCGCCGCCGGGTCGAGCAACGCGGAGATCGCCACGGCCATCCACCTGGGAGAGGCGACGGTGAAGACGCACGTGAGTCGGGTACTGGCCAAGCTCGGCCTGCGTGACCGGGTGCAGGCAGTGGTGTTCGCGTACGAGAACGGGGTGGTCCGCCCCGGCGGTTGACGGCGTCCGCCGCGAGGTGGACCCGCCGGCTCACCCGCCGGGCGGACGGCGCAACGCCGTAATCGATCTAGCGTGAGTGCGTGACCAGAACGCTTCGCCTCGACGGCGTCGACCGCAGCTTCGGCGACCGTCAGGTGCTCAGGAATGTGTCCTTCGAGGTGTCCGCCGGCCGGATGACCGGTTTCGTGGGCGCCAACGGCGCCGGCAAGACCACCACCATGCGGATCATCCTGGGTGTGCTCGCCCCCGACGCTGGCGAGGTGAGCTGGGGCGGCACCACGCTGACCCGGCAGGACCGCCAGCGCTTCGGCTACATGCCGGAGGAGCGGGGCCTCTACCCCAAGATGACCACCCGCGAGCAGGTGGCCTACCTGGGCCGGCTGCACGGGCTGGACGCCGCCGCGGCACGACGTTCCACCGACGCGCTGCTGGACCGCGTCGGGCTCGGCGAGCGCGGCGACGACCTGCTGGAGACGCTGTCGCTGGGCAACCAGCAGCGCGCCCAGATCGCCGCCGCGCTGGTGCACGACCCCGAGGTGCTGGTGCTCGACGAGCCGTTCTCCGGCCTCGACCCGCTGGCCGTGGAGACCGTCGTGGCCGTGCTGCGGGAACGGGCCTCGGCCGGCGCGCCGGTGCTCTTCTCCAGTCACCAGCTCGACGTCGTGGAGCGCCTCTGCGACGACCTGGTGATCATCGGGGACGGGGGGATCCGGGCCGCCGGCAGCCGGCAGCAGCTGCGCGACTCGTACACGGTGCCCCGCTTCGAGCTGGTCGTGGAGCACGACGCCGGCTGGGTACGCGACCACCCCGGGGTGACAGTTGTCGAGTTGGACGGCGCGCGGGTGGTCTTCGACCTGCCGGCCGGCACCGACGAACAGCCCGTGCTGCGGGCCGCCCTCGCGCGCGGCGCGGTCCGCGCCTTCCGCCCGGTCAGCCCCTCGCTCACCGAGATCTTCCGAGAGGTCACCCAGTGAACGTCACCCAGGCCACCCGGCTGGTCGCCGAACGCGAGATCCGGGTCAAGCTGCGCGACCGCACCTTCCTGTTCGGCACGCTGTTCTTTCTGCTGATCGCGGCGGCGGGCACCATCCTGCCGCCGCTGCTCTCCGGCGGCCCGGACACTGTGGCCGTCACCCAGGAGGCAGCCGGGCCGCTGCGGGACGCCGGACTCGACGTCCGCGTGGTTGCCGACGACCAGGCCGCCGAGCAGGCCGTCCGCGACGGTGACGTGGACGCGGCGGTGGTCTCCGGTCCGAAGGTTCTCGCGATGGACGAATCCCCCACCGACGTGGTCCAGGCGCTGAGCAGCTCGCCGCCGGTGCAGTTGCTCGACCCGGACGCGGTCGACCCGGTGGTGGCGTTCCTGGTGCCGTTCGTCTTCGCCTTCGTCTTCTTCATCACCTCGCAGACCTTCGGCCTGCAGATCGCGCAGAGCGTCACCGAGGAGAAGCAGACCCGGATCGTGGAGATCCTGGTCGCCGCCGTGCCGGTCCGGGCCCTGCTGGCCGGGAAGGTGGTGGCCGGGGCCATCCTGGCCTTCGCACAGATCGCGCTCATCGCCGTGGTAGCCGTGCTCGGCATGCAGATCGGCGACAGCGGAGGTCTGCTCAGCCTGCTCGCCCCGGCGATCGGCTGGTTCGTACCGTTCTTCCTGATCGGTTTCGTGCTGCTCGCCGCCATGTGGGCCGCGGCCGGCGCGCTGGCCAACCGGCAGGAGGACGTCGCCGCCGTCTCGACGCCGGTGCAGCTCGCCGTCATGCTGCCGTTCTTCGCGGTGATCTTCCTGAACGACAACGCCACAGCGATGCGGGTGCTGTCCTACCTGCCGTTCTCGTCGCCCACGGCGATGCCGCTGCGGCTCTTCACCGGCGACGCGGCCGGCTGGGAGCCGATCGTCTCACTGGTCCTCCTGGTGCTCGCCGCCGGCGCGTTCGTAATCGCCGGGGCCCGGGTGTACGAGGGGTCACTGCTGCGCACCAACGGCCGGACCTCGCTGCGTACCGCCTGGCGGGAGCGGGAGACGATCGGCTGAGCCAGCGGGCCGCCCCGCGCGGGCGTCGGTGTCCTGATCGGATGCCGGCGCCCGCTGCCGTACGGCACCGTTCCGAGCGCTGTTCGGTGGCCCTGAACAGCGCGAACCCTCCTACGTTGAGCCGATCCTCACGGCAACGACCTGGTCGTCGCCGGTTTCCGGACCGGAAAGGCTCTCGATGTCCCCACCGATCAACGCACGGCAACTCCGTCGTCTGCTCAGCGCCGTGCTCGCGGTCGCCCTCGCGAGCACCCTCACCGCCCTCGTCCGCCCCGCGCCGGCCGCCGCCGCCGCGGGCGACCTCATCCTCAACGGCACGTTCGACAACGGCAGCACGCAGCCCTGGTGGACCCGGCTCGCCTCGACCAGCACCACTGTCAACGCCGGACAACTGCGCGTGCGCACCAGCGCGACGGTGGGCAGGCCCGTCTGGGAGGACCTGGTCGGTCACTTCGAGTTCGGGGTGACGGCCGCGCAACCGTACCGGTTGCAGTTCGACGCCGCGGCCGACGTCAGCCGTTCCCTGCGCGTCTCGGTCTCCCGGGCGGATACGCCCTTCACCTCCGCGGTCGACCAGAGCGTCACGCTGACGTCCTCGTTGCGCCGGTTCAGCTTCGACTTCGCGTCCCCGTTCGGCGACCCGAAGGCGGTGCTGCTGTTCCACTTTGGCGGCCAGGCCGCCTCGACGGTCCGGTTGGACAACATCTCGCTCACCCCGCTGGCCGTGAACCCGGCCACCGACCCGATCCTGTACTGGAACGGTGTCCTGCTGGCCACGTACAAGGCGCTGGATCTGCCACCCACCTCCTCGTCCCGCGAGGCCGCCATCCTGCACGCGGCGATGCACGACGCCGCCGTCTCGGTCACCGGGGTCGGCAACCCCTACCGGGTACGTGTTCCGGTCAGCTACCCCGGCACCATGGACAACGTCGTGGCGCCGTCGCTGCACGCGGCCATCGACCGGGCCGCGTACGACGTGCTGACCGCCCTGTACGGCGGTCAGGGCCAGTCCTACTCCCAGGCCCTCGCCGCCGCTGTCGCGCGCCGGCCGTCCGGGGTGAACGACGCCGAAGAGGCGCGCGGTGACACCGTCGGCGCGGCGGCGGCCGCCGCCAACCTCCAGGCCCGCGCCAACGACGGCTCCGACAAAGACACGCCGTACCAACTGGACGGCGTACCCGGCTCGTGGCGGCCGACCAACGGCAAGGCGGCGGTCAGCCCGAACTGGGGACTGGTCACCCCGTTCGCGCTCACCTCGGGCCAGCAGTTCCGGCCCGGTCTACCGGCTGGCGCCACCGGGTACGACGACCTGCTCGGCAAGGAGGAATACGACACCCAGGTGCAGGAGATCCGCGACTACGGCGGTCGGACGTCGGCACTGCGGACCGCCGACCAGACGCAGATCGCGTTCTTCTGGGCCAACGACGTGGGGGGCACGTACAAGCCGCCGGGTCAACTCTTCTCGCACACCCGGATCGTGTCGGAGCAGCGTCAGCTCGGCATCCTGGCCAACGCCCGGCTCTTCGGGCTGGTCGCCCTCGCCCTCGCCGACGCCGCCATCGCCGCCTGGGACGCCAAGTACCAGACGCCCATCGACCTGTGGCGACCGGTGACGGCGATCGAGGCAATGGAGGGCCCCGGTTGGCAGCCGCTGTCGCAGACCCGCGAGGGGGTGCCGTACACGCCGGCGTTCCCGGCCTACATCTCCGGGCACGCCACCTTCGCGGGGGCCTGGTCCGCGGTGATGAAGAGGTTCTTCGGCACCGATGCGATCGCCTTCGACGCCACCACTGACGATCCGCACGCCGTGGACGTGATCCGGCACATGACCGGCTTCGACCACGCCGCCGAGGAGAACGCGCTGAGCCGGATCTACCTCGGCGTGCACTATCGGTTCGACGCGGACGCCGGGCTCGCCACCGGCCGTTCCGTGGGCGCGTACGTCTTCGCCAACCGCCTGCGACCGTGAATCGTCAGTCGGGATGACGGGGGGCTCCCCGTCCGGTCCGTGGACCGGGCGGGGAGCGTCACGCGTGACCGCTACGCCGCGCAGTTCCAGTGGCCGAAGCCGCCGGTACGAGACCAGATTTCCCGTGCCGTCCCGATGCTCCAGGCCGCGTCCAGCGCCGTCTGGCGGTCGACGCCGAACCGGGACACCTCCATGTCGCTGAACTGGAACAACCCCCAGCGCCGTGCTCCGTCCTCGCCGACCTCCACCCGGTACGGATCCAAGCCGGACAGGCAGCGCGCCACCCGCACCGCCCCGGCCGGGTCCTCCGGGAACGTTCGCCGCAGATGTTTGCCGATCCGGTCCTCCGACCAGCTGGCGGGCACCTTGCGATCGCCCGCCAACTCGTCGAACAACCGCTCGTCCGCGGTGCCACTGACCGGCAGAGCGCCGAACGCCTGGAACACCATCACCCGGCTGGTGGTGTCCGGGCCGAACCAGCCGTCGACCGGCACGGTGAGCCCGTCGGCCACCAGATGCTCCTGGAGGCGCAGCACGCAGGGGCCGTACATGCCCTGGCGCAGCACCTCCGGGCAGCCGACGGTCGGCGAGCCGTCCACTGTGGGAGGCGCGACGGGTCGCAGCGCCCCGGCCGCCCCGACCGTCAGGACGCCGAACACCGCCAGCAGCGCCAGCCGAAGCCAGCGACGGGCCGGCCAGGGCGCTTCGGGTCGCGGTGGAGCAGTGCCGACGCTCGGGCGGATGTTCGCCGCGACGGTAGTGGACGCGCCGGCAGGGGTCCGCGCCGCGTCACTCTCCCCTCGACCCTGCTCGCCGAGGCGAGCCTCCAGGTCCCGCCGTGTCTCCAGCCACCTGTCGACCTCGACCGCCGGGGTGCCGCAGGCGGCCAGCAGCGCGACGACGGTGCGTTCCCGGGGCAGCGCCGTCCGCCCCAGCATCGTCGCGAGGGTGCTCGGCGGCAGCCAGTGTCCGGCTGCCGAGGCTCGCCGGGCGAGCTCCCGATAGGTCAGACCGGAACGCCGCCGCACCTCCCTGAGCGACGCCACGTACTCCCCCGCCGTGGCCGCCTGCGGCACCGGATCCCGGACAGCGTCATCCATCGAATCTCCCCGTGTCGTTGGTGTGGTCGAGCCCGAACCCGTGCCGGCGCGAGCCCGTCGGCCGTACACCGGTCAGCGGCGCGGCCATCGAAGAAAGACGCTAGGTAACCCGGTCGGCCAGGACAATGCCCTGGTCGCCGCGCTGGGCTGTCCGGGCAGCTCACGGCAGCGTGTCCGGATCCTGTCCGACCATCTCGGACAGTCGCCGGGACCCGATTTGCCCTCGCGTCCGTGGGGTCTGGAGAATCGGGCGATGACCACGGGGGAGCTACGCCCGGACGACGCGTCCGACCCGGCCGAGTTCGTCGAGATGCTGCGCCAGCTCAAGGACCGGTCGAGGCTCACCTACCGGCAACTGGAGCAGCGTGCCGCGTCGACGGGTGACGTGCTGGCCCGCAGCACCGCGGCGGACATCCTGCGCCGGTCCACACTCCCGCGCCCCGAGGTGGTGGCCGCGTTCGTGCGGGCGTGCGGCGCGGAAGATCAGGTCGAGACGTGGCTACGGGCCCGGCACCGCCTCGCGGCAGGTCAGTTGGCCCCGCCGTCGCCGGCAGCGGACCCACCGCCGGTCGACGCGGTCCCGACCGTGGCCCCGGAGCACTCCGACCCGGCCCGCCCACGCTGGTTCGCGCGGCCCGCGCCGCTGGCGCTGCTCGTCGTCGCCCTGCTGGCCACGCTCGGCGTGGGCTTCTGGATCGAGCGACGCGACGACGAGCAGGGAAAGGCCGCGCAAACCACCGATCCGACCGCATCGGCGGGTGGCGGTGCCCGTTCGCCGAGCGGAGGGCGCAGTCAGATCCGCCCCGTCCGCAGCCCGCACCTCTGCCTCACCGAGGGTCGCGATCGCACCGGCGCGTACACCAAGGAGATAGCGGTCCAGCGACCCTGCACGGAGGCCACCCCACCGGACACCTCGCTGGAACCGGTGGCCGACGGAATGTTCTTCATCCACTGGGTCCACCCGGTGCTCGGGAAGGGCTGCCTCACCATCCGCGAGGAGGATCCCGGCCGGAACCTGCTCGAACCCTGGAACGAGAATGATTGCAGCGCGAGTAGGTCGAAGCAGGTGTTCTACTTCGAACCGACCGGAGCGACGCCCGACGCGTACCGCATCCGGCCCGACCGTAGCGAGTTGTGCGTCGGCCTGCGCGACGACGACAGCGCCGTGGCGGACGCGGCGCTGGTCGAGCCGTGCACCGGCGGCCCGGATCAGGTGTTCCTGGTCAACGCGCTGCCCGGTGACTGACGTCGGCGCCGCTCAGCGCGCGGGTGGCACCTGATCCCAGCCGGCGGGCAGCGGGGGCGCCGTCCAGGTGGGGTCGGGCTGCCAGGTGGCCCACGACGGGTCCCACCAGCGCTCGCCGGCGTCGAGCAGGGCGGCGATCCGGTCACCCTCGGCCTGGATGGCGTCCGCCATGCCCGGGTAGCGCCCCTCGACGAGGCGCTGGGCGAACATCTCCACGTCCTTCCAGACGTACCGGTCGGCGTCCGCGGCCCACCACAGGTCCAGTTCGTGGTCCAGGGTGTCCACCCCGATCGGGGTACGCCGCACCGGGTCCTGGAGGTTGAAGTACCAGCCGGCGAAGTCGCGCCCCGGCCCGGTCCAGAACACGTCGATCGAGTGGGCCTCACCGGGGCGTTGCAGCATCAGCTTGCCGTGCCCGGACCAGGAGCGGTGCCCGGCG
This sequence comes from Micromonospora arida, assembly GCF_003857035.1. Taxonomy (GTDB): domain Bacteria; phylum Actinomycetota; class Actinomycetes; order Mycobacteriales; family Micromonosporaceae; genus Micromonospora; species Micromonospora arida. The sequence continues at coordinate 10,890 of NZ_QGSY01000332.1, forward strand.
GCCTCCCACGGGTGCCGCCCGCAGGGGAAGACGCCCGTGTTGGGGAAGCCGAACTCGGCCCCCGGTGGGAGGTAGAGGGCGAGCAGGTCAAGCGAATCCTCGACGCAGATCGTCGGGCAGCCGAACCAGACCTCACCCCGCAGCACCTCACGTCGTACCACGGTGTCACCAGGCGCGAACCGCGCTGCCACCACGCGACACTCCCCACGTCCCCTCGTCCCCACGTCCCGCCGCGATCTTGCACTTTCTGTTGGCGATATGCCAGGTGTTACCCGGTGTGTCGGGTCAGAAAGTGCAAGATCGCGGCGGGGTGGGGCGGCGGCGCGGCGGGGTGAG
>NZ_QGSY01000298.1 GCF_003857035.1 Micromonospora arida
GGCGTGGGCTGGCCGGCGCTGGCTGGCCGGCGCGGGCTGGCCGGCGCTGGCTGGCTCGGCGCGGGCTGGCCGCTGCGGGGTGGCTGGCCGGCCACCCCGCAGCCACAGCTCAGCGCAGGGCGGGCTCGGCCGTGACCGGCGCGTCCCAGTCAATGACGTAGCGCTGCTCGTCGGCGACGGTCTTCTCCGGGTCCAGCACCGTGCGCACCATGAGCGGCATCAGCAACGGCATCAGCGTCCGCGCGACCGCACCGGGGGCCTTCGCTTGGTTGATCCGGGCCGCGCGGGCCGCGACCTTCTCCACCCGGGTACGACGCAGCCGCACGTACGCGGCGAACGCCGCCTGGACGTCCGGCAGGTCACGCAGGCAGCGGGCGAGTTGCACTCCGCTCTCGATGGCCAACGACGCGCCCTGCCCCGAACTGTTCGACGGTGCGTGCGCCGCGTCGCCGACCAGCATCATCCGGTCCCGATACCAGTGCGGCACGGGCGGCATGATCTGCAACGACCCGACGACCTGGAGGTCGTCGGCGTTGCTGGTCGCCGCCAACTCCCGGCCCGGGTCGTCGTCGCCGTAGGTGGCGCGCAGCGTGTCCAGCCACTGCTCCGCCGGCACCGCCCGGGCCTCGACGAGGCTCATCGGCCGCTGCTGCGGCAGGTTGGCCCCCCACCGGGTGCCGCCGCCGGGCTCCGGCCAGTACAGGTAGTAGCCGCGCCGACCGAACGCGAACGTCATCGTGCCCGGCTCGGCGTCCACCTCGTGCCGGGCGACCGCCTCGACGCCGAGCAGCCCGGTGAACCGGGGCCCGGGCGCGGCCGGGTCGATGAGACCCCGGACCGTGGAGCGGATCCCGTCCGCGCCGACGAGGATGTCGGCGGTCGCCGTGCTGCCGTCCTCGAAGCGTGCGGTCACGCCGTCGCCGGTCTGCGCGGCGTCGACCAGCCGCTTGCCGTACGCGAACGGCACGCCCTCGGCGAATGCCTGGTCGTGCAGCACCTGGTACAGCTCGGCCCGGTGCACCACGTGCAGCGGTGGCACCCCGGTCAGCGTGGGCATGTCGATGCGGCGGCGGCCGACGGCCAGAGCGCTGCGGTCGATCGGTGTGGCGATCGCCGTCACCGCCTCGTGCGCGCCGACCGTACGCAGAGCCGCCACTCCGTTGGGCGCGAGGGCGAGGGTGCCGCCGATGCCGCTGGCCGTGGTCGGGTACGCCTCGTAGACGGTTGCGGTGATGCCGGCGCGGCGCAGCGCGAGCGCTGTCACCGGCCCGGCGATGCCACCGCCGATGACGATCGCGGTTCGTACCGTGGTCATGCTCTCTCCCTGGGTGTGGTCGTCGGTGCGCGTGCGCGCGGACCTGTTGTGGTCGGTGCGCGTGCGCGCGGACCTGGGAGGGAGCCCGGTTATCCTCGTGGTTGCCGCTTCGGGCCGGGTGCCTTCCCAGGCGTCGGTTCGGGGTCAGGGCCCCGGTGAGGTGTTGGCGCACCTCGCCGGGGCCGCTCTTCAGCCGGTGGTGTCGGCTCTCCGGCTGCTGCTGTCGGGGCGTTCGGCGCTGTCGGGTCTGGCCTCCGGAGTGTGGGTGGTTGGGGTGTCGGAGTTGGCCTTCGGGGTGCTGCTTCTCTGGGCCAACTCGGTCAGCTCGGCCGGCATCTCGCCGGTCTCGTGGAAGGTCCGCCAGGTGTCCAACCCGGGGTAACTGCCCGAGGTCAGCTCGGCGAGCAGCGCCCGCAGCCAGGCCGCCTCCGCGTCCCGCATGGCGAGGTCGTACTCCGACTCGACCAGGAACAGTCGCGGGATCTCCCGCAGGTACGCGTCGAGCGCTTCGCGGTCCTGGCGGATCGCGGCCTCCAGCAGATCAAGCCGTTGCCGCAGCAGGTCGGTGGCCTCGTCCGGGTGCAACGCGGCGAGCACGGACAACCCGGCCCGGAAACGGGGATGCTCCGCCATCGGGGTGGAGACCAGCTCGCGGGCCCAGTCGACCAGCTCCGCCCGCCCAGCGTTGGTGATCCGGTAGACGGTGCGTTCCGGGCGTCGGCCCTCGCGCACGCTTTCCACCGCCTCGATCAGGTGGTGTTTGTCCAGGTTGCCGATCACCGTGTAGAAGGACCCCCACTTGAACTCCATGTCCTGGTCCTTGCCCCAGGCGCGCAGTGCGGTGGCGATCTCGTACGGGTGCATCGGCCGCTGGACCAGGGCGGACAGCACGGCCAGCGCCAGCAGATTGCCGACCTTGCGCCGCTTCGGCACGATGACCCCCTCGCTCGTGGCCGGTTACTCGTCGACGAATATACGCCGACGGGCGGATTGCTGCGACCCCTGTGGGCGGCGCGCCCTGCGTGCGGCGCCCCTCCCTTGATCGACTCGGCTTTCTTGAACTCGCGGTGTCCGGGTCTCCGGGAAGGGCCGACTTTCAGGAAGTCGAGTCGATCACGGCCCGCCAGCCGAGTCGATCACCGCGCGGGGCCGAGTCGATTGCCGCGCCGATCCGAGTCGATCACCGCGGGGCGTCGGGTGGTCGCGGCGCGCTGGGTCACGGCCGGAGCGGAGTGACGTACGGCGGTGCTGGGCCGGGGCGGTCGGCCACGACGCTCGGCCTACGATCATTGGGTGGAGGAAGATATCCGGCGGATCGGGATCATGGGTGGCACCTTCGACCCGATCCACCACGGGCACCTCGTCGCGGCCAGCGAGGTGGCGGACCGGTTCGGCCTGGACGAGGTGGTCTTCGTGCCCACTGGACAGCCCTGGCAGAAGGCCGACGAGCCGGTCAGCCCGGCCGAGGACCGGTACCTGATGACAGTGATCGCCACCGCTTCCAACCCGCGCTTCCAGGTGAGCCGGGTCGACATCGACCGCAGTGGGCCGACCTACACCGTCGACACGCTGCGTGACCTGCACGCCGAGTACGGCCCGAAGGTGCAGCTGTTCTTCATCACCGGCGCGGACGCCCTGCAACGCATCCTGTCCTGGAAGGACCTGGACGAGATCTTCGAGCTGGCCCATTTCATCGGCGTGACCCGGCCCGGTTTCCCGCTGAGTGACAAGCACCTTCCGGCGGATACCGTCAGTCTGATCCAGGTGCCCGCGATGTCCATTTCGTCGACAGATTGTCGTGCTCGGGTCGCCAGAGGTGAGCCGGTCTGGTATTTGGTGCCCGACGGTGTGGTGCAGTACATCGCCAAGCGGAGCCTCTATCAACGCTGAGCGCACCCGTTATGCCCAGGTTCGTGGCGCTAACCGACCAGAACTGGCCGATCGGGGTGCCGCCGGGTATGAGACGCTTGGAGGATCGCACGCTTGATCGAAGGAGAACGGTGACAGTTTCCGAACGCGCTCACGAGCTGGCTATCGCGGCCGCCCAGGCCGCCGCTGACAAGAAGGCGCAGGACATCACGATCATCGACGTCGGCGACCAGCTCGCCATCACCGACGCGTTCGTGCTCGCCGCTGCCCCCAACGAGCGTCAGGTGCTGGCCATCGTCGACGCCATCGAGGAGAGCCTGCTGGAGCTGCCGGAGAAGGCGAAGCCGGTGCGGCGCGAGGGCGAGCGTGGTGGCCGCTGGGTGCTGCTCGACTACGTCGACATCGTGGTGCACGTCCAGCACACCGAGGAGCGCGAGTTCTACGGGCTCGACCGCCTCTGGAAGGACTGCCCCACCATCCCGTTCGTCGATCGCGACCTGGTCGAGGCCGACGCCAGCGGGTCCGCCACCGCCGAATGACCCGACTGATCGTCTGGCGGCACGGCAACACCGACTGGAACGCCGCCAACCGCGTCCAGGGGCAGACCGACGTACCCCTCAACGAGCTTGGCCGCGACCAGGCCCGCGCCGCCGCCCCGCTGCTTGCGGGGCTGCGGCCCGACGCCATCGTGGCCAGCGACCTCAGCCGCGCCGCCGACACCGCCGCCGCGCTCGCCGCGCTGACGGGCCTACCGGTACGCACCGACGCCCGGCTGCGCGAGCGGCACTTCGGCCAGTGGCAGGGTCTGCACCTCACCGAGGTCGCCGAGCGTTTCCCCGAGGAGTACGCGCGCTGGCGGGCCGGCGACCCCGACCCGGGCACGGATCTGGAGCCCCTGCACGTCCTCGGTGAGCGGGTCGGTGCCGCGCTACGGGAGGCAGCCGACGCGGCCCCGGGCGGCACCGTGGTGATCGCCACTCACGGTGGCGGCTCCCGGCAGGGCATCGGTCACCTGCTCGGTTGGGACACTGCCGTGCTGCGCACCGTCGGTTCGCTGGCCAACTGCCACTGGACCGAGCTGCGCCACGACGATGTCCGCGGATGGCAGTTGCGGGCGCACAACGTCGGTTTGATCACCGCCCCGGTCGCCGTCGACGCGGTCTGAGCACTCGCGCCTCGGCGTTCCCGGCCTCGATCGGCTAGCGTGCCGGGCATGCCCGTCGCGGTTGTCATCGACTCCACCGCCTACCTTCCGTCCGAGCTGGTGCAGGCGCACCGGCTGACCGTCGTGCCGTTGACCGTCGTGCTCAACGGCGCGGAAGGGCTGGAGGGGGTGGAGACCCAGCCGGCCGACGCCACCCTGGCGCTGAGCGCCCGCCGGGTCACCGCGACCACCTCCCGCCCAGCGCCCGAGCAGTTCGCCCGGACGTACCGCCGACTGCTCGACGACGGCGCCGACGGGATCGTCTCGGTGCACATCTCCGCCGCGCTGTCCGGCACGGTGGAGGCCGCCCGGCTCGCCGCCGCCGACCTGGACGGCCGGGTCGAGGTCGTGGACAGCCGCTCGGCGGGCATGGGGCTGGGCTTTCCGGCCATCGCCGCCGCCACCGCCGCCGAGGCTGGCGCCGACCTTGCCGCTGTACGCGACGCGGCGCTCGCCGCCATCGCCCGCACCACCGTCTGGTTCTACGTCGACACGCTGGAGTTCCTGCGCCGGGGCGGCCGGATCAACGCGGCCGAGGCGTTGGTCGGCACCGCGCTGTCCGTCAAGCCGATCATGCACATGCCGGACGGGGCGATCGTGCTGCGGGAGAAGGTCCGCACCGCCAGCCGGGGAGTGGCCCGTCTCGTGGACCTGGCCGTCGAGGCGGCCGACGGCGACGACGTGGATCTCGGGGTGCACCACCTGGCTGCACCGCAACGAGCCGAGGCGTTGCGCGCCGCGCTGACCGAGCGGTTCGGTGACCGGCTGCACGACACGTACGTCTCCGAGGCGGGTGCGGTCGTCGCCGCGCACGCCGGGCCCGGCCTGGCCTGTGTGGTCGTCCACCGCCGACCGGAGGGCTGAGCCGTGCCCACGTCGTGCGTGGTGACCGGAGGCGGTCGCGGTGTCGGCCGGGCCGTGGTGGAACGGCTGCTGGCGACCGGCGCCACCATCGTCGTACTGGAACGCGACGCCGACGCGGTCGACTGGTTGGCCGACCATCCGGCCTCCGATCGGCTCGTCGCGGTGGTCGGCGACGCCGCCGACGAGCAGGTGGCCGAGCGCGCCGCCGAGCTGGCGGACCGGGCCGCGCCGCTGACCGGCTGGGTGAACAACGCAGCGGTGTTCCGCGACGCCACGCTGCACTCCGCGTCGGCCGACACGGTGCTGGAGCTGATCGGGTTGAATCTGCGCCCGGCCGTGGTGGGCGCCGCGGTCGCCGTCCGCCGCTTCCTGGCCCGCGCCGCCGGCGGCGCGATCGTCAACGTCTCGTCGCACCAGGCCCGCCGACCGGTGTCTGGTGCCCTGCCGTACGCGACGGCGAAGGCCGCCGTGGAAGGGCTCACCCGGGCGCTGGCCGTCGAGTACGGGCGGCACGGCATCCGCGCCAACGCGGTCGCGCTCGGCTCGATCGCCACCGACCGGCACGCCGAATTCCTCGCCGCGCAGGAGCCCAGCCAGGCCCAGTGGATCGACGCCGAGCTGACCCGGCTGCACCCGGTGGGTCGCATCGGGCGGGCCGAGGAGGTTGCCGAGGCGGTCGCGTACCTGTTGTCGCCCGCGGCGAGTTTCGTCAACGGGGTGACGCTGCCGGTGGACGGCGGACGGGCCGTACTCGGCCTCGACCCAGAGGCCCGCTGACCACCTAGATCACTCGGTTTCTAGCTGTCGGCGACGAAGACGCCCTGGCCCTGCTGACCGTAAATCAGGTTCCGCTCGTGCAGCTCCTTGACGGCTCGATAGGCCGTTGAGCGTGCCACGTTGTACAGCTCGCCGATCTCGGACACCGACGGCAGTTGTTGGCCAGGCAAGTATTCGCCCGCGCGGATCTTCTGCTCGATGTCATCCGCAACGCGGCGGTAGTGCGGTGGTCTCGTCGGCATGAGCGGCTCTCCCGGACTTCAGCGGAGATCATGTTTCCAGCCCGGGCGTGATCGGGACAAGGCGGCAACGCGGCAAAGTGGAGATAGTGAGAACTTGACTACACTGAGACAGTGGATACAGTGAGACAGTGGCCGGGTGCTCCTGGACTTCAGCACTCCTGAGGTATCCGGTCTGCCCGCCCTGAGGGAGCGCATCGCAAGGCTTCGGCCCCCAGGGCGGGCTACTTCGGATCGCGCGGAGGCGCCGAACATGCCAATCGATGAACCGGTGTCCACGGCGACCGAACTGTTCATGGCCAAGCGGGTGCTGGATGCTCACTGGACCCGGGCGCTCGACCGGCCGTGGCGCGCGGGCGGGTGCCTGGAGTGCCGAGGACACAGCGACTGCCGACAACTCGACTGGGCGTTGGCGCTCATGGCAGAAGTCGCCTCGGTCATGCTCCAGAAACGGTGAATGATCCTGCCCCCGCCGCTGTGTTAGCCTCCGTGCGCGCCCCAGATGGGCCTACCCCCGGAGGTTCTGGCTACTTCAGCCACCACGCCGAGATCGATGCGATGTACGCGTCTCTCGTGCGGGATCCGGGGCGTCGGTGCCCTCGGGGCTTCGTCATCTGCGTGGCTGGGTGAACGCTGTGGGGCCTCCGGTCGGGTCTTCGGATCGACCGGGAAGAAGACGGTACGGATGACAGTCACGTTCAACCACACCATCATCGCCAGCAAGGACAAGAGCGCCTCGGCCGCGTTCTACCGGGAGCTGTTCGAGCTGCCGGAGGCGCCATCGTGGGGGCCGTTTGCCAACGTCCAGCTGGATGAGGGCGTGCTGCTCCAGTTCGCCGAGCCGCCGGTGGACATCCAGATGCAGCACTACGCGTTCCTCGTCGACGACGAGTTGTTCGTGCGGTGCCTGGCGTTCGTCGAGGGACGTGGCATCACGTACTGGGCCGACCCGCAGCTGAAGCGGAAGGGGGAGACCAACACCGAGCACGGTGGCCGGGGCTTCTACTTCTTCGACCCGGCCGGCCACGCGATCGAGATCATCACCCGGCCGTACCTGTAGCAGGCCTGTCGGCCGGTGGGGCACTGTTGTCCCACCGGCCGTCAGCCTCGCTGCTTCAGGTGTGCGCGGACAGGTCGAGGAGGTCGCGGGCGCCCTGCCGGAGCAGGGCGGCGGCGACGGAGGTCCCGAGGGTGATCGGATCCGCCGCCCACTCGTGTACGTCGAGCACGGTTTTAGCGTCGACGCTGATCACCCTCGCCCGTAGGCCGAGGCGTCCGTCGGATTCGGTGCGGGCAAGCGCAGCGATGGGGGAGTGACAGTTTCCCTGCAGGATGTGCAGCATGGTTCGTTCCGCCACGGTCTCCCGCCAGGCCCGTGGGTCGCCGAGGCCGACTGCCAGGTCGCGGGTGCTGGTGTCGTCTTCCCGGCATTGCAGGACCAGGGTGCCGGAGCCGACGGCCGGAACCATCGTGTCGACGTCGATCGGGTGGGTGATGCGGGCGGCCTGCCCGATCCGCTCCAGCCCGGAGAACGCGAGCAGCAGCGCGTCGTACCGGTCCCCGGCGTCGAGTTTGGCGAGCCTGCTGTTCGCGTTGCCCCGGATGGCCACCGGCACCAGGCTCGGCCAGTGCAGCGCCAGCTGCGCCATCCGCCGGGCGGCGGAGGTGCCGATCCGGGTGCCGGGGGGCAGCTGGTCGATCCGCAGCCCGCCCGGGTGCACGAGGCAGTCCCGGACATCGTCACGGGCCAAGTAGGCGGCCAGCACGGTGCCGGCTGGCGCCGGCCGGTCTCCGGGGACGTCCTTGACGCAGTGCACCACCAGGTCCACATCCCCGGCGACCAGGGCAGCGTCCACCTCCTTGGTGAACGCCTCCTTGCCGCCCAGGGCGGCCAGGTCACCGTGCCAGCGGTCCCCGCTTGTCGACATCGACAGCACGTCCACCGTGACCTCGGGGTGCCGATCGGCGAGCATCGCGCGGACCCGCTCGACCTGGGCGAGAGCCATCGGAGAGTTGCGGGTGCCGATGCGCAGCAGGCGGGAGTCGGACATACCGGCGAGGGTAGTCCGCTCGCTGCCGGCGTCCGCGACCAGACCCGCCGCCCAGGCCAGGCGCCGTAGTTCGACCCCCGCATAGCAGATCGGAGCATGATCGGGGCGTTGTCCACAGTGGCGGTGGTTGTCCACAGGACAGCGCCCGTCACCCTTCGCCGTCCCGGCCGCCGCCATAGCGTCGCGCTGTGTCGCACGACGAGGAGACAGAGGTACGCCAGCGCCTGCGCCGGCTGACGGAGGCGGCTACCGCGCCGCCGCCCCGGCCGGAGGCGCCGCTCACGGGCTTACCCCCGTCGTCCCTGGTCGGCGCGCAGCCCGCGGCCGTGCTGTCCTCAAAGCCCGCCGAGCTGGTCGCGGAGTTGGCATCGGACGGCCTTGCGCTCCCGCCCGAGTCACGGTTGCCCGGGCCGGGGGCGTTCGATCCCGGGCGGCGGGGTGTGCGGGCGTTGGCGGTGGTCGCCGTGGTGGTGGTCCTGGGTGCGGCAGGTTGGGCCTGGCAGGCCCGGCCGCAGGCGGAGCCGGTCGCCCCGCTGGCCAGCGACACCGTGTCGGCCGCGCCAGCTGCGGGTGACCCCAGCGTGTCCAGCTCCGGCGAGGTGGTGGTGGCGGTCGCGGGCAAGGTCCGAAAACCCGGTCTGGTACGCCTGCCGGCCGGATCCAGGCTCGCCGACGCGGTGCAGGCGGCCGGTGGCGCGCTCCCGGGGGTCGACGTGGCGCTGCTCAACCCCGCCCGCAAGGTCACCGACGGCGAGCTGATCGTGGTCGGGGTGACGCCACCGCCGGTGCCGGGTGGTGCGGCCGGGCCTGCGGCGGGCGGTGCGGCTCCCGCTGGCGGGCCGCTGAACCTCAACACCGCGACACTGGCGCAGCTCGACGCGCTGCCCGGGGTGGGGCCGGTGCTCGCCCAACGGATCCTCACCCATCGGGATCAGCACGGCGGGTTCAAGTCCGTTGGCGACCTACGCCAGGTCGACGGGATCGGCGATGCCCGTTACGAGCAGCTCAAGGATCTGGTGACGGTATGAGCGACTCCGCCGTCGCCGCAGACCCACCACCGGTCGGCCGGCCCCAGCCCCGGTTGCCGGCCGGGCCGGCGCAGCCCGCGCCGTCGGCCGGCCAGGTCCGGCCGGAGCCGCCGGATCTGCGACTGGCTGGGCTCGCCGTGGCGGCCTGGCTCACGGCGCTCGCCGGCCTGCACCTCGGCAGCCGCACCACGCTGCTGGTGGCCGGCACGGTGGCCGGTCTGACGGCAATTGGTGCTGCGCACCTGCTCGGCCGCCTCGGCCGTCCCCGAGCCGTGGTGCGGCGCTACGGGTGGGTGGCCGTGGCGGTCGGCCTCGGAGTGGTCTGCGCTGGTGCGGCCACCGCCGCCCGACTCGCCGTTCGCGACGCGCCGGCGATCCGCGCCCTCGTCGAGCAACGCGCTCCGATCACCGCCGACCTGGTCGTCCGGGACGATCCGCGCCCGATCCGGAGCGCCGGGCGGCCGGGGATGCTGCTGGTGTCGTCCGAGCTGGTCCGGCTCACCGGCCCGGATGGTCGACGGATCCACGCGTCGGTGCGGCTGCTCGTCCTGGCCACCGACCCGGCGTGGCGGGGCCTCCTTCCCGGGCAGCGCCTCACCGTCGACGGCCGGCTCGGCGTTCCGCGCGGCGGCGACCTCACCGCGGCGGTGCTCAGCACCACCGGCCCACCCGAACGGCACGGCGCGCCGTCCTGGGCGCAGCGCGCCGCCGGGACGCTGCGTACCGGCCTGCAACGGGCCTGCGCGCCGCTGCCCGACGATCCCGGTGGGCTGCTGCCCGGTCTGGTGGTGGGCGACACCAGCCGACTGCCACCCGCCGTCGAGGCGGACTTCCAGGCCACCGGGATGACCCACCTCAACGCGGTCTCCGGCTCCAACGTCGCGATCGTGGTGGGTGCGGTGCTGTTGCTGGCCCGGTGGTCGCGCGCTGGTCCGTGGCTCGCCGCCGCGCTGTGTGGGGTGGCGCTGGTGGGGTTCGTCATCCTGGTCCGCCCGTCGCCGAGCGTCGTACGGGCAGCCACGATGGGAGCGATCGGGCTCGCCGCGCTCGCCGCCGGTCGACCTCGGGCGGCGCTGCCCGCGTTGGCCGCCGCCGTGACCGTGCTGGTACTCGTCGACCCCGAGCTGGCCGGAGATCCCGGGTTCGCCCTCTCCGTGCTGGCCACCGGCGGCCTGCTGCTGCTCGCGCCACAATGGCGGGACGGATTGCGTCGGCGAGGCGTCCCGCCTGGGCTGGCCGAGGCGCTGGCCGTGCCGGCGGCTGCCCAACTTGCCTGCGGCCCGGTCGTCGCCGGGATCTCCGGCACGGTGAGCCTGGTGGCGGTGCCGGCGAACCTGCTGGCGGTGCCGGCCATCGCGCCAGCGACTGTGCTGGGCGTGCTGGCGGCCATGGTGTCGCCGATCTGGCCGGCCGGTGCCGAGTTCGTCGCGTGGCTGGCGAGTTGGCCGGCCTGGTGGCTGGTGGTCATCGCCCGCCAGGGTGCTCGACTGCCAGGTGGAACCCTGCCCTGGCCGGGCGGGGTGCCCGGTGCCCTGCTGCTGACCGGGCTGACCGTCGCGCTGCTGATTGCGGCGCGCCGGCCACTCGTACGCCGGCTGGTGGCGGTGGTTGGGGTCGCCGCCGTGCTGGGTGCCCTGCCGGTTCGGCTGCTGGCCGCCGGCTGGCCGCCCGCCAGGTGGGTGGTGGTGGCCTGCGCGGTGGGGCAGGGCGACGCCCTGGTGCTCCCGGTCGACCCCGGCCGGGCCGTGGTGGTGGACGCCGGGCCGGAACCGGGTGCGGTGGACGGTTGCCTGCGTCGGCTCGGCGTACGGGAGGTGCCCCTGCTGGTGATAAGTCACTTTCACGCGGACCACGTG
>NZ_QGSY01000205.1 GCF_003857035.1 Micromonospora arida
ATCGTCGACCGCGCTGAGGGGTACGCGGGCGGGGGTGGGGTGAACGGCACGGGCCGATCCTCGGGACATCGGAGAATTCGTCGCGGCCGGGGTGGCCGAGCCCATCGTAGGGTGAGCGGCCGGTCGGGTGAAGGTCAGCCGGTGACGCGGTGCCCGGCGCGCTGGAGCGCGGCCGTGCCCTCGGTCAGCCGGACGGTCGGCACCAGCAGATAGTCGGTGTCGAACGTCGAGAACGTGACGACACTGACCCGTGCCTCAGCGAGCGGGTCGACCAGCGCGGCCAGGCTGTCGGTGCCGGCCAGCGCCACCGGGGCGGTGACCCGTAGGCAGCGCCAGGTCGTCTCCACCACGGCCTGTGCCGGCGCCCGGTCGGTCGGGCAGATCACCGAGATCCCGTCGGAGGTCCAGCTCACCGTCACCACGTCGGCGCCGCGCAGCCCACTCGACAGCGCGTACGGCAGGGTGGTGCCGGCGGCCAGCCGGCACACGGCGTATTCCCCCGGCAGTAGAGCGATATCGAGCATGAGGGCACCCTACGGCCTTCGTGCGGACCCACCCCGGCAACGCCGCGTGCGGCGAAGGACACACCGCGCCGCAGGTCAGACCTCGGAGAAGAAGGTGAGTGAGCCGGCGACGGTGCCGTCGGTGAGCACCGGGGTGGAGATCGCGTCAACTGTCGCGTCGGAGCTGTTCGCCGAGGCGGCCTGCACCCTGAGTAGCCCACGGGCGAGTCGGCCGGAGGAGAGCGCCAGCAGTGGCGGAATCTTGTCGATCTCGGCTTCGGTCAGCTCGCACCGGTTGGCGGTGAAGTCGAGCAGGCGCAGCCCGCCATCGAGCAACGGTCGCCCGATCAGCCCGGCCGGCTCACCGAGACAGAGCAGCTCGCAACCGGCCGTGGAGATCGCCACCACCCGGGTGTCGGCGTCGATCAGCAGGCACGGCTCGTCGGCGCGGGAGACTGTCGACGACCATTGGCCGACGTTGTCGGACTCCGGCTCTGTCGAGGCCCGCGCCGCCGGCACGAACGCTTCCGAGAGCGAAAGTTCGACGTGGGCCACCGCGCCTCCTATGTGCACCGATCGACTGTCCACGCTAGCGGGTCGCCGACGGAATCACCGAGCGCACCGGGTCACCGGGGCGCGCAGCGTGAACCGAGGCGACCGGTGACGGCGCGGAGACCGGTGAGGGGAACGGGGGGACCGGAGCCGCGTGGCGTCGCCGGTGACGTTACCGGCGGTGGGCCGGCTTGTCAGCGGCCGTTCGGCCCTCGTCGTACCACCGGTAGTCGGCGGTTGGACGGTACGTGCCGTTCAGCCAGGTGCCCGGGTGCTGGGCGACCCGGGAAAGCTTCTCGGCGGTCGCGGGGCTGATCCGGCTGCCGCCGGCCACGAGCAACCGGTCCAGTTCCCGGTGGGTGGCCATCAGACAGTCCTTCGGAAGACCGTAGACGCTGATCACGCCAGAGCCGACGAAGGTCAGCACCGGCGTCACCGGAACGGGCAGCCCCACCGCCTCGGAGAGCGCCTTGCTGGCCCGCTTCGCGTCCCGGCGGGACTCGGCCACGTACGGGGGCCGCTTGCCGTTGATCTGCACCACGTCTCCGGCGACGAGCACCCTGGCTCGGCCGTGGTCGGCGATGGTCACGGCGAAGAGGCCACTCGGCCCGATGGCGAGGAACCCGGCTCGCTCGTCCTGACCGCGGTCGAGGACGTCTGTCACGTCGGTGCGCGGCCACTCGATCACGTGCCAGGAAGGCCCGAGGTGGTCGAGTTGGCCCAGCGCCCGTGCCCCGGCCGCCTCCAGGCGGCGTGCACCCCGCTCGGCCCGACGGCGGCGGGCCCATTCGAGGGGTGTCGGACGGACCGGTTCGAGAACCCCCGGCGCCTCGACGCGGGGGTGTGGCACCGCGACGGGCGGCAGTGCCCGAGCGGACGGTACGGCTCGTCGTGCGGGAAAGACAGTCATCGCGACCTCCGGCAAAAGGTCCCTCGAAGTTATGTCCTCACTACCCTACGTTGCCACTACCGGTGTTCGGCAAGCCGGAGCGCCGGAGTGACTGTGGATGAATGCCATATTCATCCACAGTTCTTTTCTCGGATGCCGCTAAACCCTGCCCTACGCTGCGGGAGTGACCCACTACGTCGACAGTGAAGTCGGGCGGCTCGGCACCGTACTGCTGCACCGGCCCGGCCCCGAACTGGCCCGGCTCACCCCGCGCAACAACGACTCGCTCCTGTTCGACGCGATCCCCTGGGTGGGGCGCGCCCAGGAGGAGCACGACGCGTTCGCCGCCGCCCTGCGCGAGCGCGACGTCGAGGTGCTCTACCTGGCTACCCTGCTGGCCGAGACGCTGGCCGTCGCGGACGCCCGGGCCGAACTCACCGAGCAGGTGCTGCGCTCCCGGCGGCTCGGCGACACGCTGCGCGCCCGCGTCGCCGACCACCTCTCCTACCTGGACCCGGCGGCGCTGGCCGACGTGCTCACCGCCGGGCTGGCCCACGAGGAGTTGCGGATCAGCTCCGAGCGACCGGGTGGACTGGTCTACACGCTGATGGACCGACACGACTTCGTCATCGACCCGTTGCCCAACCTGCTCTTCACCCGCGACTCGTCGCTGTGGATCGGCGACCGGGTCGGTGTCACCAGCCTGGCCATGCCGGCCCGCCGCCGCGAGACCACCCTGACCGACGCCATCTACCGCCACCACCCCCGGTTCGCCGGCACCGAATTCGTCTACCGACCACACCTGGAGCATCTGGAGGGTGGGGACGTGCTGTTGCTCGCACCCGGGGTGCTGGCGGTCGGGGTGGGCGAGCGGACGACGCCAGCGGGTGCCGAACGCCTCGGGCGGCAGGTCTTCGCCGCCGGCCTGGCCCACACCATCCTGGTGGTGCCGATCGCCCAGAAGCGCGCCACCATGCACCTGGACACGGTCTGCACGATGGTCGACGTGGACGCCGTCCTGATGTACCCCAACATCGCGAGCACGCTGTCCGCGTACACGGTGATCGCCGGCGGGGACGGCGAGGACCCGCGGGTGGACGGTCCGGCGCCGTTCCTGCGGGCCGCCGCCGACGCGATGGACCTCGACCTGCTCCGGGTCATCGACACCGGGCTGGATCCGGTCACCGCGGAACGCGAGCAGTGGGACGACGGCAACAACACCCTCGCGCTGGCACCACGGCTCTGCGTCGGCTACGAACGCAACACGGAGACCAACGCGCAACTGGAGCGGGCCGGCATCGAGGTGATCCCGATCGCCGGCTCCGAGCTGGGCTCCGGTCGGGGCGGACCGCGCTGCATGTCCTGCCCGATCACCCGCGACCCGCTATCCGTCGCCGGCTGAGCACGCGACGACCACACCCGCCGCCCGGCTGAGCGCGACGACGTCCCCGGCTCAGCGGGACGACGGCCCCGGCTCAGCGCAGGGTGAGCTGGCGGCCGAGCAGCCCCTGACGGGCCCGACGGCCGGCGGCGTCGAGTGGGTCGGTGACGGTGAGCGCCTCGGCGTACCGCTTGGCGAACTGCGCCACCGGCTCCTCCCACTCGGCGGCCGGGGTCTCCTCCGGCAGGTCCCAGACCGGCACGAGTCGACCGTGCGCGCGGAACATGCCGGCGAACTTGGTCTGCTCGCCGAGCGTCAGCGTGCCGGCCGCGCCGAGTCGGGCCAGCGCGTCCAGGGCGGCGTCCTCGTCGTCCGGCAGCACCCAGCGCACGTGGGCCTTCTCCGGAACCTGACACCAGTACGCGGCCTTCGCCGCGGTCAGCCGGACCGTCGGGTAGATGGCCGCGTTCGCCCGCTCCAGCGACGCCTGGACGGTCGGGTCGTCGGCGGCCCCGGGGTCGAGCCAGAAGTCGAAACCGTCGTGCATGGTGATGTCCAGCGGACCGTCCACGAGGATGTCCTGCAGCCGGGGCCCGGGGCCGGGCAGTGGCGGCACGGCCACCTGGCCACCCGGCTCGGTACGCAGCGCGCTGAGCAACGCGTCGGCCAGATCCCGCGACACGTCACCGGACTGCTGGTGGCGCTGGAGACCGATCAGCACCCGGCCGTCCGGCTTGGTGATCGCCGGGGCGGCCATGGGCAGCACCGTGGCGAGCGTCGCCGTCCGATCGCCGAATTCCTCGACCAGGGCGGGCGCCAGCCGCAGCGGGGCGGAGGCGGCGGGCACCAGTTCGCGAAGCGCAATCCACTCGGACTCGTCGACCAGCCCGTCGAACGGACGCGGCACGAAGACGTCCCGCACCTTGTCGCGACGGGGGGTGGTGTCGGCGGCGGCGCGCTGGCTCTTTCGACGCTTACTCACGGCGTCACAGCCTAGAGCCCCGAGCCGCTCGCCGTGACCGGGACCCGCCCGAGCCGTCCTCAGCCCGCAGGCACCAGGTCGGGTCGGGGTGTCGGCACCGGGTCGAACTCCGCCCAGACGCGCTGGCCCATGCCGTCCTGCTCGACGCCCCAGCGGGTGGCCAGGCCGGCCACGATGTGCAGCCCGCGCCCGTCCGCCGCGTCCGGGCTGGCCGTCCGGAGCCGTGGCCCGGTGCTCGCGCTGCCGCCGTCGGTGACCCGCAGCTGGATCAGTGCGCCCTCGGCCGAGGGCCGTAGCTGCCAGGCAACCCGGATCACGCCGCCGGGCAGCGGCCTGGCGTGGCGCACCGCGTTGCCCACCAGCTCCGCGAGCACCGCGATCAGGTCCGCGAGGAGCGTCGGGGGTACGACGTCCGTCAGCTCGGCGGCGAGCCGGTGTCGGGCCAGCCGTGCCCCGCCCGGGTGGTGGGGAACCACCACGCACCAGGCTCGATCCCTCGCTGCCGCTGCCACCGTCGCCTCCACGTCGCGCCACCCCTGGTCAACCGCGTGGTAGCCGCACCTCTGCGACCGTACCGCCGCCGGTCCTCGGACGTAGGGATACCCATCCATTCTGCTGTTCAACGATCCGGCGGACGAGATAGAGGCCGAGCCCGGCCCCCGGGTAGCCGCGACGGTCGCCGGACTCGCCCTGCCAGAACCGGTCGAACGCCCGTTCCACGTGCTCGGGTCGGATGCCGATGCCCTGGTCGCTGACCCGGAACGCCACCAGATGACCGTCGCCCGAGGCGGTGATCTCGATGGGAGAACCAGGTGCCGAGTACTTACCGGCGTTGGTCGTCAACTCGGTCAGCACGGTGGACAGGCTGGGCCGGTGACCGAGCGCCTTGGGCAGATCGCTCGGGAGGCGGAGCACCAGACGGCGGCGCAGCTCCGCCGGCAGGTCGACGATGGCGGAGCGCAGCGCCTCGCCGAGGTCGAACGGGGTGGGAGGGTCGTCGCCCGGCCCCACCTCGGCCGCCGAGCTGAGCAGACGGTCGACCAGCCGGGCCAGCTCGTTGGCGCGTTGCCCGATAACCCGGGCCGCCTGCCGTCGGTCGACGTCGGTCAGTGAGTCCCAGTGGTCGGTGAGGGTGTCCGCGTACCCCTTGATGACGGTGACCGGGGTGCGCAGCTCGTGGCTGGTCACCGCGACGAACAGCTCGCGGTCGTGGTCGCGGCGCTGCTGGTCGGTGATGTCGCGGAAGGTGACCACCCGTAACGTTCCCGGGCCCGGCAGGTCGCCGGAGGTGATCCGCAGCCAGCGGCCGTCCGGCATCCGGTGGTCCCGAACCTGTCCGGAGGGCGGCAGCGGGAACGGCAACGGGCGGCTCAGCGCCTGCTCGACCGTCCGGCCGGTGACCTGGGCGGCGGCCGGGTTCCAGAGCCGGACGTGCCCGTCCCGGTCGACGACGGCCAGCCCGTCGGCGAGGGCCGCCACCACCGGGCCGTCGCCGTGCACCGGCAGGCCACTCTGGTCGCCGTACATGTGCCCGACGCAGGAGGCGAGATAGGCGATGACCCCCTGCTGCTCGGTGCCCGGCTCGTCGTCGCCCGGATAGAGCGCGTGCAGGCTGCCGACGGTGTGACCGCCGATCTCGGCCCGGGAGACGACCATCCGGCGCAGGCCGCTGCCGGCCAGTTCGCCGGCCAGCTTGCCGTTGAGGTCGCTCACCCGCACCTGGGTTACCCGTGGCCCGGAGAGCAGGCAGACGGTGTCCGGGTCGTCGACGGCCAGTGGTCGGCCGAGGGCCCACTCCGCCGCGCCGGTCGCGGCGATCACACGACCGCCGGTCGGACCGAACTCCACGAACGCCATCCCGGTCGCGCCGAGCGCCGGCTGGACCACCCGGAGCAGTTGGGTGAGGACCGGCAGACCCGCGTCCCCAGAGTTGATCATCTCGATCACGACGGTGTGGCCGGCGAGGAGAGCGGGGAAGTCGATACGCTCCGGCATGTGCCGAGTCTGCCCCGCCGACCCGGTTTTGGGCACCCCCGCCCGGTCGATGGGTCAGCGGTCCAGCCGGGCGAGGGCGTACGCGGGCCGGTCGGTGATGATCCCGTCCACCCCGGCGGCCAGCACCAGTTCCAGGTCGGTCGGTTCGTTGACCGTCCAGACGTACACCTGGTTGCCGGCCGCGCGCAGTGCGGGCAGCAACTGCGGGCGGGCCCGGACCAGGCCGATGCCCGGCCCGGCGATCCGGGTGCCGAACGGCAGCCGACCCAACCGCAGCCAGCGCGGCAGCACTTCCAGCAACAGCACGGTGGGCAGCGTCGGGGCCA
Organism: Micromonospora arida; assembly: GCF_003857035.1. Taxonomy (GTDB): domain Bacteria; phylum Actinomycetota; class Actinomycetes; order Mycobacteriales; family Micromonosporaceae; genus Micromonospora; species Micromonospora arida. The sequence goes on from NZ_QGSY01000205.1 coordinate 6,629, forward strand.
GCTCGTGCACCCGACGGACCGCCAGCGGGGAGAACGACATGACGGTGACCTGCACCGGGTCGTCCGGCGCGGGGTCGGCGAGCCCGTACCGGCGCAGCAGGCCGACCAGTCGGCGTTCCACGTTCGAGCCGTAGCGGGACGGGTGCTTCGTCTCCACCAGCAGTCGGACCGGCCGCCCGGCGGCGAGCACCGCGTCCAGGAGCCGGGCCAGGGTCAGCAGCCGGGTGTGCGACTCGTCCGGTGGCAGGTCGCCGTCCGGCGCGCTGCCCGGGTGCCACGAGCCGAAGTCCAGGGCGTCGAGCTCGGCGAGCGTACGCGCGCTGACCAGACCGCGACCGTTGCTGGTGCGGTCAAGTCGTCGGTCGTGCACGCAGACCAGGTGCCCGTCCCGGGTCAGCCGGACGTCGCACTCCAGGCCGTCGGCGCCCTCGTCGAGGGCGCGCAGGTAGGCGGCGAGGGTGTGTTCGGGTAGGTCGAACGAGGCGCCGCGATGCGCGAAGACCAGTGGCCCGCCCATTCCGCCGGCCTCAGATGACCTGGCCGGGCTGCCCGTTCGCGTCGACCACCGGTCGGCCGACCGCAGCCCACTGGCGCATCCCGCCGTCGGCGTTGCGTACCTGCTCCCAACCGTTGTTGATCAGGTAGGCGACGACCTGGGCGGAACGCCCGCCGGAACGGCAGACGACCGCCACCTCCCGGTCGGTGGGCACCTCGGCCAGCCGGGCCGGCAGCTCCATCATCGGCAGGTGGTGGGCGGTGGGCGCGTGGCCGGCCGCCCACTCGTCGTCCTCCCGCACATCCAGCAGGTAGGTCTCGTCGGCGATCTCGGTCACGGGCACGGTGGGAACCTGGGGTCCGAACACAGGAAGCAACACTAGATCCTTGTGGCCCGGTTCGGCACCGACCGGGCCGTCGGCACCGTCACAACCGTGTCACCCAGCGCGGGTTGGCCTGCGCCCAGGCCGGCACCCGGGTGCCGCGAACCGCCTCGAAGAGCCCGTTGCCGCCGTTGTCCAGCACCACGTACGAGACCTCGTCGATGGTCTGCGGCGAGGAGGGCACCTGGACGCCGCGCATCCCGTCGGGCGGCAGCGCGCGCAGCGCGAGGAGCAGGTCCTCCAGGGGTACGCCGTTGGTGTCGACGGTCAACGAGCCGCCGACCGCCCGGAGCACCTGGTCCAGTTTGACGGGGTTGCTCCGCAGGTCCGCCCTGCCGGCGCTGTCCAGCATCGCCCGGAGCAACTGCTGCTGGTGGTGCTGCCGGTCGTAGTCACCGCCGGGCAGGTCGTAACGCTGTCGCACGTAGTCCAGCGCCTGCGCCCCGTCCATCTGGTGGCAGCCGGTGGTGAAGACCCGGTTGGTGTGGATCGAGCGGACCTCGGTGTCCACGCACATCTCCACCCCGCCGAGCAGGTCGATGACCTTCCGGAAGCCGGAGAAGTCGATCAGCGCGGCGCCGTCGAACTGGATTCCGGTGAGCCGGTGCAGGGTGGCGGAGAGCAGTTGGGCGCCGGCCTGCCCGCCACCGCCGTGCTCGTACGCTGCGTTGATCTTGTCTTGACCGCCGCCGAAGCCGTTCGCGGGCGGGATGGCGACCAGCAGGTCACGCGGGATGGAAACCAGGTACGCCTCCCGCTGTCCGGCGGGGACGTGCACGATGAGGATGGTGTCCGAGCGTTGGTCCGCGCCGCTGTCGCCCGGGCGCCGGTCGGAGCCGACCAGGAGATAGTTGAGCGGCCCGTCCAGGTCGGTGTGCTCGGTGCGGGCGTCGGCGTCGAGCAGTTGTTCCTTGGTCACCGTGCGGTCGTAGCGGTGGCTGAGCGTCTTGAGCCCGGCCACGGCGAGCCCCGCCAGCAGGACGAGAGCCAGGCCGATGCCGAGCAGGATCCGCGGCCAACGGGCGTCAGGCGACCGGGCGGACGGGGCCGCTTCGGCCCGGTCCGCTGCGTTCCGTCCCCACCTGGACGTGACCGCCTCCCCGCAGCCGATACGTGAAACCTGCTCACGTCAGGCTACGGGCGGTGACGGGGCCGTCGCTGGCTTTCCGCGACTCCCGGCCTCACTTGCGGGTGGAGATCACCTCGGGGTGGGTGAAGACGAACTCGGCGAGTTTGTCCTGCTTGACCGCCTGGAACATCGCCATCGTCTCTTCGCTCAAGCCCTCGGTGTTGTTGTCGTTGGCGTTGAAGGTGCCGTTGTTGGTCTTGAGCATGGTCAGCTCGTTGCCGGTGACCCCGCGCATGGTGAAGATGAAGTCCTCGATCGGCACGCCGCCGGTGTCCAGCACGAACGCCTTGCCCGCCGCCTTGATCAGGTTGTTCATCTTGGCCGGGTTGGACAACATCCCGCCCTCGGTGGCCTTCTTCGCCATCGCCTTGATCAGCTGCTGCTGGTTGGCCTGCCGGTCGTAGTCGCCGTTCTTGAGGGTCTTGCGCTGGCGGGAGTAGTCGAGCGCGGCCCAACCCTCCATCTCCTGGCAGCCCTTCTTGTGCACCACCGGGGTCCGCTCTTTGCCGGTCTTCTTGGCGTCCGCGTTCCACATCGGCTTGCCGTCGACGTACGACATGTGCAGCGACTTGACCTCCTGGCTGACACAGATCCGCACCGTGCCCAGGGTGTCGATGACGTTCTTGAAGCCACCGAAGTTGATGATCGCCGCGCCGTCGAAGCTGATCCCGGTGAGCCGCTTGATCGTCTGGGCCATCAGCTGGGCGCCACCCTCCCAGCCGCCACCGTTGGCGGCACCGGCCTGGAACGCGGCGTTGATCTTTCCGGAGCCGCCGCCGTAGCCGCTCTTCTTGAACGCCGGGATCTGCGCCTCGGTGTCCCGGGGGATCGAGATCAGGTACGCCTGGTCGTGCGTGGCCGGAATGTGCAGGACGATGATGCTGTCCGAACGGACGTCGTCGGCGGCCCAGCGCTCCCGCGCGTCCACACCGAGCAGCAGCATGTCGATCGGGCCGTCCAGGCTCGCACCGCCCTCGGCGTCGGACTTGCCGGCATCACCCAGCAGGTTGCCCTTCGCGATGCCGCCGGTCGCCTGCCCGATCAACGCCTTGCTGCCGACGATGGCCACCCCGCTGCTCAGCATCAGCACGGCACCGAAGACAACGGTCAGCCTGGCCCAGAGCGGGTCCTTGCGCTTGGCCCGCTTCTTCGACCCACCGCCACCCGGGCGGTCGCCGCCACCGCCGCCACCACCGCTACCCGGCGGACGCGAGCCCGGCCCGCCTCCCGAGGGGCGTGCCTGCGCGGGTATGGCCGCAGCGACTCGACCGCTGGGGGCGGCGGACCCGGAAGAAGAAGGGCGACGACTGGCCTGAACCGGCATGCGTGCTCCAGCTCGTGATCAGGAGGGGGCGGCACCACTGTACGTACATCAAATCGATCTGGCGAGTTCATCCCGGGTCAATCCGGACGTCGAATTTCGCAGACTCATTCGATCGTCGCTGTTCGATGACCCGAACGGCTGGTGTCAGTAGGGCCGCGGTCAGCCGCCGTCGTTGCTCTTCGGCGGGTTCGCCTTGACCCAGTCGGCCATCGTGTCCGCGGACATGGCCTGGTACATCGCGAGCGCCTTCTCCCGGTCCGACACCACCACCGACTCGCCGTTGATGGTGTCGCTGCCCGAGTTCGGGCTGGTCACAAAGGTGAGGTTCTGGCCGCGCAGGTTACGGAACTGCAGCGCCATGTCTGTAACCGAGAAAGTCTGGTCGACGGTTACGGCCGCGGTCACCGACTTGAGGAAATCGTTGAGCTTCTTCGGGTTCGCCAGCGTGCCGGTGCTGGCCGCCTTGTCCATCAGCGCCCGAAGGAACTCCTGCTGGTGCCGCATCCGGGCGAAGTCCCCGTCCGGGAACTGCTTGCGCTGCCGGATCCAGTCCAGCGCCTCCGCGCCGTCCATGTGGTTGGTGCCCTTGGTGAAGGTCCGGTACGGCTTGTGGATCGAGGTGATGGTGCGCTCCACCTTCAGGTCCACCCCGCCGAGGGCGTCGGTGACCTCCTTGAAACCGCCGAAGTCGATCGCCATCACGTGGTCGATCCGAACGTCGGTGAAGCACTCCACGGTGCGTACCGCCAGCGGCAGCCCACCGAACGCGAACGCTGCGTTGATCTTCGCTCGCGAACCGGAGCCGCAGTCCGCGCCGGCGCTCTCCGGGATCGGCACGTACAGGTCTCGGGGGATGGAGACCAGATAGGCCTCCTGGTGGTCGGCCGGAATGTGCATGATGATGATCGTGTCGGCGCGCCACTGACTCTTGCTGTCGACCGGCGCGTCCGGGTCCCGCGAGTCGCTGCCGACCAGCAGGATGTTCAGCGCGCCATCGACGGTCTTGGCGGGCCGACCACCGGTGATCTCCGCGAACGGGTCGGTGCGGGCCAGGTCACTGTTGAGGTTGCGGGCGTACAACCAGGCGCCGACGCTGCCGAGCAGCGCCAGCACCAGCACCGCGGCCCCGGCCACCAGGGCGATCCGACCCCAGCGCGGTCGCGGGCCGCGCCGCCCCGACCCGCCGGTGCCACCC
>NZ_QGSY01000334.1 GCF_003857035.1 Micromonospora arida
CTCGTGGGCTCGGAGATGTGTATAAGAGCCAGCTGCCGCGTCGAGTGATAGCGGTCATGGCCGCCGTCCTCGGGGTGGCCGCGATCCTGCCCGCCACGCCCGCTCACGCCGCCCCCGCCGGTGTGAGCGCGACCGCCAGCTCCGACTGCACGACCGGCCGCCTCAACCTGCGGCTCACCAACGGCAGCGCCACCGCGCAGACCTTCACCGTCACCTGGCCGGGCCGCACCAACTCCCCCTGGACCCGGACAGTCGCCGCCGGCAGCAGCAGCAACGAGCTGTACTGGACCCTCCCGGCGGGCACGGCGTACACCCTGCGCACGACCACCCCGACCGGCCTGGACGACACCGCGACCGGCATCTTCCACTGTGGCACCGGCATGTCCGCGGTCGCCAGCTACGACTGCACGGCCGGCCGGCTCCAGCTCGCGCTGGAGAACCGCACCACGACCGCCCGGGACTTCACCGTCACCTGGCCCGGCCGCACCGGGTCCCCCTGGACCCGCACCATCGCCGCTGGCGGCAACTACCTGCACTACTGGACCGTTGGCGCTGGCACCGCGTACACCCTGCGGGTCACCGCCCCCGGGTTCGACAGCACCCTGCGGGGCACCGCCGGTTGCGGCCTGGCCGCCGGCACCCCGCAGATGAACGCCACGACGGTCATCAGCACGCAGTCCGTCATCCGCAACCTCAACGGGCCCAACGGCCGTTACGACGGCACCTCCGCCTCGGTCCGCATCCCGGGCATGGCCGTCACCAACAACGGCACCGTGATCGCCGTCGCCGACGCCCGGATCAACGGCTCGTACGACCTCGGTGGCGGCACCAACAACATCCAGATCGCGATGACCCGCAGCACCGACGGCGGCCGCACCTTCGACCAGCCGCGGATCATCCACGCCCCCGCCACCACGAGCGAGGGAGCGGGCGACCCGAGCCTGCTGGTGGACCGCAGGACCGGCACCGTCTACTGCTTCTACACCTACTCCCCCAAGCCGGGCATCAGCTTCTGGTCCGGCTCCTCCGGTCTCAACACCGCCAACGACCCGAACAGCCTGCACCTGCAATACATCACCAGCCGGGACAACGGTGCCACCTGGAGCGCCCCGGTGGAGCTGAACCCGACGATCAAGGTCCCCACCTGGCAGCAGGCGTTCTTCTCCTCCGGGCACGGCATCCAGACCAGCACCGGGCGCCTGATCCAGCCGTTCGTCTACCGGGACGGGGCGGGTCTCACCCAGACCGGCAACATCTACAGCGACGACAGCGGCGTGACGTGGAAGCGCGGCGGCCCCGCCGGCGGAAACATCAACGAGAGCAAGGCAATCGAACGCGGCACCGGCGCGATCGTGCAGAACATGCGGCACAACAGCACCCGTAGCCGGTTCTACTCCACGTCCACCGACGGCGGCGTGACGTTCGGCCCGGCCACGGCCAGCGCCCTGCTGACCGATCCGCTCTGCAACGCTGACGAGATCTCGTACCTGCGCCCGTCGGAGGTGGGTGCGAACGGCGCACCGGTGCGCACCCGTACCGCACTGTTCAGCAACAACGCGGCCCCGGCCGCGCGCAACGACCTCACCGTCCGACTCTCCACCGACGATGGTGCCAGCTGGCCGGCGCGGGCACTGGTCAAGCCGGGCGGCGCGGGCTACTCCACGATGGCCGTCCTGAACGACGGCACGATCGGCAACCTGTACGAGGTGGGCAACACCGGAGGTATCTTCTTCGCCCGCTTCACGCTGGACTGGGTCAAGGGCGCCTGACCCGCAACCTTCCGCCCCCGGTGCTGGCGCTACGCCGGCACCGGGGGCAGTCCCGTTCGTCGCTCAGCCCTCGAGGGTGCGGATCACCTCCCCGGTGGCCAGCCGGGGCAGGCGGGTCGGCCCGGTGTGCGGTCCCGGGTGCCCGAGGTTGAGCAGAAGCAGCACCTCGTGGCGCCCGTCGGGGAGGAACTCACGCTGCACGCCCGCGGTGTCGAAGCCCGCCATCGGGCCGGCCGCGAGACCCGCCGCGCGGACACCGACGATGAGGTAGCCGATCTGCAGGGTCGCGTTGAACCGGGCCTGCTCGACCCGCGCCGCGCGGTCCGCCAGCCAGTCCCGGGCCTGCGGACGGTGCGGATACAGCTCGGGCAGCCGCTCGTGGAAGTCCACGTCGGCGGCGAGCACCGCCACCAGTGGCGCGCTGGCCGTCTTCGCCCGGTTGCTCGACGAGACGTACGGCAGCAGCCGGGCCCGGGACTCCGGCGAACGCAGCAGCAGCACCCGCAACGGCTGGCCGTTGTACGCGGTCGGCCCGTACCGGATCAGGTCGTGGATCGCCGCGACCTGGGCGTCGGTGACCGGCTCGTCGGTGAACGTGTTGGCCGTGCGGGCCGCCCGGAACAGCAGGTCCTGGGCGGCCCGGTCCAACGCGAGCAGGTCGGCCGTGGTCGGTGCCGTCACGTCGGCACTCCGCTTCCCCGCGTTCCGCCGCGACGCGCCACGTGCCCGATGGTTCGCTCGCTCACGTCGGCACGGCGGTGGTGTAGCCGCCCCGGTGGTGCACCAGCGGTGCGCCGTCGCCGCCGTCGCCGAGCGCCAGTGGTTCGGCGATCACCAGCGTGTGGTCGCCGGCCGGGACCCGGTGCACCACCCGGCAGAGCAGCCGGGCCAGAACCCCGTCGAGCAGCGGCACCCCGAACGGTCCGGGCGTCCAGTCCGGGTACGCGGCGAACCGGTCGATGCCGCTGGTCGCGAAGACCGTGGCGGCCTCCCGCTGCCCGGCGCTGAGCAGGTGCACGGCGACGTGCTCGGCGCGGGCGAGCACCGGCCAACTCGACGACGCCACCCCGAGGCAGAACGAGACCAGCGGTGGGTCCAGCGACACCGACGTGAACGAGGTCGCTGTGAAGCCCGCCCGGATGGGCGCGCCGATCCCACCGAGGCAGGCGGGGTCGGTGGCGCGGGCGACCGCGGTGACCACCGTGACGGTGCTGGCCTGCCGCCGCAGCAGCGCGCGGAACAGATCCGGGTTCACCGGTCGCAGCTCGGCGATGTCCGCCGAGGGGCGCTCCACGGTGGTCATGCCGGCACCAGGGCCGACGCGGCGTACGCGCTGGCCGGTCGGGGCAGGCCGTAGTGCTCGCGCAGCGTCCGACCCGAGTACTCGGTGCGGAACAGCCCACGGGAGCGCAACACCGGCACCACGTGGTCGACGAAGTCGGCGAGCCCGCCGGGCAGGTGCGGCGGCATGATGTTGAACCCGTCGGCGGCGCCCTGGGTGAACCACAGCTCGATCTGGTCGGCGACCTGCTCCGGCGTACCGGCCACGACCCGGTGACCCCGCCCGCCGCCGAGTCGGCCGATCAGCTGGCGGATGGTGAGCTGTTCCCGGCGGGCCAGCTCGGTGACGAGCTGGTAGCGGCTCTGGTGGGCCTGCACGGTGCCGGCGGCCGGCAGCTCCGGCAGCGGCCCGTCCAGCGGCAGGCCGGTCAGGTCGATGCCGAGCATCCCGGAGAGCTGGGCCACTGCGTAGTCGGGGACGATCAGCTCCTCCAGCTCCGCGGCGAGCGCCCGCGCCTCGGCCTCGGTGCCGCCGAGCACCGGCGCGATGCCGGGCAGGACCTTCACCAGGTCCGGGTCCCGGCCGGCGGCGGCGACCTGCCGGCGCAGCTCGGCGTAGAAGCTCTGCCCGTCGGCGAGGGTCTGCTGTGCGGTGAAGACGGCCTCGGCGTAGCGGGCGGCGAAGGCTGTCCCGTCCGGCGACGAGCCGGCCTGCACCAGCAGCGGTCGACCCTGCGGCCCCCGGGGGATGTTCAGCGGGCCACGTACCTGGAACTCCGGCCCGCGGTGCGCCACCTCGTGCACCCGGTCGGTGTCGGCGAACACCCCGGCCGTGGTGTCGAAGACCAGCGCGTCGTCCTCCCAGCTGTCCCAGAGCTTGATCGCCACGTCGACGAACTCGGCGGCCCGCCGGTAACGGTCGGCGTGTGCGGGGTGGCTGTCCCGGTTGAAGTTGACCGCCTCCCGTTCCTGCGCGGAGGTGACGATGTTCCAGCCGGCCCGACCGCCGCTGAGGTGGTCCAACGAGGCGAACTTGCGGGCGACGTGGAACGGCTCGTTGTAGGTGGTGGAGACCGTCGCGATGAGACCGATGTGCTCGGTCACCGCGGCGAGCGACGCGAGCAGGGTCAGCGGCTCGAAGACGGCCTGGATGTTGTGCCGGGGGTTCGGCCCGACCGAGAGACCGTCGGCGAGGAAGAGCGAGTCGAGGGTGCCGCGTTCGGCGATCCGGGCCAGCTCCTGGAAGTGCCGTACGTCGGTGACCCGACGCGGGTCGGTGCGGGGGTGCCGCCAGGCGGCCTCGTGGTGGCCGACGCCCATCAGGAACGCGTTGAGGTGCAGGGTACGGGTCATTGGTGTCCGTCCTATCCGACAGAGACGTCGACGCGCCACGTGGAGAAGCGACGTTCGAGGGTGACGAGGATCTGGTTGACGACCAGGCCGATGGCGGAGATCGTGATGATCCCGGAGTACATGTCGGCGATCGCGAAGTTGTACTGCGCGTAGTTGATGAGGTAGCCGAGGCCGGCCTTCGCGCCGACCATCTCGGCCGCGACCAGCACCAGGATCGAGTACGCCCCGGCCAGCCGGACGCCGGTGAAGATGGTCGGCACCGCGGCCGGCAGGATCACCTTCTGGAACAGCCGCAGGTGGTTGAGCCCCATCGAGCGGGCCGACCGGATCAGCAGCGGGTCGACGCCCTTCACCCCGGCGATGGTGTTCAGCAGGATCGGCCAGGAGCACGCGTACAGCACCAGGGCGATCTTGGAGGTTTCCCCCAGGCCGAGGATGAGCACGAACACCGGCAGCAGGGCCAGCGCGGCGGTGTTGCGGAACACCTCCAGCAGCGGGCTGAGCAGCTCGGCGAGCGGCCGGTACCAGCCGATCAGCAGCCCGAGCGGGATGGCGGTGAGCACCGCGAGGCCGAGCCCGGCCAGCGACCGGGTGAGGCTGGCGCCCACGTGCTCGGCGAGCTGCCCGCTGCGCAGTAACTCCCACCAGGCCACCAACACCTCCGACAGCGGCGGCAGGAAGACCCGGTCCACCAGCCCGAGCCGGGGTGCGCCCTCCCAGATCGCGGCCAGCGCGGCGATGGCGACGGTACGGTGCAACACCTTCGCGCCGATGCCGAGCAGTCGACCGGCGCGACCGGGAACGGCCCGGTCGGCCGCAGCGCGGGGCACTGTGGGTGGGCCGACGAGTCGGGTGGGACGTTCGGCGATGTCAACCAACGCGGGCCTCCTCGGTGTGGCGGACGCCGGTGCCCTCGGCCGCCTGGGCGGCCCGCACCTCGTCCCGCAGCAGGGTCCAGATCTGGTGGCGGTGGTGGCGGAACGCGTCGGTGGAGCGGACGTCCTCGACCGCGTCCCGGTCGCCGAGGTCGATGTCGATGACCTGTTTGAGCCGCCCTGGCCGGGACGTCAGCACCGCCACCCGCTGACCCAGGTAGACGGCCTCGTCGATGCCGTGGGTGATGAACACGATCGTCTTGCCGGTGCCGGCCCAGATTCGCACCAGCTCGTCCTGCAACGAGTCGCGGGTCTGCGCGTCCAGGGCGGCGAACGGCTCGTCCATCAGCAGCACGTCCGGGTCGTACGCGAGACTGCGGGCGATGGCCACCCGCTGCTTCATCCCGCCGGACAGCTCGTGCGGGTAGCGATCGGCGAACCCGCGCAGCCCCACCAGGTCGAGGTGGTGCTCGATCAGGGCAGCGCGTTCGGCGCGTGGCACCCCCTTGGCCTCCAGGCCGAACGCGACGTTGCCGGCGGCGGTGCGCCAGGGCAGCAGCGCGTACTGCTGGAAGACGATGCCCCTGTCCAGGCCGGGACCGGTGACCGGCCGACCGTCGACGAGCACCCGCCCCGAGGTCGGCCCGGTGAGCCCGCCGAGCAGGTCGAGCAGCGTGGACTTACCGCAACCGCTGGGGCCGACGACGACCAGGAACTCGCCAGGGCGTACCCCGAGGGTGACCTCGTCCAGCGCGGTCACCGCGCCGGCGCCGCCACGCCGGCTGGCGCGGACCGGGAAGGTCTTGCTCACCCGATCAAAGAGGATCTTGTCGGTGCTCACGCGCTCCCCCCGTCCACGAAGGGGTTGAACCGGTTGGTGTAGATGTCGCCGGGCTTCGGACGGTCGCCCTTGAGCTCGCCCTCGGCGGCGAGCCAGTCGATCCAGGTGCCGAACTCCTGCTCACCGATCACGCCGCCACGGCCGGCGACGCCACTGCTCTTCCAGTACGCGACCAGCGACGGGTCCTCGTTGCGGCCGCGCTTGCCGATGATGTCCCGCATCCGGGCGACCACTGTCTCCCGGGGTTGGGTGCGGGCCCACTCGATGGCCTTGCCGACCCCGGTGACGAACGCCTTGACGGTCTCCGGGTTGCGCTTGATGAAGTCGTCGCGGAAGACGTAGGTGCCGCCGCTGAAGGCGCCGAGCAGCTCGTAGTCGGTGAAGATGGTGCGGATGCCGCCGCTGGCGACCGCCTTGTCCCGGATCACCCCGCCGAGCACCGCGACGTCGATCTGCCGCTGCCGCAGCGACTGCTCGGTGTTGACCGGTGGCAGGGCGACCAACTCGACCTGCTTGATCTCGGCGGGGGTGAGGCCGCCGCGGGCGAGCCAGGTCTTGAGCACGGCCTCGGCGTGCGCGCCGAGGGTGTTCATGCCGACCTTCCTGCCGATCAGGTCGCGGGGGCTGCGGACCGGGCTGTCGTCGAGCACGTAGTAGCCCTGGAAGGTCTGCGCGTCCGAGCCGTAGTAGCTGACCACGGCGGTGATCGGGGCGCTGGCGGTGGCGAGCTTGACGATGGCGCCGTTGAACGCGCCGCCGAAGTCGCTCTGCCCGGTGGCCGTGGCCTGGATGTCCTGCGGGCCACCCGTGACGTTGCCGATCCACTTGAGCTTGACGTCGCCGAGGTAGCCGAGGTCGGCGGCGAGTTCGGGGAGGGTGACCTGACCGACCGAGCCCTGGTAGCGCAGCTCGCCGGCCTGGGCGCCGTCGGCTGCCGCGTCACCGCCGCAGCCGGCGGTGGCGGTGAGCACGACCAGCGCCGCAACCGCGGCGAGGGTACGCGGAATGGCACGGGGTGGGGACATGAGGAGTCTCCTGATCTGTCCACGATGGGAGCGGGGACGCCCGGATGAGGGCGTGCGGGCACGCTGCTCCGCGTTGAGCGGGCGGGCGATGGGAGTGCGGCGCTGGAGCCGAGCCGGATGGACCGGTCAGCTCAACAGAGCGCGCTCGCGTGCCGGACCAGGTCGACGTGCACACGAGCGGTGAGGAGAAGCTCATCCCGCTGCGACATGACCCCATGCTGCCCGGGACCGGAACGAGCGGTCAACGGTCTTCCAGAAGATGAGACTTCAATCGCTGCCGATGTTACGAAGCGCCACGAGCAGCGTTTACCGTGCCGCAACACCTATCTGGTGGATAGAGATTGGATGTCCGGCGGGCGACCGTCCAGGACGGACAGCGAGAGGGTTTCAAAAGTTGTCGGTTCGGGCATGTTCGATCTCGACACGGCAGGAAACGGTGACGAGGGGAGACCTCCGATGGGCCTCATGTTTCGCAAGCGCAAGAAGTACGGTCCGATCATCCTGAACTTCACCGAGAACGGCTTCTCCTCGTGGAGCATCAAGATCGGTCGCTGGTCCTGGAACTCCAAGGCGCGTGCGCACCGGGTCGACCTGCCGGGTCCGCTCTCCTGGAAGCAGGACAAGTCCCGGTCGTAGACATCCCGGGAGTCGAGCGGGGTGCCGGTGATCCACCGGCACCCCGCTCGGCGTCTGCGGGGTGGGCGCTCAGCGCGCCAGGGTGATGATCTCGTCGCCGGCCAGCCGCCCGGACTCGCGATCGCGGCGCAGGGCACCGGCGGCGATCAGGTCGACGAGCGCCTGGTTGGCGTCGGCGGCCCGATAGACGGTCACGGTGAGGGTGTGCCGACGCAGTTCGGTGACCGACCGTGGCCCACCTGCCCGCAACTCGGCCAGCAACTCGTGGGCCAGCGGTTCGAGGTCGGGATCGCCGACCACGTCGACAGTCGTGCCGGTCGGGTCGAGCGGGTCGCGGTAGCGCACGTCGAGGTCCGCGCCGACCGCCCAGAGCGCGTCACGGACCACCTCCAGACTCCGGTCGGAGCGGCTGCCGAACGCGATCACCCCGGCAGCCTCGCCGCCGGGGAGCACCGGTGCCACCTCGGCGACCAGGGGAAAGCCGGCGGAGACGAGCAAGTCTCGGGCGCTGTCGCCGGTGTGCAGCAGCAACTCTCCGGTCCGACCGTTGGTCGCGGCGGTGAGCAGCTTCGGCGTCACCGCGCCCGGCAGGTCCACGAAGGAGAACAGCGGCGCGCCGGCCGCCCCGGCGGCCTTCACCGCGACGGGCAGCCGGTACGGCTCGCCGGGCAGCAGGTGCACGGTGACCTCGGCGGGCAGTTCCGCCTCGATCGGGCCGAGTCGGGTTGGCAGGTCGTCGGCGGCGTCGGTCAGCACCAGCACCGTCACCTGCCGGCCGCGCACCTGGTCGCCGTGCGTGGCGACCAGGTGCAGCGCGGCCTCCGCGCTGCCCGCGTCGGCGCCCGCGAGGGCTATGGTGGCCCGCCGGGAGCGGTGCAGGGCCGCGGGCAGCCAGGTCGTCAACTGGCGGACCAGCAGCTCGCGGAGGAAATCAGTGGTCCGGTCGGTCGGCATCGGTCCGTTCTACCGTACGGGCGGTCAGGCCGGGACGGAGATCCCCACCCCGCCCCGGGTCTGGCCGCCGTAACGCTGCCGCTCGGCGTCCAGGTCGAGCCGACCGATCTGCTTGCGGGCGGCCAGCGCGGTGTCGTCGAGCAGGTCGGCCGGGATCAGCCAGACCACCTCGAACTCCAGACCGTCCGGGTCCTTGCCGTAGAGGCTCTTGGTCGTGCCGTGGTCGGAGGTGCCGGCCAGTGCGCCGGCCGCGGCGAGCCGCTCGGCGGTGGCGGCCAGCTCGTCGAGCGTGTCCACCTCCCAGGCGAGGTGGTAGAGGCCGACGGTGGACCGGCCGGCGGTCGACCGCCCGGCGCCCGCGCCGATCTCGAAGAGGCCGAGGTCGTGGTCGTTGGTGGAGTCGGGGGCCTGGAGGAAGGTGGCGCCCCGGAAGCCGTCCGGGGTCATCGCCACCGGGCGGAAGCCCAGCACGTCGCGGTAGAACGCGACGCTGCGGGCGAGGTCACTGACGTAGAGGACCGCGTGGTTGAGTCGATGAATACCCATGACCCGAGAGTAGCGCGATTTAGTTGAACATTCAACCATCCGGAGTATGATGGCGGTCATGACCCGCTGGTTGGACCCCGACGAGCAGCGCACGTGGCGCGCGTACCTCACCGCCTCCCGGGTGCTGATGGACAATCTCGACCGTGAGCTGCAACGCGACGCGGGCATGCCGCACGCGTACTACGAGATCCTGGTCCAGCTCTCCGAGGCCCCCGGTCGTCAACTGCGCATGAGCCAGTTGGCGCAGGCCGCGGGGTCGTCCCGCAGCCGGCTCTCGCACGCCGTGGCCCGGCTGGAGGCCGCCGGCTGGGTGCGCCGCGAGGACTGCCCCACCGACCGGCGCGGGCAGATCGCGCTGCTCACCGACGAGGGTTTCGCCACCCTCGCGGCCGCCGCACCCGGCCACGTGGAGGGGGTACGCCGACACCTGTTCGACGCGTTGAGCCCCGCCCAGGTCGACCAGCTACGCCGGATCAGCGAGACCCTGGCCGAGCACCTGACCGGATCCTGACCAATCGACACCGGCGCGGGTCTTGTACTTACCGTCGTCGGATGAGCACGATGGGGCGTGTCTTCCGGCTTCGGTGAACTGACTGATCAGGCGCACCACCTCGTGTCCTCCGGCGATCTGGCCGGCGCACAGCAACTGCTGTCCGACGCGCTCACCGACGCCGACCCCCGCCCGGCCAACGCCACCCCCGAGCTGGCCGAGGCGGCCAGCCTCCAGGCACGGGTGCTGATCGCCCTCGGCGAGCCGCACTCGGCACGCGGGTGGGCCGCCTTCGCGTACGCGGCCACCACCCGCCTGCACGGCCGCGCCGACCCGCGCACGGTGGCCGCGGCGGCGACTCTGGCCGCGGTGCTGCACCGGGTCGGCAGCCACTCCCGGGCGGCGCGGCTCTACCAGGAAGTCATCATCGAGCTGACCGCGCAGGACGGCCCGGAGTCCCTGCGGGTGCTCGCCGCGCACGCCGACCTGGCCACCGTCGAGTACGCACGCGGCCAGTGCACGGTGGCTCGCGACCGCCTCCAGGACGCCTGGGAGCTGCACCGCGAGGTGTACGGCGACGGGCACCCCAGCGGCATCAAGATGCTGGCGCGGCTCGGAGCGATGCAGCGCGACTGCGGGCAGTTCGCCGAGGCACACGACAACCTGGCGCTCGCCCGTGAGCTGTGCCGCCAGCACCTGCCCGCCGACGACCCGCTGGCCACCCAGGTGGCGGCGCTGGCCCGGGCGGCGGCCAGTCCCGACCACGCCTGCGCCGACAACCCGCCCACAGCTCGGGACACGCCGGTCGTGCCGGCCGCCCGCGTCCCACCGCACGGCGACGGGCCGGCCGAATCCGGCTACCACCCGCAGGCAGCCGCAACCCACCACGCCGGGGCGGTGCCGAATCCCCGGCTGCCCTCCGACGAGGCGCTCGGGTCGACGGGCAGCAGATGGTCGACCGAAGCGTCGGACGAGCCGTCGCCCCACCCCACCGACCCTCCGGTGCCCCCGTCGGTGGTCGGGCTGGCCGGCGGCACGGAGGAGCAGCCCGGGGTTTACCGGCTGCACCGACCCGCCGACCCGTACGGCTCGCCCGACCCGAACCCGCCGTCCGACCAGCCGCAACCGTCCGACCCGTACGCGCAGCCCGACCCGTACCAATCGTCCGACCCGTCCGCGCAGATCGAGCCGTACACGCCGTCGCGGCTGCTGCCGGTGCCCGTGCACCGCGCGCCGCCAGAGCAGCGCAACCGGCTGGTACCGGTGC
>NZ_QGSY01000227.1 GCF_003857035.1 Micromonospora arida
GGCGGGCAACGGTGTGCACCGCCACGTCGACCGGCGGCGTCGGTCGGCCGATCAGCCAGCAGAGGAAACGTTCCATCGGGAGATCAGCCGACCGGAAGGCGCTCAGCATCGGACCTGGAGATGTCGTACTGCGCCCCGCAGAACGTGCACTGCTGCGCGTACCGGGTGCGGATCGGAATGAGCGGTATGAAGAACAGGGTGAATTTCGTCGAGTGGCGGGTGATCACCTGCGCGGCCTGGTTGCCACAGTGACGGCACACCTGCTGCACGACACCGGACCGGTCGACCTTGGTACGCAGACCAAAGATGAAGAACATCGTCCGCTCATACCCACTTCACCCCGAGAAGCCACCAGATCCGGCCAGCGAATCAGCACTAGCATCGCCGTGGGTGCACAAGACCGTGCTCGGGGCGAGGCATTCAGCTGGCCGGACACCACCTCAGTGCCAGGGCCGGCGCTGCTCCAGCTCGCCCGCCAGCCGGCGGAGAAAATCGCGGAACCCCTGCTCGCTGTGCGACGTCTCGATCTCGTCGGTGAGCAAGCCGTCGTACTGCTGCGCCTGGACGATCGCGTCCGCATACACACCCGGGCCGTCCCCGAAGTAGCGTCGCTCGACCATCGCTTCGGCCATCTGGCTGGCGGAGTCGTCGTCCATCTGAGGGGTGAACATCAACCCGTACAGGATCTGGTTGATGACGCCCTTCCAGTTGCGGCTGTCCATTCCATCTACCTTTCCGACGGGTCAGTTCAACCGGGTACGGCCGTCGAAGCCGAAGAGCGGAATGTCCTTGACGCCGTTGCGGCTCAGCTCGTCGGTGACCTGCCGCATGTGCTCGGGACCGGGTTGGTAGTGCCCGCTGGCGGAGGTCACGTACTGGACCCTACCGTCGACGACAGCGATCTCACCGGCCGCCGCCACCGGCTGACCGTTACCCAGGGTCGAGTGGTGGAAGGCACCGACCTCCTGGTAGTTCGAGGCGTAGATGTTGCCACGTTCGTCCATGACGAAGATGGCCCGGCCGCCGTCCTGGGTCCAGTGCGTGGACGCGGCACGGGTGTCGAAGGGCTCGCCGTCTTTTGCTTGGCGCAGGACGCCGTCCGAGTCGACGTACACCCGGTGTGCTTCCCGTTCCGCCTCGCTGAGCCGACGCACCGACTTGGGTCGGAAGGGATTCCCCGGATGGTCGCCCATGGTTTCGTACCGGTAGTCGTCCCGCATCGGCCGGCCCTGGTAGCGGACATCCCGCAGCGGTCCGGGCACGCCGGGTCGCCCCGGACGCCGATCCGGGCCCTTGCGGTTGAACCTGCGCAGCAACGTCTTGGCGCGGCGAAGCAGTCGCGGAATGATCTCGTTGACGACCCGTTGCACGACCTCCTTGACGATCCGGCGGATCGCGACCCGGGCCACGCCGATCGCGATCGGGATCTGTGCCAGCGAGCCACCGAGGGTGGGAGCCGCTGCCGCCAGCGCCATGGCAACCTGGATCACCAGGATCGTGAGCTGGACGATCGTGAGGACCTTCTGGGCCAACGTGATCACGGCCATCACGAGCAGCGCGGCGGCGATGAGCTCCGCCGCCTCGGCGCCGTCCTCGATGCGGCTGGTCGGGCCCTCCTCGCCGCGCCACATCGCCTCGAACGCGGCGACGTCCCGCCCCCGGTTGGTCGTGCTCACGACACCCGCTCCGGCGTTCGCCCCGCTGGCCGCCGTGCGCAAGGTGCCCGCGAAGGACATCCACGCCTGGGCCGCCTCGTACAGCAACTCCTCGTCGGCCTCTGGCCAGGTGAAGCCCACCCAGTTGAGGGCCTCGGCCAGCTCAGCCGGCAGCTGTAGGCCCACCGGGCAGCCCCGTCCTCGTGAACAGGGCCGCGCTGTCGAGATCGGTGCGCTCATGCGCGTCGGCGGCGGCGTCGAGCCGGTCGGCCACGCTCAGGAGCTGGTCGGCCATCGAGGCGTAGACGTCGAGAGCGTGTTGCAGCACCTCGGTGTAGGCCGCCCCGAAGACCGTCCCGGCCTCGTCGCCACCCCAGGGACTGGCCGAACCGGTGACGGTGCCCCGTAACCGTTGCACCTCGACGCCGAGCCGCTCACCGCTGGCCTCGATGCTCCGCGCCGCCGAGTGCAGCGCGGTGACGTCGACCTCTATCGCGTCGGTCATCCGGTCACCGCTGGTCGAATCGGCGGGTCAACGCGTCAAGGTCGCCGATCATCCCGTCCAGCCCACGCCAAGCCTCCGCCGCGACCGCCTCCAACTGCCGATGCGTCGCTGCCTGGTCGATGTCACCGCCGAGCAGCTCCTGGCGCTGTCGCAGCTCGTCATCCTGGGCGGCGCGCACTGCCTCGATCACGTGGTCGGCGATGGCACCGGTGCCGCGCCGCAGCAGGCGGGGGTCGATCTCCAGCGACTCCAGCCGGCCATAGGCGGCCACCACGGCCTCGACCAGCCCGTCGGCGGCGGTGCCGCGCCCGCGCAGCTCGCCCTCGCCGGGCGGCGCACCTGGTGGTGACGTCGACTCCGTCAGGGCCGACGGAGCGGCGGTCTGGCTCAACAGACGCATTGCCGCTTCCAGCGAACGCCCGACCGCTGTGTGATCTGCGTTGTCTGGACCTGCCACCCGCACCGCCCCGGCCGTCGACTCGACACTGACCAGCCGACCTTACCGATGAGCCGGTCGCTTGGCGGGCCCCCCGACCGGTCCCTCCACCTTGGACGCCGATGGCTCCGTCTGCCCAAGGTGGAGGTTGACCGGGAATGTCGGGCTCAACTGGCCGGTGCGGGCTCCAGGCCGGGGATCTCCTCGGAGATCCAGATCGGCTGCCAGTTCGGCACCTCGTGGAAGCGGCGCAGCTCGAACAGCCCGGCAACCGACCCGCTCCAGGCACCGTACGGGGGGTTGGCCTCGTCGAAGCCGCTCTGCACGAAGGTCAGCGTGGTCCGACCACCGGACTCGGCCAGCTCCCAGTTGGTCACGCCGGTCGGCCCCCAGTCGACGGACATCCGTCGGCCGGGCTCCAGGTCGACGACCTTGGCCGCGTAGCCGGTCTCGAAGCCGCCCATGGCGTACCGGCCGCCGACCCAGGGCTCGATGCCGATCGGGTAGCCGAACCAGGCGCTGGCCTGCTCGGAGTCGGTCAGCGACTCCCACACCTTGTCGGCGGGGGCGGCGATGACCAGCTCACCGCGCAGGTCGGCGGAGGTGAAGTCGGTGCGCGGCAGCAGTGGCTTGCCTTCCACGTGGGCGGCCAGGTTGGCGATGGACAGCGCCCAGAACGTCTGGAGCACGCCCCGGATGGTGGAGCCGCTCATCGCCTCGGCGAAGTCGAAGTGGCTCTGGGTCAGCGTCAGCACTGTGCTGTCGGTGCCCTCGGCGGTCAACTGGAACTCGGTGGTGGTCTCCACGCCGTCGAGCAGCCAGCCGAAACGCAGCGTGTCGTCGTCGGCGTGCAGCAGCCGCTGGTGCGGGGCGTCGCCCTCGGGCGTGTAGCGACCCCAGAACTCGTACCGCCGGGGCAGCTCGACCTCGGCGTGCTCGGCCAGCCAGAGACGCAGCTCGGCTGGGTCGGTCAGGGCCTGGCGGACGCG
Organism: Micromonospora arida; assembly: GCF_003857035.1. Classification (GTDB taxonomy): domain Bacteria; phylum Actinomycetota; class Actinomycetes; order Mycobacteriales; family Micromonosporaceae; genus Micromonospora; species Micromonospora arida. Next base: position 3,586 of record NZ_QGSY01000227.1, read on the forward strand.
CCCGACGGGCGCGGAGAGACGGGCCTGGACCTTCATCGGCTCACTCATTGTCGTTCCCTTTCGGATAGCAGGCGACGGCCAGCTTGAAGGCATCTCCCTCGCTGCCGCCGTAGCGGGTGAACAGGTCCTGAAGTGCGGTTTGCAGGTCGTGCAGGAACTGCGGGCGCTGCTCGGCCGGCACCCGGATCTCGCCGGAGACCCCGATCGAGGGCAGCTCGGGTGCCGCCCGGTCCAGGCCGGCGATGTCGGCCTGGACCTCCTCCATCAGGTCGAGCAGGTAGCCCAGGCTCAGCTCGTCGCGCGCCCGACGCAGGCCGATCCGGCCGACGAGCCGCGGGGAGAGCCAGTAGGAGCGGGCGGCGGCCTGGTAGATGCCTTCGGTGATGCCGCGGACCTTGCGTTCGTTGACCAGCTCGACGAGGCCAGCCCCGACGAGCTGCTTGACGTGGTAGTAGACGCGCTGCGGCGTCTGGTCGAGTCGGGCCGCGACCTCGGTGCAGGTGCGCGGCTCGGCCAGTTGCCGCAGCACCTCGACGCGCTGCGGCTTGAGCAGGACTTCGGCCTGCTCGATCTGCTCCAGGTACAGGACATCTCTCATGGCAAAATCAGTTTGTACGTACAAAACTTCTTTGTCAATCGCTTCGCGAGAAGCCGCGCCGACTTTTTCGACGCGGCTTCAGGCGGCGGTCAGCAGGTGATCAGGGCAACCAGTCCGGTCGCAGCGGGTAGCCGCTCACACCGTTCGGGCCGTTGTGGGTGGCCAACACCTGGTGCAGCTGGATGCCGTTGCGTTCGAACGCCATCCTCGACCCGGCCATGTAGAGCCCCCACACCCGGGCGGTGCCCGCACCCACCTCCGAGGCACAGAAGTCCCAGTGCTCGACCAGGTTGCGGCACCAGGCGGCCAGCGTCAGCGCGTAGTGCTGGCGCAGGTTCTCCTCGTGGTGCACCTCGAACCCGGCATCGTGCACCTCACTGATCAACCGGCCCGGACCGGCCAGCTCACCGTCCGGGAAGACGTACCGGTCGATGAACGCGCCCGAGCGGTGCGGCGCCCGGTTGTCCGCGCGGGTGATGCAGTGGTTGAGCAGTCGCCCGCCCTGCCGCAGCCGACTGCGCAGCGACCCGAAGTAGGCCGGGTAGTTGCGCACCCCGATGTGCTCGGTCAACCCGATGGAGGAGATGGCGTCGAACTGCTCGGCCGGCGCGTCCCGGTAGTCCAGGTATCGCACCTCCGCCAGCTCGGTCAACCCCTCCCGCTCGATCGCGGCCTGCGCCCACTGCGCCTGCGCCTTGGACAGGGTCACCCCGAGGGCCTTGACGCCGTACTCGCGGGCGGCGTGGCGCACCATGCCACCCCAGCCGCACCCGACATCCAGCAGCCGCATCCCCTTCTTCAGCGCCAGCTTGCCGGCGACCAGGTCGTACTTAGCCGCCTGGGCCTGCTCCAGCGTGTCGTCCGGAGACCGGAAAACCGCGCAGGTGTACGTCATCGACGGGCCGAGCACCTTCTCGTAGAAGGCGTTCGAGACGTCGTAGTGATGCGAGATGGCCGTGCTGTCGCGCACCCGCGAGTGCCGCAGCCCGTTCATCACCCGCTTCCAGCGGGGCTGCGCCTCCTGCGGCGGTGCCGGCGGCGGCATCAGCCGCTCCCAGCCCAGCCCACGGACCAGCGCCAGCCCCTCGGCCAGCGACGGTGGGCGTAACCGCAACTCGTCCTTGAGCACCCGCAACGCCTCGTACGGGTCACCCGGGTGCACGCCCTGCAACGCCAGGTCACCACTGACGTACGCCCGGGCCATGCCCAGGTCGCCGGGTGCGGTGAGCAGGTACGACAGCCCACGCTCGGAATGGATCGCCAGGGTGATGCCGGCGTCGGACGGGCCGACGGCGCTGCCGTCGTACCCGGTGATCCGCACCGGCAACGGCCCCGCGGTGACCGCGCGGATGACATCCGCGACGGTCGGACCCGTGTGCCGGCCCCCCGCCGGCGGGGTGGCGGGGACGCTCGCCGCCCCCTGATCTCTGTCGGTCAGGCTCATGCTCGTGCTACCGCCTTTTCGTACAGTCCCGTCAGCCGGTGGTCCGGGTCGTAGCGGTCTTTCACCGCGCGCCACGTGTCGCCGCCGTAGAGGCGATCGAAGGCGTCCCGGTCGTAGTACGCGTCGGAGTAGAGCGACTTGTGCCCGCCCGACTCCGACACCCTGCGTTCGATCGTGCGGTTGACGTCGCCGTCGGCGGCGCCCGGCGCGATCGGAACGCTCCCCCAGAACCCGATGTTGACGTAGTCCTGCCCCGGCCGGAGTGGATACAGCGGCCAGGACCGCGCCGAACCGGGCCCCGCCGGCTCACGCAGTCGCAACGGACACAGCCACACCGGGTTCATTCCCACCCTGCCTGCGAACCAGCGCAGGAAGTCGGCCGTACGGTCCAGCGGGATCTCCACGTCCTGCACGACCCGCTCGCGGGCCGGTTGCCCGCGCAGCCGGTCGATCCGGGCCGCCACCTGGTGGCGGTGCTCCAGCCGGACCAGTCGGTGGTAGAAGTCGCTGCGCCGGTAACGCGCCGGCCAGAGCCTGCGCACGACCGGGTGCTGCGCGCCGAACGCCGACGAGCACCAGAACCAGTCGGTGTCCCAGCGCCACAGATAGTCGTACGCGGTGAGCACGTCGCGGGTGCGCTGGCGCAGCGACCGGTAGTAGATCGCCTGACCGGTGTAGTCGCTGGGCGGGTCGGCCGCGTCGGTGAACGTGGCGAAGACCAGGTACGCCTCGCCGGGGCTGAACATCACCCCGTCCATCGCGTCCACCGGTTCGCCCGCCCAGGACCGGGTGGCGGTCACCTCCGCGATCGCGTCGGTCAGCGCCTCCAGTTGGGTGAACCGGACGTTGCGCAACGACACGTACCGGCCGACCGGTTGCAGCTCGATGCGCAACCGGGTGGCGTACCCGAGGCTGCCCAGCGAGTTGGGGAACGCGGTGAACAGGTCGGCGTGCTCGCCGTCGGGTCGGGCGGTGATGATCTCGCCGGAGCCGGTGAGCACGTCCAACTCCTGGACGGACTCGTGCGGCAGGCCGTTGCGGAACGAGGTCGACTCGATCCCGAGGCCGGTCACCGCACCGCCCAGCGTGATGGTGCGCAACTGCGGCACCACCAGCGGCATCAGGCCGTGCGGCAGCGTCGCGTCGACCAGGTCCTCATAGGTGCACATGCCCTGCACGTCGGCGGTACGGCCGGCCGGGTCGACCGACAGCACGCCGTTCAGGCCACTTACGTCGAGCCCCGGAGTCCGGGGAGCGGACCGGGGGCGGAACAGGTTGGAGGTGCGTTTGGCCAGCCGGACAGGCTCGCCCGTGGGCACCGCGGCGTACGACCGCCGCAGCGTGTCCACCGCTTGATCATGGTCAATCGGTTGATCCACACGCTCAGCGCGCATGTGATCACCTTACGCTCGCCGTTTGGAAACCGTGGGATGTCGGCGGTGGCAGTTTCCCGTCCGGTGGCAGGCCCGACGGCTACCGTGGCGGGCATGCCATCGCCAGCGATCACCGCCCTGGACGCCGCCCAACTGCCGTATCGGCTGGTCAGCCACGGTGCGGTCGGCAGCCTCGCGGAGGCCGCCGCCGCCCGGGGCGTTGCCGTGCCCGACGTGGTCAAGACGATCGTGGTTCGCCGTGGTGAAGACGACCACCTGTTCGTGCTCACCCCCGGCGACCGGGTGATCTCCTGGCCCAAGCTGCGCGCCCTGCTCGGGGTGCACCGGCTCTCCATGCCGGACGCGGCGGGCGCGCTGGCCGCCACCGGTTACGAACGCGGCACCATCACCCCGTTCGGCGCGAGCACGGCCTGGCCGGTGGTCGCCGACGAGCGACTGCGCGGCCGGGAGATCACCCTGGGCGCCGGCGAGCGCGGTCTCGCCATCGCGATCGACGCCGACACAGCGATCGCCGCCCTCGACGCCACGGTGGCCGACGTCACCGACCCGCAGCCCGCCCGCTGAACGCTGTCGTCGTCGGTGTCGCGGCCTAGTGTTGGTGGCATGCCAAAAGCTGTGTGGAACGACCTGGTCATCGCCGAGAGCGACGACACCGTGCTGGTGGAGGGCAACCACTACTTCCCCCGCTCCGCCCTGCGCGACGACCTGATCCGGGAGTCCGCGACGCACACCGTCTGCCCGTGGAAGGGCACCGCCTCGTACTACACCCTTGCGCACGAGGGCAGCACCAGCGAGGACGCTGTCTGGTATTACCCGGAGCCCAAGCCGGACGCCGAGATGGTGCGCGACCGGGTGGCCTTCTGGAAGGACGTCCGGGTCGTCGGCTGACCGCTGGGCTGGCTCCGGCGCGCCGACGTGGGTGAGGATGGCGCGTATGTCCGCGCCCGAGGAACGCCCCGACCCCGCCGGCACCGTCTACGGCGGTCACCGGGCACCGCGCTCCGGGCCGCTGGCCGATCCGCTGCTGCGGGTGGCGCTGGCGGTCGGGGTCGTCGGCGTACTCCTGGGGGTGGTTTTCGCGACCGGGCTGCTCGACGGTGACGACGAGCCGGTGGTGCCGGCGTCGGTCGGCACGCCGTCCAGCGCGGCGGAACCCACCGCCCCGGCGGCCGCGCCGAGCCCGGCCCAGCCGTCACCGACCCCGTCGGCCACCACCCCGGCCGCGCCGCCCACCGGCCCCCGGGTGCTGCGGGCCGCCTCCGGGCTCTGCCTCGCGCTCGACGGCGACGACAAGGAGGCGGACGCACAGCTCGCGGCCTGCACCGGCGCCCCGGAGCAGCAGTGGGTGGTCAGCCCGGCCGGCACGGGCGTGCTGACGTTGACCAACGCCGCGTACGGGCAGTGCCTCGACGTCGAGGGTGGCAGTCGGGACGACGGCGCGCGGTTGCTCCAGTTCCCCTGCCACGGTGGGGCCAACCAGCAGTGGCGGTTCGGCGGGACCGACACCAGCGCGGTGCTGCTCATCGCCGCGCACAGCAACAAGTGCGCCCAGGCAGACGACGACGCCGTCGAGGCCGGCGATGACATCCGGCAGCGACAGTGCGACGGCCGGCCGGCCCAGCAGTGGACGGTGAGCTGACCGGCCGACGCGTCGCTGTTCAGCCCCGGAAGCTCCACGCCCTGGGCGCGGTCGCGGCGACCAGCACGGCCTCCGGCACACCTCGGCCCGGTCGGCGGCGCAGCAGCAACGACAGCCCGGCGGCGCCGATCGACAGCGCGCCAGCCACGTACCAGGCCATCGCGTAGTCGCCCAGCCGATCCCGGACCAGCCCCGCGCCGGTCGCGGCGACCGCCGCGCCGAGCTGGTGCGCGGCGAACACCCAGCCGAACACCACCGCTCCGGCGCTACCGAAGTACTCCCGGCACAGCGCCACCGTCGGCGGCACAGTGGCCACCCAGTCCAGGCCGTAGAAGACGATGAACACCAGCATGCTCGGCTCGGCGGTGCCGGAGAAGAGGCTCGGCAGCACCAGCAGGGACAACCCACGCAGCGCGTAGTACATGCCGAGCAGCAACCGGCTGTCCACCCGGTCGGTGAGCCAGCCGGAGGCGATCGTGCCGACGATGTCGAAGAGCCCCACCAGGGCGAGCAACCCGGCCGCGGTGGTCTGGGCCATGCCGTGGTCGTGCGCGGCCGGCACGAAGTGCGTACCGACCAGGCCGTTGGTGGTCGCCCCGCAGATCGCGAAACCTCCGGCCAGCAGCCAGAACGGTCGGGTCCGGGCCGCGGTGGCCAGCGCGCCGAGCGCCCGGCTCGCCGCGCCGCCGGTCGCCGGCGGCGCCGCGACGACCTCGGTCGCCCCGTAGGCGGGCAGGCCGAGATCCGCCGGGTGCTCGCGCAGCAGCCACACCACCAGGGGTACGACCGCCAGCGCCGCCACGGCCACCACGAGTGCGGCGCTACGCCAGCCGTGGTCGCGTACCAGGATGGCGATCAGTGGCAGGAACACCAGTTGCCCGGCCGCCCCGCCGGCGGTCAGCACCCCGGTGACCAGGCCTCGTCGGTGGACGAACCAACGGCCGGTGACGGTGGCCACGAACGCCAGCGCCATCGAGCCGGTGCCCAGCCCCACCAGCACACCCCAGCAGAGCAGAAGCTGCCAGCTGGCGGTCATGAAGACCGTCAACCCGCTGCCCGCGGCCACCAGCAGCAGCGCCACCGAGACCACCCGGCGGATGCCGAACCGGTCCATCAGGGCGGCCGCGAACGGCGCGGTGAGCCCGTAGAGCAGCAGGTTGACCGAGACGGCCGCGGAGATCGTGGCCAGTGGCCAGCCGAACTCCTCGTGTAGCGGGTGCAGCAGCACCGACGGGGTGGCGCGGAAACCGGCCGCGCCGACCAGCGCCACGAAGGCGACGGCGGCGACCAACCAGGCGGGATGCAGACGGCGGTTCTTGGTCACGCGACAAGTCTGAGCGGGGCCGTTGACGGCGACGAGTGGCCGGAAAGCCATCGTGCGCAATAATCGGGCCATGTCCGTACGCCCGCACCGCATCGCCGTACTCGCCCTGGACCACGTGGTCGGCCTGGACCTCGGCACCCCGGCCCAGGTCTTCAGCACCGCCCGCGCCACCGACGAGACGCACTACTACGACGTACTGGTGTGCACTCCCGGCGGGCAGCCGGTCCGTAGCACCGCGGGCTTCCAGGTGCTACCCGACCACGGGCTGGAGTTGCTCGACACCGCCGACACGGTGATCGTCCCCGGCATCCACGACGGCACCGCGCTGACCTCGGGCACCGTCGAGCCGGAGGTGGCCGAGGCGCTGCGATCGGCCTACCAGCGGGGCACCCGGATCATGTCGATCTGCAGCGGCGCGTTCGTGCTGGCCGCCGCCGGGCTGCTCGACGGACGTCGGGCGACCACCCACTGGGCGTACGCGGAGCAGTTCCGCCGCCTGCACACCCGGGTCGACCTCGACCCGGACGTGCTCTTCATCGGCGACGACCGGGTGCTCACCTCCGCCGGAGTTGCCGCCGGCATCGACCTCTGCCTGCACGTCATCCGCCTCGACCACGGCAGCGAGGTGGCCAACCGGGCGGCCCGCCGCTGCGTGATGCCGCCGTGGCGCGACGGCGGTCAGGCGCAGTACATCGAGCAGCCGGTGCCGAAGGCGACCGACACCAGCACGGCGGGTGCCCGGGAGTGGGCGCGGCAGCGACTGCATGAGCCGATCGCGCTGCGCGACCTGGCCGAGCAGGCGCGGATGAGCGTGCGTACCTTCACCCGGCGCTTCCGGTCCGAGACCGGACTGAGCCCGGCCCAGTGGCTGCTGCAACAGCGCACCGACCACGCGAGACTGCTGCTGGAGACGACCGACCTCACCGTCGACCAGATCGCCCACCGCTGCGGTTTCGGCACCACCGCCGCCCTACGCCAGCAACTCCACCAGCGCATCGGCGTGGCCCCGTCCACCTACCGCCGCAC
>NZ_QGSY01000335.1 GCF_003857035.1 Micromonospora arida
GGCCTGGACGGGGCGGTGGTCGCTGCCGGGCAGGGCGAACACCTGCACCGAGCGGACCGCTATCCGATGGTCGACCAGGACGTGGTCGATGGTGACGGGTGGGATGAGGTCGCCGTCGTACGGACCCCAGGTGCCGGTCAGGCCCTCTCCGGTGGCGTCGGCGGCGTCGACGTAACCGCTGCGCAGCAGGGCCCGCAGTGGACTGTGGTCGAGGGTCGCGTTGAAGTCTCCGGCGAGGATTCGCAGGCCACCGTCAGGGGTGGCCGGTGGTTGGGCGGTCAGGTCGGCACGCCAGGCGCCCACCTGGTCCAGCGCGTACGGCGCCGAGGGGTGGGCCGACTCGACGCGGACGGGAGGCCCGCCGGGGACGGAGACCGTCGCGTACGCCTGGGTGAAGCCCCAACCGTTGAGGTTGCGCCGGACGCCGACGTCGGTGATCGGCCACCGTGAGTAGAGCCCGGAGCCGGCGGTGCCGATCTCCGGGTTGAGCTGCCGGTGCGGCAGTAGCGTGGTCAGGCCGAGTTGATCCAGGGCGCCCTGCGCGTCTGGCGTGAACTCCTGCACGGTGAGCACGTCGATCTGGTGTCGCCGGACCAGTTCCACCAGCGTCCGCGCGTCGCCGGTGCCGGCGAGCAGATTGGCGGTGAGCAGCCGCACGGTCGGCCCGGCCGCCGCCGGCTGCGGGTCGGCCAGCGCCCGAGGTGCGACGGTGCCGAGCAACGCCACCGCCGCCAGGGCCGCGAGCGCCGCCGGCCACCAGCGCCGCAGGGCGAGCGCGAGGGCCAGGACCAGCACGCTGACGCCCGCCACGTACGGCGTGAAGGCGAGCGCCTGCACCACCGGCCCCCGGTCCAGGCCGAGCAGTCGGACTGCCGCCCAGAGAGCGGTGGGTACGACGGCAAGCCAGCAGAGCACCGTGCCGAGCCGAGCCCTTCGGTGCGCGGGCAGCGCGTCGATGATCACGACGATGATCGTAGTCGGGCCTGACGAACGCATTTCATGAATGGTGAGGCGTTCACATTTCGCAATTATCTGACGGTTGGTTGACACCCCGGAAAACCGAGATCAACTATTGACTGTCGGCTTTTTCCGGTGCTACGTTCCATCTGGCTTAAACGACGCAACTCTGAGTAGTAAGCGCAGCTCAGATGGGATGCAGATCGTTGAGAAATCAACCTCGTCGGGTGTAAGTGAATTAGCTTCCCCCGCCCCGCTGTCGTCGTACGCCTATTTATGGGCAGTCATCCGTCCCGCCCTGCGGGTCGGCCGAATTCGCACGGTCACACAAGGGGGACCTGTCATGAGCACATCCTTCCGACGTAAGGCGGCGGCGGTCACATTCGCCGTCCTGGCGCTCAGCCTGGCCGGCGGGGGCATCGCTCTCGCCCAGCCGTCGGCGAAGGCGCCGCAGGAGGCCGTCCAACCGGCGGCCCGCACGAACTCCCAGCCGCCGGTCACCGCCGAGTCGGCGCGCATGGCGAAGGCCGCGCTGAAGTCGGGCGCGGCCACCACGCTGGCCTCCACCACCAGCGTCGTCGTCGTCAACTCCAACGGCACCAAGGCACGCGGTGCCGGCACCGTGATCAAGTACGGTGTCGGCCAGTACGAGGTCCAGTTCGGTTACGTCGTCACGTCGAGCGTTATCGTGGCCACCGTCGGCCGGGCTGACGCCTGCTGCATCCCGCCGGCCGGCGAGATCTCGGTCGCGCCCCGGCTCAGCACGCCCAACGGGGTCTTCGTGCAGACCCGCAACTCGGCCGGCACCCCGACCGACCTGGGCTTCCACCTGGTCGTCCACCTCCCCTGATCGACCGACACCCGGCCCCCGTCGCTCACTGCGACGGGGGCCGGACCCTGTCCGCTCAGCGGACTCGCCGGCTGCGCCTCGGCCAGCCGGTCCGCGCATTGATCGACTCGGGTTGCATGAAGTCGGCGTGCCCGCCGATCCGGGATACCCCGATTTCCGTGAACGCGAGTGGATCACGCAGGTGTCCGTCACCCGCTCGCCGGTCGGACTCTCCGTGGCCGGTCGCTTGACGGTTGTGCGTTCTTTGACCCGGCTCGCGCCGATCGGCGCTTCCTGGCCGGTCGCGGCCCGGTTGAACGCTCCTTGGCGGGCTCGCGATGGTCGTCACCCTTCCGCGCGCATCATCCCCATTCCGGCCACTCCGGGCCGGTCCGGGCCGCACAATCCCACGTTTGTCGAGCGTGTGCCCGGGAAGCAAGCACCGTGACGGACATCTCGGACACCCTGGCCAGCATGCCCAGCCCGGTCGATCCGGAGCCGACCGGCATCGAGCTGGAACAGACCCTCTTCGAGGTCAAACGCGTGATCGTCGGGCAGGATCGCCTCGTCGAACGCCTGCTCACCGCCCTGGTCGCCAACGGACACTGCCTCCTTGAGGGGGTACCCGGCGTAGCCAAGACACTTGCCGCGCAGACCCTCGCGACAGTGGTCGGCGGCACCTTCTCCCGGATCCAGTTCACCCCGGACCTGGTGCCATCCGACATCGTCGGCACCCGGATCTACCGGGCGTCCAAGGAGACCTTCGACATCGAGCTGGGCCCGATCATGGCCAACCTGGTGCTGGCCGACGAGATCAACCGGGCTCCGGCCAAGGTCCAGTCGGCGTTACTGGAGGCGATGGCCGAACGGCAGGTCTCGATCGGCGGGCGCAGCTGGCCGGTCCCGGAGCCGTTTCTGGTGCTGGCGACCCAGAACCCGATCGAGTCCGAGGGGGTCTACCAGCTCCCGGAGGCACAGCGTGACCGGTTCCTGATGAAGGTGGTGGTCGACTACCCCAGCGACGCCGACGAACTGGCCATCCTCTACCGGATGAGCACCGACCGGCCCACCGCGCGCCAGGTGCTCGACGCGCAACGGCTGCGGGACCTTCAGATCCACGCCGAGCGGGTCTTCGTCCACCACGCGTTGGCCGAGTACGTGGTGCGGCTCATCCTCGCCACCCGCGACCCCGGCCGGTTCGGGCTGCCCGAGATCGCCCCGCTGTTGGCGTACGGGGCCAGCCCTCGGGCCACCCTGGGCCTGGTCGCGGCCGCCCGGGCGCAGGCCCTGCTGCGGGGTCGGGAGTACGTGCTGCCCGAGGACGTCCGAGAGCTTGCCGTCGACGTCCTCGCCCACCGGCTGGTGCTCTCCTTCGACGCGGTGGCCGACGGGGTGTCGGCCGAGAGCGTGGTGCGACGGCTCGTCGAGGCGGTGCCGCCGCCCCGGCTGGCCACCGGACACCCGCAGCAGACACCGGATCTGGCGGCGGCATGAGACGCGCCACCGTCGCGCCCGCCGACCCCGGCCTGGCCGAGCTGGCCCCGGACCAGCGCCTGCGCCGCCTGGAGCTGACCGTCACCCGCCGACTGAACGGCCTGCTGCACGGCCAGTACCGTGGTCTGCTGCCCGGTCCCGGCAGTGAACCCTCCGGCAGTCGCGAATACCGGCCGGGCGAGGACGAGGTCCGCCGGATGGACTGGGCGGTGACCGCCCGGACCGCCGTGCCACACGTCCGGCAGGTCGACGCCGACCGGGAACTGACCACCTGGCTGCTCGTCGACGGCAGCGCCAGCATGGAGTTCGGCACCGCCGAGCTGGACAAACGGGAACTGGCGGTGGCCGCCGTCGCGGCGGTCGGCTTCCTGACCGCGGGCGTCGGCAACCGCCTCGGCGCCCAGGTGCTGCGCGCCGACGGGGTACGCCGCTTCCCGGCCCGCAGCGGACGTACCCATCTGCTTTCCCTGCTCCGCGCGCTGCTCGCCGCCCCCCGGGCCACCGCGCCCACCGACCGGGCGGGGCGCGGGCCGGCGGCCCGACCGCCCGATCTCGCCGACGGCCTCGACGCGCTGCACCGGATCGCCAACCGGCGTGGGCTGGTCGTGGTGGTCTCCGACTTCCTCGACGGCCTGCCCGACGACCCCGGCCGGACAGCGCCCTGGGAGCGGACCATGCGCCGGCTGGCCGTCCGGCACCAGGTGCTGGCGATCGAGGTGACCGACCCGCGTGAACTGGAACTTCCGGACGTCGGCCTGATCACGCTCGTCGACCCGGAGACCGGTCGACACCGCGAGGTGTGCACATCGGACCGTGGGCTGCGCGAGCGGTACGCCGAGGCCGCCACCGCCCAGCGCGAACAGGTCCACCAGGCGTTGCGCCGCAGCGGGGCCACCCATCTGCCGCTGCGCACCGACGGCGACTGGAGCGCGGACATCGTCCGGCACGTGCACGCCCAGCGCCGGCTGGCCGCCGCACCGGTCGGCCGGCCCCGGGGAGGTGCCGCGTGATCTGGCAGTCGCCGCTGCGGCTCTGGCTGCTGCTCGGCGTGCTCGCCCTGGTCGTCGCGTACCTGGTGATGCAGCGGCGACGCAGCCGGTACGCGGTCCGCTTCACCAACCTGCGGCTGCTGGACCGGGTGGCCCCGGAGCGGCCCGCCTGGCGTCGGCACGTACCGGCCGGGCTCTTCCTGGCCATGCTGGCGCTGCTCGTGGTCGGCTTCGCCCGACCGAGCGCCGAGGTTCGGGTGCCCCGGGAACGGGCCACGGTGATGGTGGCGGTGGACGTCTCCACGTCGATGCTCGCCACCGACGTCGAACCGGACCGGTTGGCCGCGGCGAAGGAGGCCGCCCGGCGCTTCGTCGAGGGCCTGCCCGACGAGTTCAACGTGGGTCTCGTCGCGTTCGCCGGCAGTGCCGCCGTGCTGGTGCCCCCGAGCACCGACCGGGACGCCCTCGACGAGGGGATCGACCGGCTCGCCGAAGGGATCACCGGTGTCCAGGGCACCGCGATCGGCGAGGCCATCAACACCTCACTCGGCGCGGTCAAGAGCCTGGACAGCGAGGCCGCGAAGGAGACCCCACCCGCCCGGGTCATCCTGCTCTCCGACGGCGCCAACACCTCAGGGATGGACCCGATGGAGGCGGCGGCGGAAGCGGTGAAGGCGGAGGTGCCGGTGCACTCGATCTCGTTCGGTACCCCGTCCGGGTTCGTCGACCGAGGTGGACGGCCCATCCAGGTGCCGGTGGACGGACAAACCCTCAAGGCGGTCGCCGAGGAGACCGGCGGCATGTTCCACGAGGCCAGCACCACCGACGAGCTGCGGGCCGTCTACGACGACATCGGCAGTTCGGTCGGCTACCGCACCGAGCGGCAGGACATCTCGGCCCGGTTCATCGGCCTCGGACTGGTGTTCGCGATGGGCGCCGCCGCCGGCTCGATGCGCTGGTTCTCCCGGCTGCCCTGACCGCCACGTACAACCGACGTCGACCGTGAGGAGTACGCATGGCAGTGCAGACCGGACTGGGCGAACCGCGCGGTCCCTGGTTCATCTCACCGGAACTCGACCCGGACGGGCGCGGGTGGTGGGACGCGCCCGAGCGCGACCCGGGCGGGCGACGGCCTGGGCGGCTGCTCGCCGTGTTGGCCGTGGTGGCGGTCTCGGCCGTCTCCGGTGCTCTCGCCGGTGGCGTGGTGGCCAGCCGGGACGGGGCTGGGGGCCCGGCTGCGGCGTCCGCCGCCCCGGTGCCGGCCGAGCTGGTCACCGCGGCCGAGCGGACCGTACCCGGGGTGGTGTCGGTGCTGGCCGGCGGCGCGACCAGTGGGTCCGCGACCGGCTCCGGCTTCGCCGTGGACGACCAGCAGCACCTGATCACCAACGACCACATCCTGGCCAAGGGGGGTGGCGGGCCGGTGACCGTGGAGCTGCCCGACGGCCGCCGGTTCGCCGCCGAGGTGGTCGGACGGGAGCCGCGCAGCGACCTGGCGGTGCTGAAGGTGCCGGCATCGGCCGGTCTCACCCCGCTGCCCCTGGCCAAGCCCGGCGCGACCCGGGTCGGTGAGCCGGTGCTCGCGGTGGGGTCGCCGCTCGGTCTGGCCGGAACGGTCACCGCGGGCATCGTCAGCGCGCTCGACCGGCAGGTGCGGCTCGGCAACAGCCGGCACAGCGCGGTGCAGACCGACGCGTCCATCAACCCCGGCAACTCCGGTGGGCCACTGGTCAACGCGCGCGGGGAGGTGGTCGGGGTGAACACCGCCATCGCCACCATCGACGGGAACGGCTCGATCGGCATCGGGTTCGCCATCCCGATCGACCAGGTGCAGCAGACCGCCGACACGATCATCGGCAAGGGCGGCTGAGCTGCCCGGACACCCTGACGGGGGCCAACACTGTCAGATATCCGGCCCGACGGCATCGGACCATGGAAATATTACGCTCGGTATGGATACTGGCGGAGGTGGAGCGTCCTCTTCTCACGGTCCTCCTGCTGGTGGGCCTGGTCATCGGATGTGCAGTGGGGTCGGCGTACGCCCGGGCACGACGCGGGTGGACCGATTACCAGACCGTCAAGAAATCGGTGCCAGGTGCCCGCCGGGGCGCCTGGTCGCTGATCCGCGGCGTCGTCGTGAAGGCCGCGGTGATCGGGGTGCTGCTCTTCGGCGCGGTGGCGTACGCGGCCGTCGGCTCCGACGAGGAGAGCGCCGGGCCGGCGCCCACCCAGTCCCCGACGCAGAGTGAGCCTGCGCACCGATGATCCCCGGGGGGTCGTCGCGGGTTAGCCTCGGGGTGTGGACGACGGACTGCGGGTGACCGACCGGTGGGTCGTCCCCGCCGGCGAGCTACGGGAGCGCTTCTCCCGCTCGTCCGGGCCGGGCGGGCAGGGTGTGAACACCGCTGACTCCCGGGTCGAGCTGAGCTACGACGTGGCCAACTCGCCGGCCGTGCCCGAGTGGCTGCGGTCGCGGGCGCTGGCCCGGCTGGCCAACCGCCTGGTCGACGGGGTGCTGACGATCGCCGCCAGCGAGCACCGGGCCCAGCTGGCCAACCGGGAGGCGGCCCGGGCACGGATGACCGCCCTGCTGCGGGAGGCCGCTGCGCCCCCGCCGCCGGCCCGCCGAGCGACCCGCCCGTCCCGCGGGGCCAAGGAACGCCGGCTGGCCGAGAAGAAACGCCAGTCCCAGCGCAAGCGGGACCGCCGCGCCGACGACGACTGATCCAGGACGGCGACTAGTCCGGCACGGCGGCGAGCAGCCGGTCGCGCAGCACGGCGGCCCGCTCGGCGAACCCGCGCTGGGCCGCCGCGTACTCCGCCCGGCCGTCCGGGGTCTCCACGCGCACCGGCGGGTAGCCGAGTGCCGCCAGGTCGTACGGGCTGGCCCGCATGTCCAGCGTGCGGATGTCCCGGGCCAGGTCGAACGCGTCGGCCACCAGCTCCGAGGAGACCAACGGCGACAACTTGTACGCCCACTTGTACAGATCCATGTTGGCGTGCAGGCAGCCCGGCTGCTCGTGCGCGTGCTGCGTCTCCCGGGTCGGGGTGAGCAGGTTCAACGGGCGGGCCGGCGGGGTGAAGAACCGGAACGCGTCGAAGTGGCTGCACCGCACGCCACGCTCCTCGACGACCTCGGCGGTGCGTTCCGCGCTGAGCCGCAGCGGCCAGGCGTTGTGCCGCAACTCCTCCCGGGTCTGCCGGTAGACCATCGCCCACTCGTGCATCCCGAAGCAGCCGAAGTGCGCCGCACGTCCACGCGTCGCGGCCAGGAGGGAGCGGATCCAGGCGATCGATTCGGCGCGCCGGGCGCGTACCCCCTCGGTGTCGAGGGTGACCCCGGCGGTCCCGGCGCGGTAGTCGCGGCCGAACTCGGCCGGGTCGGCGTCGCGTAGCTCGACCCCGGGCCCCGGATGCCAGCGCCGCAGCTGGGCCGGGCGGTGCGAGTAGTAGGTGAACAGGAAGTCGGCCACCGGATGCCGCTCACCGCGTCGTCGCCGGGCCAGGTGCGGGGTCAGCCAGACGTCCACCCGCTCCTCGTGGGCCCGTCGGCGGGCCTGCCACTGCGTCGCGTCGAGCACGGCGGGGGCGAGGGCGGCGGTCACGCACCCCAGGGTACGACCGCCGCCCGCACACCGATCAGGGCATCTGCACCCGGACTCCGGCGGAGAACACCCCGCTGCGCAGCTCCAGCTGCTGGGGCGGGTCCCGCCCGTCGACGGTGAAGACCAGCGGGAGCACCATCCGGGTGCCCGCCGCCATCGGGTCGGCGAAGACGTCCCGACCCAGGTTCGCCGTCCGGGTGGCCGACTCGTCGGCGCTCACCCAGCGCCCGCCGGGCAGGTACGCCCGTTGCAGCTCGCTGTGCCACGGCTGGTGGTCTCCGGTGACGTTGCGCACACCGACGGTGGCCTCGCAGCGTCGCCCGTTGGCCGGTGCGGCACCGCCGCCGTCGGTTTTCCCGGCGGTGCCGGGCGCGCCGCAGGTCATCCGGTACACGGTGAACTCGAACGCCGACTCGCGCAGCGGCACGCCCAGCGACCCGGTGACCCCGGTGCCCACCCACGCGCCGCTGGTCGGCTGCTTCTCCGTGTCGATCGCCGCGACCTGCCGGGTCGCCGTCCAACCCGCGGTGCCGACCACACCGGCCAGCACCACGACGGCGGCGCCCACCAACATCCAGACCGGCGGGGTACGCCGACGCCGCACCGGACTCGGCGCTGCCGGGCGGGGATAGACCGTCCCGCGGCCACCCTCGGGGCCGCCGCCGGTGGAGAGCGCGGCAGCCGTCACCCGACGCCCGCGCCGACGTCGCCACACCCACACCAGGGCGGCGCTGATCAGCAGCAGGACCGCCAGTCCGCCGAGCAGCACCGGGTAGCGGCGCCACGGCGGCGCCTCGGTCACCTCGGCCGCCGGTGCCGCTGCCGCCTGCCAGGTGGCCGTGGCGCAGTCGTACGGCCGGCTGCCGTCACTGGTGAACGCGCAGGTCGGCGCGGTCAGCGGCTTGCCCGGCGCGGTCGCCGCGAGCGCGGTGCCCAGGGTGGTGGTGCTGTGCGCGGGCAGCCGCAACCGCCAGGTCACCTCGGTGGCCGATCCGCCGGCCGGGGTGGACCGGCCACCACCGCTGATCGCGGTCGTCGACGCACCGGGCGGCAGCTCCTGACGCACTGTGGTCTCCAGCGGCGAGTTGCTCACGTTGCGCACCTGGATCCGGTACCTCGGTGCCGGGCTGCTCTCCGTCGCGACCGCCACCGTGACCTGTTGCGGAGGCGCCGACGCCGGTGCCCGGGTCGGCGGTGCCATCGCCGGTGGCGCCGAGGGCGGGGTGGGCTCCGTCACCCGCGCGACCATCGCCACCGGCGGCCGGGTTGCCGCTGGTGCTGGTGTGGCAGCCGGTGGTCGTGGCGCGGCCGCGGTTGGTTGTGGCTTTTCGGCCGGTGGCCGTGGCGCGGCCGCGGTTGGTTGTGGCGTGGCGGCCGGTGGTCGTGGCGCGGCCGCCGCCTCCGGAGCCGCCGTCGGCAGGGCCGGCACGGCGGCGAGGATGCCGAGGCAGTGCACGAACACTGCGAGGGCTCTGTGGTGTCGTGTCGATGCAGGCATACGAACGAACCTCCGGAGCCGACGCTAGGGGCGGGCCGCCTCCGTGCGGGTACGAAGTCGAGAAGTCCGCCCCGGTCACCTCCAGCTCCGGTAAGGTGCCGCGCGCTGACGGGTTGAGCACACCCGACGGCCGGTCCTGGCCGGTTGGGGCACCTGCGGCGCTAGATTGGCCGGGTGCGTATCGCTCGTTTCGCCCATGCCAAGGGAATGTCGTTCGGTGCCGTCGAAGGCGAAGCGGAGGCCGGGCCGCAGGGCCTGACCATCGCCGAGATCGAGGGCCACCCGTTCGGCAATCTCTCCTTCAGTGGGGCCCGCTGGGCCCTCTCCGACGTCCGGCTGCTCTCGCCGATCCTGCCCAGCAAGGTCGTCTGTGTCGGCCGCAACTACGCCGACCACGCCGCCGAGCTGGGCAACGAGGTGCCCAAGGAGCCGCTGCTCTTCCTCAAGCCGTCCACCTCGGTGATCGGCCCCCGGGACGCCATCCGGCTGCCGATCTTCTCCAAGCAGGTCGAGCACGAGGCGGAGCTGGCGGTCGTGATCGGGGCGCCGGGTGCGCGCCGTGCCGACCGCGCCGCCGCCGAACGCGCCATCTTCGGCTACACCTGCGCCAACGACGTCACCGCTCGGGACCTCCAGCGTTCGGACGGGCAGTGGACCCGGGCCAAGGGCTTCGACTCGTTCTGCCCGATCGGCCCGTGGATCACCACCGGACTGGACGTCTCCGATCTGGAGATCCGGTGTGAGGTGGGTCGCAACCCGGAGGAGATGGAGGTACGCCAACTCGGCCGGACGAAGGACATGGTCTTCGACGTGCCGGGCCTGGTGTCGTACATCTCGCACGTGATGACTCTGCTGCCCGGCGACGTCGTTCTCACCGGCACTCCAGCCGGGGTTAGCCCGCTTGTCGAGGGGGATACGGTCACCGTGCGGATCGACGGCATCGGCGAGCTCACCAACCCGGTGGTGCCCGTCGCCTGATCCGTCCGATGCCCCTGTTTCCGCAGCTCACGGGTGGTTCGGGGGGATCGGATTTGGCCTGCCGGCACCGGGAGGGTAAAGTTCACTCCCGGCGCCGCAAGGGGCCAATGGGGTATGGGGTAATTGGCAGCCCGACTGATTCTGGTTCAGTTAGTCTAGGTTCGAGTCCTGGTACCCCAGCGCTGCTGGAATTCGCGAGAGTTTCCAGACGCTGGATTCTGACGGAGTTCGACTCCGCCCCTTCGGGGGCGGAGGGTGGTCTTCGGTAGAGTGCAGCTCCTCCACCGCTAAGGTGGGGGAGCAAAAGTTGTTCTGGCCCCGTCGTCTAGCGGCCCAGGACGCCGCCCTCTCAAGGCGGTAGCGCCGGTTCGAATCCGGTCGGGGCTACAGCGTGCGCAGCCCGTCTCACCTCGTGAGGCGGGCTGTTTCGTGTCCGCCGCCGGCCCGGTCCGGCCCCCGCCGGGCCCTCGGGTGACAGCGCACCCCGCGCTCATGCCCGGGTACGGTGCCGCTAGACTACATTCGCACCGCCCGCGAGGGTGGTGAACGGAAAAGTTCTGGCCCCGTCGTCTAGCGGCCCAGGACGCCGCCCTCTCAAGGCGGTAGCGCCGGTTCGAATCCGGTCGGGGCTACAACCAAAGGCTCATCTCGCCC
>NZ_QGSY01000336.1 GCF_003857035.1 Micromonospora arida
GACTGGGGCCGCCGGCCGACCCGCCGTCCGCCAGCCCCAGTCCTTTCGCACCACCGTCCTTCAGCCCCGATCAGCCCGCTCCGAGCCCGTCCATCCCGCAGCCTGTGATTCCGGCGGAGTCCGGCGTTGTCGGCGGTGGCCTGGGCAACCTGGGGGTCGACGCCCCGCTCAGTGACGATCGCTCCGACAGCGAGGCCTCGTCGGGAAGCCCGGCCGGCGACGACCTCTACCCGCCTGCCGACGAGCCGGCGCCGGTCGAGTTCGAGCCGGCCAACACGGTCGAGGAGGACCTGCTCAGCGCCGCCGGCTCGGGCAGCACCGACACGTTCCTGTCCACCCTGCTGCTGGCCCGGGTGCTACTGCCGGCGGCACCGGACTCGGTGCGGGGAAGCCGCCCCGGGGATCCCGGCTTCGTCTGGCGTACCGGGCAGCTCGACGGCGAGACGTACGTGGTGGTCTACACGTCGTCGGAGCGCCTCGCCGACCATGTCGACGGGGACGTCGACACGGTCCGGGTGAAGTTCGCCCAACTGATCCGGCGCTGGCCAGACGAGGACTGGTCGTTCGCCGTCAACCCGGGTACGCCGGTGGGTGCCAAGTTGCCCGGCGAGCAGATCGTCGCGTTGGCCAACTGGGCCGCCGAGGTGGGGCTCGGGGACGACCTGGAAGTGGACCAGGTGGAAGCGCCGGCCGTGGCCGAACCCGCCGCCCGTCCCCGGTACGCCCCCGCGGCGGTCGACCCGACCCGACCGACGGTCATGCAGAAGGCGATCGCGCCCAGCCAGCTCGCGTACTACCTGGATCGTGGGTACGACCGGGTGTCCGGGTTCGTGCACCGGGCCGGTGAGCTGTCCCACCTGACCACGCCGGCTCAGCTGCACGAGGCGCTGGGCCTCGATTACCCCGGCTCGCCGTTCGCCCCGGACGCCGAGGAGATCTACGTGCTGCGCTGGCCGGCGCACCGGCCGAGCCTCTACCGCATCCCGTACGGCGGTCAGAACGAGCCGGCGATGCGGGCCATGGAGGGCTGGGTCATCGAACGTCCGCCGTTCCGGGGCAACGGCTTCGCCCCGAGTGAGAGCAGCGACGTGGTGGCGGAGTTCAAGGTGGACAGCGCACGGCTGCCGCACGGCGCCCAACTCTGGCGCATCGGCGCGGACGGCAGCGAGCGGGTGGTCGCCGAGCTGGACACCGACTCGGTCACCTGGCGACGGGTCGGGGAGGCGTGATGCGCGACGGTTACGTGGCCCGTTGGAAGGGCCGGGAATACCAGGCCAGCCCGGACGGCGACGACATCCGCCTCTACCAGCCCGAGCCGGGCGAGGGCTTCGAGGAGGTCCGCGCGGGCCGCTACGTCCGGGTGCTCCCGGCGAGCGAGATCGAGGACCTGGCGTACGTGCGGACCACCTGCACCTGGAAGGGGCAGCCGTTCATCGTGCTCGGGGAGCACGACGCCTGGCTGCGGGTGGAGTACACCGGTGGTCGCTGGCCGGTTGCCGAGGCGATGCGGCTGGAGGTCTTCGACTTCGGCGTCTACCAGGGTTGGGCGCCGGCCGCCGAGGTCACCGACCTGCGGGAGCAGCGGGTCTGACCGGTCAGGTCTTCGCCCACCGGAGGATTTCGCCGAGCACCAGCTCCGGTGCCTCCAGGTGCGGGAAGTGCCCCACCCCGTCGAGCAGTCGCCACTCGTACGGGGCGACGACGTACCGGCCGGAACCCAGCGCGGTGCGGGGCAGGGAGGCGGCGTCCAGTGCGCCGTGCAGTTGCAGGGTCGGAGTGGACAGCGGCTTCTGCATCAGGCGGACGAACCGGTAGCCGTGCAGTCGCAGCAGCGAGCGGAACGCCCAGCGGTAACCCTCCAGCGCGCAGAACGCGGCCTGCGGGATGCACATCGCCTCCCGGCACCGTTCGGCGTACGCCTCGAAGTCCGGCCCGGCCACCCACTGTGGGCCGCCCCAGCGGCGCATGATCTCGCCGACGGCCGCAGCGCCATCGCGGGTCAGGACGTGCTCGTAGCGGGGTAGCTGGAACTTCAACGCCGGGGTGGAGGCGGTGAACTGCCCGCGCGGGTCGGCGAAGATGGCGGCGCGCAGTCGCAGCGGGTGCGGTGCTCCCAGCACGACGAGCCGGCGGACCAGGGACGGGTGGAACGAGGCCACGGTCCAGGCCACCATGCCACCGAGGCCGCTGCCGACGATCGTCGCGGATCGTTCACCGAGCGCGCGGATCAGCCCGGCGATGTCGGCGGCGAGGGTGTAGCCGTCGTACCCCCGGGGTGGTTTGTCGCTGGCGCCGTAGCCGCGCAGGTCGACGGCGACCGCCCGGAAGCCGGCGTCGGCGACCGCCGGCAGCATCTGGTGCCAGGCCCACCAGTGCTCCGGGAAGCCGTGCAGGAAGAGCACCATCGGCCCGGTGCCGGCCTCGACCACGTGGAACCGGCTGCCGTTGGCGCCGATGAAACGGTGCGTCCACGGCCCCTCGGTGAGGACACAGGACTCGTCGACGGCCCCGCCGCGCTGGTCGGTCATGGCAGACAGCCTAGGACCCGGTGGACGCAGGCGACCCTGGCGGTCGCGTTGAACAGGGGAAAGCCCCGGGTTGCCCCGGACCAGGACCAGGGGCACCGGGTCGACTGTCAGTGGAGAAAGCCGGTCCGGGACATCCGGGGGTGGCGCACAAAGCGCGACGCCCGGGCAGATGACCTGCCCGGGCGTCGCTGGTTGGTGCGGGATCAGTGGTCAGCTGACCCGGATCTTCATCGAGGTGCCGTCCTGCTCCAGAACCTTGATCTTGACACCGGCTGCGGGGAGCTTGACGCCGTGGTTCGGCAGCTCCTCGTAGAAGTACTTCTTGGTGTCGTCGAACAGCGGCTCAGCGGCCTGGCCACGGATGTACTGCGGCTGGCTGTTGAGGTGCAGGGTGAACGAGTCCGCCTTGTTCAGGCTGAACGGTGCGTCGTACATCTGGATGCGGGCCCGCCACGGAGCCCCGGTCAGGTTGTAGATCGGGCGCGGGTGCGCGTCGATGTACAGGTTGCGACCCTCACCCGGGTGACCACCCGGGTTGGACGTCGACACCGGGGCGGTGTTGTTGTCGGAGAAGCGGGTGTTCCAGTACGAGATGAGCAGGCCCTCCTGGTACGCGTAGTGGTCCACCCAGTCCGGGCGGGTGTTCGCGTAGCCGAAGAAGTACGGGCCGGTCTTCAGGTACTTGTCGTACGAGACGTACGACCGGTTGCCGGCGATGTAGTAGTTGTCGAACAGCCGGGTGTAGGTCGCCCCGACCACCTGGAACTTGTCCAACGTCCAACCGGCGTCGGTCTCGGCGCCGTCACTGAGCACCGTCTGGCCGTCGGCGGTCACGGTGATCGCGTCACCGAAGAAGCCGCCCTCGGAGACGCCACCGTCGGTGACGTAGTGCAGGCGAACCTGGGCCACCTTGCCGGCGACCGCGGTCAGCGGGATGTTGATGTCCGCCCAAGCGCCCCTGCTGGTGCCGGCGAGGGCCGGACGCCCCGCGCCGTCGACGCCGATCGGCGTGCCGTTGGCAGTGCCGTCCAGGTCGATCCAGGTCTTACCGCCGTCAGTGGACGCCTCGAAGTAGAGGTAGTCGTAGCCGGCCTCGATGCTGTACTTGCCCTTGAGCGACATCGCCGCTGCGGACTTGCCGGTGAGGTCGAACGTCCTCGTCATCTTGCTGTCGAGGTTGTCCTCATTGCCGGAGAAGTACTGCTTGGCGCCCTCGAACGGCGCGCCGTAGTTGAACGTGTACTCCCGCTGCGGGAGCACGACCACGGCGGCCTGAGCCTTGTCCGAGTTGTACTCCTGCGGGCCGAGCTCCAGCGAGCGCTTCTGCCCCGCCACGATCACCTCGTAGTCGAGCCAACCGAGCTGGAGCTTGTTCCACGCGCCGAGGTCGCCGCCCCGGTCGCCGATGCCGACGTCGTTCTTGGCGCCGAGCCGGCTCTGGGCCATCAGGGTCCAGTGCTCGTTGCTGTTGTCCGCCGGGCCGTAGTCGTCCGGCAGGCCCAGGTCGTGGCCGTACTCGTGGTAGAAGACGCTGCGGCCACCGTTTTCCGGCTGGATCGTGTAGTCGCGGATCCAGACGCCGGTGTTGCCGATCTGGGTGCCGCCGATCGGGAAGTTCGGCGGGCCGACGGGCGAGCTGTTGAACGCCGACCAGCGGTGGCTCCAGATCGCGTCCTCACCCTGCTGCGGGTCACCGTCGGCCTGGTCGCCGCCGGAGTGGACGATCTGGAAGTGGTCGATGTAGCCGTCCGACTCGTTGAAGTCGCCGTCACCGTCGTAGTCGAACCGGTCCCACTGGTCGAAGGACTTCATCTCGGTGGCGATCTGGGCGTCCGTCCGACCCTTGGCCTTCTGGTCGGCGACCCACTGGTTGGCGGCGTCGGCGATCAGGTTCCAGGTGTTCGGGCAGACGTTGTCGGCGCAGACGGCCCGGTCATCCTGCGGGTTCGGCTCCTCGCCGGGCTCGGGGTCCGGAATCGGGTCGTCGGAGCGACCGTAGCGGGCCTCGTTGTACCGGACCTTGACCCAGTCGGTCACCTCACCGTCGACGGTGTAGCGACCCGAGGACTGGGCCTCGTAGTACTGCTTGAGCGACTCGTCGCCCGGGTTGGTGCCGAAGTACAGCTGGCGGAAGTGCTCCGGGCTGAAGTCCGGCTGCCAGATGGTGGAGTTGTCCACGGCCCGGTTGGGCTCGGGGATCTTGTTGTGCAGCGGACCCTCGAACGTTGCCGGTCCGGCGATGTTCGGGTTCATGTCCTTGTCCGGGTAGGACGGGTGCCGCTCGTCCCCGAACTCGGCCAGGATCACGAAGATCTTGTCGGTCCGCTCGCGCTTGAGCTCTACGTACTGGTCCTTGGTCTGCTTGGCGCCAGCGGTGGTGCGGGCGTTGGCGCCCGTCCCGGCCGCCTTGCCGACCTTGCCGACCTTGACGACAGTGCTTCCGTTGCGCTCGATCGGCTTGCTCCGACCGCTCAGCACGTCGCTGAGCCCCTGCTCACGCAGTGCGCGGCGCTTCTCCTCGAGCTTGTCGGGGAGTTCATCCTTCAGCGCCTGTGGTTCGGCAGCGGCCGGTGCTGCGGCCGGCAGTTTGGGCTGAGGCGCCGCCGAGGCGGACGGGCCGAAAGCCAGGCCTGTCGCCGTCAGTGAGAGCCCGAGCAGACCCACTGCGACTTTGCGCACGTGGTACCTCCGGTGTGAGGGAACCGGCCCAACGGGGGTACGGGCCGGTGGGAGATCGATCCCACTAGTGGGACCATTGGTGAACATAGTTACTGGCGGGACGGGTGGGAAGACGAACGCGTCGATTTGTTGCAAGATTTTGTTGGGAATGCTTTTCACCGTCACACCCCGCCGGTTCATCAGCCCCGCTGACCAGCGCGTGTCGGGGCGCGAACGTATACAACGACATTTCTCGATCAACCTGATCACACATGCGACAGTGGGGCCGGCAGCGTCTCCGCCACCGACCCCACTGTCAGTTCTCGATCCGTGAAACCGTTACTTCTTGGCCGGGGTCACGTAGATCATGGCCGACGAGTTGTCCCCGGCAGCCTTCTTGATCGTCAGCGAGACGCCGTAGTTCACGCCCTGGTCGCCGGGGTTTCCGGTGCCCAGCACGATTGCGCCACCGCCCAGGGTCACGCCGTAGAACTCCGGCGCCGGGCTGCCGTCCGGGTTGGTGACCCGAGTGGTGTACGGCGCGTTGCCACGCGACGGCAGGACCACCGACGCGTCGTTGTCGCGGGCGTAGGCAGCACCGTCGCGCATCTCGATGCCCGGGTACCAGCCCTTGGCGTCGGTGAACGCCTTCACCGGCGGCAGCCCCTTGAACTTCGTGCAGTACGCGCTGTACGGCTCGTCCGCCGCCTCCAGGCACTCGGTGAACGGGTACGTCCGGTTCAGCGTGAACGCCGCGTTCGACGACTGCGGGCGGCTCGGCAGGTTGTCCGTCACCGACGGGTCCTTCACAGCCGCCTCACCGGTACGCCGCAACGGGTCGAAGTGCGAGTCGACGATGAGCAACCCGCCCTTCGCGCCGTAGCTGGGCAGCGCGGTCATCTGCCCGGTGACGTGGTTGACGTCGCCGAGCGCGGTGTCCCGGTACCAGACCAGCATGCCCGGCGCGTTGTAGGAGATCCGGTCGACCTTCCACGCCTCGTGCGAGTAGATGGTGTCGTAGGCGTACTGCAGGCCCTTGTCGAAGCCGTCGAAGTTGCGCCACTCCGCCAGGTAGTACTGGGCGTGCACCTCGGTGCCGCTGGAGACCTTCCAGCCCGCACCGGTGGTGTCGACGAAGGTGCCGCCGGTGGCCGTCCAGCCGTTGGCGCCGCCCTCGACGTCGTCACTCCAGGTGGTGGCGCCGCCGCCGGTGACCGAGAAGTCGTCGACGAACCAGTTGCGCTCCTCGAACGCCTCGTCGGTGGCCAGGCGCAGCCGCACCTGGACCGTCGTGCCGGCGTACGCCGACAGGTCGACGTAGTCGTGCCGCCAGCCGTCGGTGCTGCCGGTCAGGCCGTACTTCTTGCCGCCGAAGTCGTTCATGCGGCCGTTCGGGTCCGGGTAGCCGTCCGGCGTGGTGACCACCGTGCCGCCCTCGTCGTACACCTTCTGCTCGGTCCAGGTCGTACCGCCGTCGGTGGAGAGCTCGACGAAGCCGTAGTCCCAGTCCTCCTCGATGATGTAGTTGTTCCACATCCAGAACTTCGAGTCGGCCGCCGCCGGCACGTCGACCGAGCGGCTCAGCTTGACGTCGGCCCACTCCTGGTCGTTGTTGCTGTGCCACATCTTGGTGCCGCTGTGCGGGGTCGCCAGCGTCGTCACCTTGTCCGGCAGGTCGACCTTGATGCCGTCCTCGGAGTCGATCGGGGTGCGCGACGTCTGGCCGAGTTTCACCTCGCGCGGGTTCGACCCGGGGCGGATGGTCAGCGGGTCGGCCCAACCGAGCACCCACTTGTCCCAGATGCCCATGTGCGTCGGCAGCGCCTGGAAGATCTCACCCGAGTGCGAACCCGAGGCCATCAGGTCCCAGAAGTCCACGTCGGAGTCGGCGTTGCCGGACGTGTCGTAGAGGTCCGGCAGACCCAGGTCGTGGCCGAACTCGTGGGCGAAGACGCCGACGCCGGCGTCCTCCGGCTGCACGATGTAGTTCGACGCCTTCAGGTTGGTGCCCGGGATGGTGTAACCACCGGCAACCGTGGAGGAGTGCGCCCACACGGCGTACACGCCCTCGGCGCCGCCGCCGCGGGACTTGCCCTGGCCCGCGTGCACGAGCACGAGGTGGTCGATCACGCCGTCCGGCTCGAAGACGTTGCCGTCACCGTCACGGTCGGCCTGGTCCTCGATGTCGTAGTCGGCCCATGGGAAGTTCGGGTCCTTCGCGACGAGCGCGTCGATCGCGTCGGTCGCCAGGCGGCCCGCGCCGGCCGGGTTGTCCGGGTGGCCGTTCATCGACTGCTCACGGCCGGGAACCCAAGCGCCGGTCTCGTCCTGGAAGCAGCGGTTGGCCGCGTACCAGCCCTCCGAGTGCGGCACGGTGATCCACGGGCTGGCCTGCCCGTCCACCGTGTACGCGTTCTTGGACATCTCCAGGTACATGTTGTGCATGGTGCGACCGGACAGGTCGATGCCCTTCTTGCCGTCCGGGCCCTTCAGGTCGGTGCGGACCCGCTCGGTGATGCCCTTCTTGCTGTAGAGCATCTTGTTGTAGTGCTGCGGCGAGAAGTCCGGCACCCACATCGAGTTGTTGTCCTCGTGGGGCAGACGCGCCGGGTCCGGGATCTTGTTGTGCTTCGGGCCGTTCTGGACCGTGCCGGGGACGCAGGTGCGGTCCTCGAACACCGTCTTGGGGACCATGACGCCGGTGAAGTCGTCGTTGGCCTTGTCGTTGAACTCCACCAGCAGCGTCAGCAGCTTCGCCGTCTGGGTGGTCGGCGCCTTCTTGAACTTGCGGGGGTTCTGGCCGGTCTTCAGCGACTTGGCCTCGTCCTTGGCCAGCTGCCGTGCGGTCACCGGGTTGCCCCGGGCGTGCTTCTGGTCGAATGCGCGCGCGGACTCCGCGGCAGGGGTGTAGATGCCACCCTTGCCCTTCACCTCACGGCCGGTGGTGTCCGGCTGCACCTCGGGCTCGGCGTAGTTGATGTAGTGCTCGTCGGCCCCGATCACCGCCTGGGGGGTGCCGGACGGCGACTGGGCCGCCGCGCTGCCACTCACGGTCAGTGACGTGGCCGCGAGGGCGATGGCGGGCAGCGCGACGAGTAGTCGTCGCCGCGCACTGGACTGCGGTTTGTGGTTCATGCCGCTCCGTTTCTCGGGCATGGGGAGGATGACGTTGGCGTGGTCGACCATCGATGTGATGTGTGTCGAACTCTTCCAACCTGCGTGAACCTAAAGCACAACCGGCCGAAAGGACAGAGGTGATCGACGCCTGTGCCCGTTCAGCTTCTCCCGACTCCCCCGACCGACCGATGTGACAGTGGTGAGGCGGCACGAACCAAACCCGTAAGACATGACGGAGGGTGGCGGTCCGCGCGGACCGCCACCCTCCAATGGGTACGCCTACCGTCAGTCCTCGTCGGACTTCGTACCGCTCATCCCCGAGGAGATCAGGTCCATCACCGAGGAGTCCTGCAACGTGGTCACGTCGCCCAGCGACCGGTTCTCCGCCACGTCCCGCAGCAACCGGCGCATGATCTTGCCGGAGCGGGTCTTCGGCAGCTCCGGCACCAGCATGATCTGCCGCGGCTTGGCGATCGGGCCGAGCGTCTTCGACACGTGGTTGCGCAGGTCCGCGATGAGCTGCTCGCCCGCCTCACCGGCGATGTCCGTGCTGCCCCGCGGAATGGCGAACGCGACGATCGCCTGACCGGTGGTCGGGTCGGTCGCGCCGACGACCGCAGCCTCGGCCACCGACGGGTGCGACACCAACGCCGACTCCACCTCGGTCGTCGAGATGTTGTGCCCGGACACCAGCATCACGTCGTCCACCCGGCCGAGCAGCCAGATGTGCCCGTCGTCGTCCTTCTTCGCGCCGTCGCCGGCGAAGTACATGCCCTGGAAACGCGACCAGTACGTGTCGATGAACCGGTCGTCGTCACCCCAGATGGTGCGCAGCATCGACGGCCACGGCTCGCGCAGCACCAGGTAGCCGCCGCCACCGTTCGGCACCGACTGGCCCTGGTCGTCCACCACGTCGGCCACGATGCCCGGCAGCGGCGTCATCGCCGAACCCGGCTTGGCCGCCGTCACCCCCGGCAACGGCGAGATCATGATGGCGCCCGTCTCGGTCTGCCACCAGGTGTCCACCACCGGCAACTCGCCCCGGCCGATGTGCTGCCGGTACCACATCCAGGCCTCCGGGTTGATCGGCTCGCCGACGCTGCCCAACAGGCGCAGCGACGACAGGTCGAAGCCCGCCGGGATGTCGTCGCCCCACTTCATCATCGTCCGGATCAGGGTGGGAGCGGTGTAGAGGATGCTCACCCCGTACTTGTCGATGATCTCCCAGAACCGACCCTTGTGCGGCGTGTCCGGGGTGCCCTCGTACATCACCTGGGTGGCACCGTTGGAGAGCGGGCCGTACACGATGTAGGAGTGCCCGGTGACCCAGCCGATGTCGGCCGTGCACCAGTAGACGTCCGTCTCCGGCTTCAGGTCGAACACCGCGTGCGTCGTGTACGACGCCTGGGTGAGGTAGCCGCCGGTGGTGTGCAGGATGCCCTTCGGGCGGGCCGTGGTGCCGCTGGTGTAGAGGATGAACAGCGGGTGCTCGGCGTCGAACGGCTGCGCGGTGTGCTCGGCCGACGCGGTCTCCACCGTCTCGTGCCACCAGTGGTCCTTCTCCGACCACGCCACGTCCTCGCCGGTGCGGCGGACCACGAGCACGTGCTCCACCGACGGGGAGTTCGCCACCGCCTCGTCCACAGTGGGCTTCAACGCCGACGGCTTGCCCCGCCGGTAACCGCCGTCCGCGGTGATGACCACCTTGGCGCTGGCGTCCTGGATCCGGTTGCTCAACGAGTCGGCGGAGAAGCCACCGAAGACCACACTGTGCGCTGCGCCGATCCGGGCGCACGCCAACATGGCCACCGCCGCCTCCGGGATCATCGGCAGGTAGATCGCCACCCGGTCGCCGGCGGTCACTCCCAGGTCGGTGAGCGCGTTCGCCGCCCGACAGGTCAGCTCGTGCAGGTCCGCGTACGTGATGGTGCGGGTGTCGCCAGGCTCGCCCTCCCAGTGGATCGCGACCTTGTCGCCCCGGCCCGCCTCGACGTGCCGGTCCAGGCAGTTGTACGCGACGTTGAGCTGCCCGCCCACGAACCACTTCGCGAACGGCGGGTTCGACCAGTCGAGCACCTCATCCCACTTCTTCGACCAGGCCAGCCGATCGGCCTGCTTCGCCCAGAAGGCCAGCCGGTCGGCCTCAGCCTCGGCGTACGCGTCGATGGTGACGTTGGCGTGCGCGGCGAGTTCGGCCGGCGGGGGGAACTGGCGCGTCTCGTTCAGCAGATTGGCCAATGCCTCGCTCATGCCGTGACTCCTCATCCTCGGGGTGACCTGGGTCTCGATGGCACGAGGGTAGTCGCGGGGTCCGCGACGGGCCACGGCTGCCCGCTGCGTCGCGCCGAGTGGCCCCCGCCGCGCGCCCGGCGGCCCGTCCCCGCCGGGGCCGCTGTGCGCAGTACCTTGATCATCACGGGTTCATTGGAATCGCGGTGTCCAGGGCAGGCGGACACCCCAACTTCAATGAACCCGTGTTGACCTTGTCGGAAGTGCCGCGCCGGGTCGGCTGTGCAGCCGGGCCAGGCGCGCAGGCCCTCCTCGGCCGTGGCCGCGCCGAGGCGGCTCGCGGCGGGTGGGGGCGAAGCTGCGCCGGGTGAGGTGCCGTGCCGGGCGGGTGGTCCGGGTCGCGTTGCGGCCGGGTGCGGCCCGCCACGCTAACGACCCGGCCC
>NZ_QGSY01000183.1 GCF_003857035.1 Micromonospora arida
CTCCGCCCGCCACGCCGCTGACTTCACCCACCACCCCCGTCGATCATGAAGTTGTTGCCACGACACGCCATGCCGGTCGGCGACAACTTCATGATCGACGGGGGAAGGGGGGCGCGGCCCCCCGTGTGGCCGCGACCCCCTGGTGATCAGCCGTTGAGCATGTCGTAGGCCGCCTTC
The DNA here is from genome assembly GCF_003857035.1 of Micromonospora arida. Classification (GTDB taxonomy): domain Bacteria; phylum Actinomycetota; class Actinomycetes; order Mycobacteriales; family Micromonosporaceae; genus Micromonospora; species Micromonospora arida. Next base: position 178 of record NZ_QGSY01000183.1, read on the forward strand.
GGTGCCTCCTGCGCCGCGCTCCCGGAAGGCGCGGCGAGCTTTGGCGCCGAGCCGTAGTCGGCGTACTTCACCAGGTACTTCCAGGCCTTTGCCTTGCCGGCGGCGGGGATGGCCAGGGTGAGCGAGGCGAGGTTGCCGTCGGGGCCGACGACGGCCGTGAACGGGACCTGCCCGGCCGCCGCACCCAGGGCCGCCACCTCCTCCTCGCCGACGGCCTCGCCGGCCTGACCCTTGGTCAGGTCGACGACTCCGGTGTACGTCCGGTCGTCCTTCGCCTCGACCGAGGTGGCGGCCTCGATGATCGGGCCGGCGTTGCCGACGTCAGCGCCCTCGTACGTCGGCGTCGTTTCCCCATCGGTCAGCTTGGCGCGGTCCAGTTCCATCCAGCGGTTCGGCAGCTTCGGCAGCCCGGTCAGCCCCTCGGTGCCGGTGAACTTGACCTTCAGCCAGACCTGCTCCTTCACCAGGAGGAACGACATCCGGGTGGTGAACCCGTGCTCCGGGTCCTTGTACGCGGCGGTGAGGTCCATGCCCTTAGCGGCCGGGTCCACCACACCCGAGATGTCCGAGCTGGAGTCTTTGCCGGTGAACCGGAATGCACCCTCGGTGCCGTCCGGCACCGCGGCGAGCAGTGCCTCCTTCGGCGTGGGGGTTGGGCTCGGGTTGCCGCCAGCGGCGGGACCGGACGCATCCGGGCCGCAGCCGGCCAGCAGAGTGGTCGCGGCGATGACGCCAACCAGGGTGCTGAACTTCCGCCGGGTGGTGCCGGTGTGGCCGGTTTCGTTCGTCATCACAGGATCTCTTTCCTTGACGGTGCTTGGCTTCTGCCGGGAGAGATGCTGCCGGGCGGTACGGCGGAACCACTGCCGATATGCTGCGGTTCGACGGCGGTGCACCGACGGGGCGCCGGCAGTGGGGTGTCAGGAGCGGGAACTCGCATGTCAGGTGAGCTGCGCTTCGAGATTCTCGGGCCCCAGCGGGCCTGGCACGGCGACCGGGATCTCGACCTGGGGGCCGGCAAGCAACGGGCCGTCCTGGCCGTGCTCCTGCTCTCTGGCGGCCGTCCGGTCACCACCACGCAGATCGTGGATGCCGTGTGGCCCGAGGAGCCGCCGGCCAACGGTGCGAACGTGGTGCAGAAATATGTCGCTGGGCTGCGTCGGGTGCTGGAGCCCGAGCGCACTCCGCGTAGCCCCGGTCAGGTGCTGACGCTCACCGACGCCGGTTATCAGCTCCGGCTCGGGCCGGACGCGGTCGACGCCCTCAGATTCGAGCGGGGGATCCGTCGGGCCGAGCGGCTCCGCGCCGAGGGTCGGACGGCCGAGGCGGTGACCGAGCTGAAGACCACATTGGAGTTGTGGAAGGGCGAGCCGTTCAGCGGCTTCGCCGGGCCGTTCTTCGACTCCGCCCGACAGCGTTGGCTGGAGTTGCGGGCCACCGCGCTGGAGAGCTGGGCCGACCTGGAGCTACGCCTGGGCGGGCACGGGGAGATGGTCGGTGAGCTGCGGGAGTTGACCGCCGAGTTCCCGCTGCGCGAGCGGCTGCGTTACCAGTTGATGCTGGCGCTGCATCGCAGCGGGCGGCAGGCCGAGGCGCTGGCCGAGTACCGGGACTTTCGTGCCCTGTTGTCCGACGAGTACGGCATCGAGCCTGGCGATGTTCTTCAGGACCTGCACCGCCGCGTCCTGCGGGCCGATCCGGCGCTACTGCCGCCCACTGCCGTGTCACTGCCGTCGACGGCCGTCGAACCAACCAGGCCCAGCTCCGGGCCACCGGCCCTCGCCACACCGCCCGCCGCCGGGCCACCCACCGGGTTGCCGACGGCAGTGCCAGCGCGACCGGACGATCCGTCGACCAGGGCACTGCCGCCGCCGCCCACAGCGGAAGCTGCGGCCGTGCCGCCGCAGGCCGGCCCGCCACCCGTCAGCTCGCCGCCGCTGTCGACTCACGCCCCGGAGCCGTTCCCGGTGTACGGCCCCCCGCCGAACCTGTCGACCCTGGTTACCGCACCGCCGTCCCCCGATGGCGAAAAGCGCGCCAGGATGTCGCCGCCGCGCTGGGCGAGCCGGGCTGCCACGATCGTCGGTACGGCACTCGTCCTGCTCTCCGGAGGCTGCCTCACCTGGGTCGTGATCCTCGCGTACGCGGTCTGGCGGCGTAGCTGGCGCCTCGCCATCGCCGGTGTCGGCTACCTGGCCCTGATCACCGTCGAGGTGAACCTCCTCAACGTCGAGGACCCGGAGGCCGAGGTTCCGGGCGTCACGGCGTTCTCGTTCTTCGGCCTGGCGCTGATCACCTGGGTCGTCGGGGCGGTGCACGTGATCCTGCTCAGTCGAGGCCTCTGGGCGGCGATCACCGGCAGCCAGCGGGTGAACGCGGACGATCGGGTCGACGTCGAGCGGCGCGTCCGTCGGGAGCACGCCCGCTACCTGCTGTACCACTACCCGGCGGCGCGCGGTGAGCTCAGCATCGGCCGACCCGACCTGGCCCGGAGCTTCGACGACGGCGGCCTGATCGATGTCAACGCCGTCCCGGAGCAGGTGCTCGCCACGCTGCCCGGCCTGACCGAGCACCAGTGCCGGCAGATCGTGGTGGACCGTTGGATGCGCGGCCCGTACGCCTCGATGGAAGAGTTCGCGGGCCGTTGTCTGCTGCCTCCGAACACCACCGAACCCCTCCGTGAGCTGCTGGTCTTCCTGCCCCCGACGTCGGTGCCCGTTTCGCAGCCACCGGTGGGATCGTGACCGGAACCTCCCGCGCGGACCGGGGGATAAGCGTCCGGCGCTGGTAGAAATGCCGGGTGGAGACAGCAGAGCGGGCAGCGGTACGGGAACGGGCCGAGGCGGTGCTGCGCCGGCTGGCCGGTGACCACGCCCGGCTGCGCGAGGATCAGTGGCGTGCCATCGAGGCGCTGGTCGTCGACCGGCGGCGGGTGCTCTGCGTCCAGCGCACCGGTTGGGGCAAGTCGGCTGTCTATTTCGTGGCCACCGCCCTGCTCCGGGACCGCGAGCAGGGCCACCAGGCCGGGCCGACCGTCATCGTCTCGCCGCTGCTGGCGTTGATGCGCAACCAGGTCGAGGCCGCCGCGCGAGCAGGCATCCGGGCCCGCACGATCAACTCGGCGAACCTCGACGAGTGGGACGAGATCACCGCCGAGATCCAGACCGGCGGGGTGGACGTGCTGCTGATCAGCCCGGAACGCCTCAACAACCCGGACTTCCGCGACGGCGTCCTGCCGAAGTTGGCCGCGACCACCGGCCTGCTGGTGGTCGACGAGGCGCACTGCGTCTCCGACTGGGGGCACGACTTCCGGCCGGACTACCGGCGGCTGCGGACGTTCCTCGCCGAGTTGCCTGAGCGCACGCCCGTGCTGGCGACAACCGCCACTGCCAACGCCCGGGTCACCCAGGACGTCGCCGAGCAGCTGGGCGACGCCCTCATCCTGCGCGGCACCCTGGACCGCGAGTCGCTGCGCCTCGGGGTGCTCGACCTGCCCAGCCCGGCGCACCGGTTGGCCTGGCTCGCCGACCACCTGGACCAGCTGCCCGGCTCGGGCATCGTCTACACGCTGACCGTGGCGGCAGCGGGGGAGACGGCCGAGTTCCTGCGCTCCCGGGGCTACCCGGTCGCCTCGTACAGCGGGCAGTCCGACGACGCCGACCGGCGGGCCGCCGAACAGGACCTGCTCGACAACAAGATCAAGGCGTTGGTCGCCACCAGCGCCCTCGGCATGGGCTTCGACAAGCCCGACCTGGGCTTCGTCGTCCACCTCGGCGCGCCACCCTCGCCGATCGCGTACTACCAGCAGGTCGGCCGCGCGGGCCGCGCCGTCGAGCACGCCGAGGTGCTGCTGCTACCCGGCGTCGAGGACGCCGCGATCTGGCGTTACTTCGCCTCGCTGGCGTTCCCACCGGAGCAGCAGGTCCGGGCCGTGCTGGCCGCCCTGCACACCGACCGCCCGCTCTCCACCCAGGCCCTCGAACCCCTCGTGGACCTGCGCCGGGCCCGGTTGGAGCTGATGCTCAAGGTGCTCGACGTGGACGGCGCGGTCCGCCGGGTGCGCGGTGGTTGGCTTGCCACCGGCGAGCCGTGGGTCTACGACGAGGCCCGGTTGCGCCGCGTCGCCGAGGCGCGCACCGTCGAGCAACAGGCCATGCGGGAGTACGCGACGACGTCCGACTGCCGGATGCGGTATCTACGGGAACGCCTGGACGACACCGAGGCGGCTGACTGCGGCCGATGCGACAGGTGCGCCGACCCACTCTTCGCCGCGGACGTGTCGACGGCCGCGCTCGCCGCCGCGCAGACCTTCCTGGGTCGACCCGGCGTGGAGATCGCGCCGAAGAAGCTCTGGCCGACCGGGCTCGACGCGGTGGGCGTACCCCTCAAGGGCCGGATCGCCCCCGCGGAGCAGGCGCTGCCGGGCCGGGCCGTCGGGCGCCTCTCCGACCTGGGCTGGGGTGGCCGGCTGCGCGCTCTCGTCGGCCCGGAAGCGCCGGACGCGCCGGTGCCCGACGACGTCGCCGGCGCGGTCGTGGAGGTGCTGAAGGCGTGGGCGCACGGCGACTCCCCGTGGCCCCGTCGGCCGGTGGCGGTGGTCGCGGTCGGTTCCCGGCGGCGGCCCCGGCTGCTCGGCTCGCTGGCCGAGCGGATCGCCACCGTGGGCCGGCTGCCGTTGCTCGGCGAGGTCACCGCGGCCGGCCCCGACGGCCCGACCGGGCCGCGCGGCAACAGCGCCCAACGGGTACGCGCGCTGCACGACACCTTCACCGTGCCGAGCGCCCTGGCGGAGGCCCTGGCCGGGCTGGACGGCCCGGTGCTGCTCGTCGACGACCTGATCGACTCGGGCTGGACGATGACGCTGGTGGCCCGTGCCCTGCGCCGGGCCGGCGCGACCGACGTGCTCCCGCTCGCCCTCGCCGTGGCCGGCTGACCCGCTGTCCTCACGCTGCTCCTCGGCGCTGCTCGGGTCCGCGCCGCCGTCCATGCCGTCGCGCGGCGCTGCGGCGCGCTCTACGCCGGTCGGGTGGGAAAGTTCCCGGGCGGTGTCGAGTGCGACCGTCGCCACGCTGTCCGGGCGTCGGCCTGACCCGGCCGGGCGCGGCGGTACCGTGGGCGGCATGACCGACCAGCAGCCCGTCACCCGTGCGCGCACCGTTGCGGGCAGGACCGCTGGCGGCGAGGCCGGCCAGGCGCGGGGCGTCGGCCATGGCTGACCCGGGCCCCGCCGAGCCGGACCGGAGCACTCTCCGGCTGGCGCTGGTCGTCGGAGGGCTGGTGCTGGCGGTGCTGCTCGGCTTCGGCCTCGGCCGGTTGAACACCACAGGCGCCGCCACCGGCAGCCCGTCGTTGGCCGCCGAGCACACCGACCCACCGGGCGTCGCTCCGCACAACCACGGCAGTGCCATCACCACCGATCAGGGCGCGCCCACCGAGCCGGGCGGTCTGGCGGTCAGCTCGGCCGGGTTCACCCTGACGCCCCTGACCAGCGAATTCACGGCGGGTCGCCCTGGTCAGCTCCGCTTCCAGGTGCGCGACGCGCAACGTCGGCCGGTGACCCGGTTCGCCATCGTGCACGACAAGCCGATGCACCTCATCGTCGTCCGGCGGGACCTGACCGGTTACCAGCATCTGCACCCGACCATGGCGGCGGACGGCACCTGGTCGGTGCCGCTGACCCTCGGGCAGCCCGGCCTCTGGCGCGCGTACGCCGATTTCACAGTGGTCGCCGACAACGGCGCGCAGACCGCGGTGACCCTCGGCACGGACCTGGTGGCACCCGGCGACTACCGGCCCCGTCCACTGCCGGGGCCGGCCACCTCGACGACCGTGGACGGCTTCACCGTCGGCTACCAGGGCACCCCGCAGCCGGGGGCGACCGTGCCGCTGACCTTCCGGGTCGACGGTGCTGGCGGCGCAGCTCCGCTGGAGCGGTACCTCGGGGCGTACGGGCATCTGGTGGCGTTGCGCGAGGGCGACCTCGGCTATCTGCACGTGCACCCGGAGACCGAGCTGGTGGACGGTCAGATCAAGTTCTGGTTGACCACCCCCGGCCCGGGCCGCTACCGCCTCTACCTCGACTTCCAGGTGAACGCCGAAGTCCGAACCGCCGAGTTCACCCTGACCGTCTCCTAGGCCTCGGCCCCGGCCCGGTGGTCATGAAGCTACTGCCGCTCGGGAGGCGTCGACGGCGGGACGAGAGTCGTCCATCTGTCGAGGGACCCGCGATTACGGTCGCCGGCGGAAGCTGATGCGCATCAGCCGGCTTTCGGCCCAATCTTCGAGCCGTGTCGGCCGGATGGTCCCGGGGTCGTGGGGCTGATTGAGGTCCGCGACGATTTCCGCCAGCACGGCCTGACGTTCGGCTGGGTCGGTGACCGGCGTGGCCCGTGCGGGCAGATCTGCGGCGATCCCGTTCTTGAGGTGGAAGGTGAAGTTGGGATTGGCGAGAAGGTTCGCGTGCCAGTCGGTCGCGGCGCCGCCGGCGCCGCTGCACAGGTAGGTTGCGCCCGCGGCTCGGTAGAAGAAGATCTCGATGCGGCGTGGCCGGCCGGTGCGACGCCCCAGCGTCGTGATGTCGATGATCCGTTCCCTGGTGCCCGCGGCGGGTGTGATCTCGACGGCTCGCCGGATCGGATCGGGCAGGTGGGACAAAGGCGCGTCGGAGTCGTTCGATCCGGTCGTGTCTGGAGTGCTCATGCGGCCTCGCTCTGGAGAGCGGGACCGAGGAGGAGCCCACCGTCGATGACGTACTCGGAACCGGTGATGAACGACGCGTCCGATGACGTGAGGAAGAGGAGAAGACGGGTGACGTCGGTCGGCTCGCCGAGGCGGGGGATGGCGAACGGCTCGGGTGAGTAGAAGTCGGCGATCGCCGCGGTGGCGCCAGCCGCCGGTTCAAGGACGAAGGGTGTCGAGATCACGCCGGGGTGGATGGTGTTCACACGGATGTGGTCGCGGCCGAGTTCGAGCGCTGCCGTCCGGGTGAGTCCTCGTACGGCCCACTTGCTGGCGACGTAGGGCGCGTAGTGAGCCGTGCCGCCCAGGCCCATGGTCGAGGCGATGTTGACGATGGCTCCCCCTGCGGCGCGGCGCAGAGCCGGGGTGGCGACCTTGATGCCGAGGAAGGTCCCCGTGAGGTTGATGTCGAGGATGCGGGACCACGTGGCCTGTTCCGTGTTCTCGATCGGCACCGGCGGGTTCTGGACACCCGCATTGTTGACAAGCACGTTCAGGCCGCCGAAGGCGCCTTCGGCGGCCAGCACAGCGGCGGACCACGAGCTCTCGTCGGTGACGTCGAGGCGGGTGAAGCGAGCACGAGGCCCGAGTTCGTCGGCGAGAGCGGCGCCGCGCTCGGCGTCGATGTCGCCGATCACCACGTTCGCTCCCTCTGCGTGAAAAGCGCGTACGTGGCTCGAGCCCTGGCCGCCGGTCCCGCCGGTCACGAGCACGGTCTGGTTGTCGAAGCGGTTCATCAGATGTTCCTTCGGCACGGGGGGTGTCCGACCGGGATCATCGGCGATGAACGCCGGCCGATGGTGAGCCAAGCGACTCACCACTGCCCCGACGCTACGCCGGCAGCAATGGTGAGTCAAGCCACTCACCTCGTATGCTCGGTCCATGAGCAGGGTTGTGACGACGTACCACCAGCGCGTCGCCCAGGAGAAGCGCGCGCTGATCGTGGCGGCCGCGACCGCACTGTTCCTCGAGTTGGGCTACGACCGGACGTCGCTGGCGCGGATAGCGGAGCGCTCGGGCGTTTCGCGGGCCACCTTGTTCAAGCAGTTCCCGAGCAAGGCCGCGCTGTTCGACGCGATCGTCACCGAGTCCTGGTCAACCGCTGACGAGGGGGAGCCTCCGCCGGCCGGCAACGTCGTTGACGGGCTCGGCGCCATCGGTCGCCGTTACGCCGAGCTGTTGAGCCGACCCCAGATGACCGACCTGTTCCGGATCGTCATCGCCGAGCTGCCGCGGTTCCCCGAACTGGCCCACGCGCAGTTCTCGCAGGGGAAGATGCCCTACTTCGAGTCCGTACGCGGCTACCTCCTCGCCGAGCACGAGGCGGGAACGGTGCGGATTGAGGACGTGGACGTCGCAGCCACCCAGTTCCTGGGCATGATCTCCAACTACGTCTTCTGGCCGAAGCTCCTCGTGCCGGGCTGGGAGGTGAGCGCCGTACGCATCGCGCAGGTGGTCGACGAGGCCGTCAAGACCATCGCCGCACGGTACGGCGCGACCGGCGCATCGGGCGAATGACGTTCCCGGCGCCTCTTGTCAACGATCGACCGCTGCCAGATCGGCAGGACACGCCCTAGCCGGCTCGGCGGATGGGGCGGCGGGCCAGGTAGCGGAGCAGGTCGCGGATGTGGTGCTTCTCCTCGGCGGGGACCGTGGGGTCGGCCAGCCGGTCCAGGATGGCCCGGACGTCGGCCTCGACCGGGCCGTCGTCGTGGCGGCGGCGGGGCATGGGGCCGGCGTCGGGCAGCCCGAGCGCGCGGAACGCGGCGGCGACCGGCAGATCCAGTGCGGCGCAGAAGCCGCGCACCTTGGCCAACTCGGGATAGTCCTGCCAGTCACCGGCCAGCCAGCGGAAGACGGTGGAGCGGCCCACGCCCGTGTGCGAGGCAAGATCAGTCACGGTCCAGCCACGTTCGTCGCGAGCGTCATCGATGGCGCGCCGGACGAAGCGGGCGAAGGCCATCTGCGGTGATACGTCGGCGGATCCCATCCCTGTGTGTCTTCCCCTCCCACCGGAGCACCGGGACGATGCGCCTTCCGAGGGTAGTACGCCCGGAGCTGTAAACAATTGACTGACCGCACAAACTGTCCCGTGGGCGAGACTTTCTCCGGAAGCATGTGTGCAGAACGAAAATTGCATTTAGCGATCTTCATCGTTCTTCCATTAAGCTCGGTGCCGGTCCCGACATCGCGTCTGTCGCCTGCCGCCTGCCGCCTCCGACCGGATCACTGCCGAGGAGCACCATGGCCGAATCGAGCCGCCCCCAGCCGTACCTGCCCGGTGCGGTGAGCCTCTTCTTCGTCGCCAAGGCCGGCGTCTTCGCCGCCGCGTTCTGGATCTGGTTGCTGGTCCTGGTGCTCCGCACCGACTCCGCGACCGGTCTCGAGGTGCTGGTCGCCACCGGCACCATCACCACCACGCTCGTCGCGGTCCTGCTCGGCGCCCGGATGGCGTTGCAACACAACGCCGCCATCCGGCACGCCGAGGTGAAGAAGCTGCTGGTCGACATCTCCTGGAACGCGTTCGTGGCGGCCGGCAACGCCGAGACCGAGGGCAAGGTCGTACCATTCCCGGCCGCACCCGGGCGACGGTGAGTGGGCCGCCCAGCGGCCCGCCCCCGACCGGGTGTCGGTCCTCGACAGTGGTGCCAGCGAGCGCAACGGTGGCCGGGACCGCCGACGCTAGCTAGGAGACGGGCGTCTCTCCGATGGCCAGCAGGGTCTCCAGCCGGGGAGTGACCTGCCACTGGTCCACCAGCTCGCGGTACTCCGCGCGCTGCGGCTCGGACGCCTCGGCACCGGTACGACGGGCGCGGATCAGCAGGTTGCGTGGGGTGTGCTGCGAGTCCACGAACTCCACCACCTCGGTCCGGTACCCGTGCACCCGCAGCAGCCCGGCGCGCAGCGCGTCGGTGAGCACGTCGGCGAAGCGCTCGCGGAGGATGCCCTGCCGGGTCAGCAGCTCGTACGGTGCCGGGGTGGGGTGGGCGCGGAGCTGCTTCGCCAGATCGTGGTGGCAGCACGGCGCGGCCAGCACCCAGCGGGCCTCCCAGCGCACCGCGCGGGCGAGCGCCTCGTCGGTGGCGGTGTCGCAGGCGTGCAGCGCCAGCACCAGATCGGGGGCGGGGTCGACGACGGCGTCGGCGATCGTCCCGGCCACGAAGCTGACCTGGTCGGCCCAGCCCAGCCGCTGTGCCAGCTCGGTGTTGCGACGCCGCTGGTCCTCCCGGACGTCCACGCCGACCAGCTGGACGTCGAGCCCCCGACTCGTCAGGTAGCGGTACGCGGCGAACGTCAGGTAGGCGTTGCCGCAGCCCAGGTCGACCACCCGTAGCGGACCGGTCAGGTCGTCGGGCAGGGTCGCGGCCAGGGCCCGCAGGAACGCGTCCACCTGGCGGCGCTTGGCCGCCGAACCGCCGATCTCGGCGAAGATCGGGTCGCCGGGGTCGAGCAGGTATTCCTTCGTCCGGTCGTTTCCGGTGGGCGTCGCCGCCGGACGGGACGTCGCGGCCCGGTGCACCTGCGCCTCGCCGGACTTGGTCACCCGCAGTTGGAGGGTCGCGTCGGCAGTCTCGACGTGCCAGTTGCCGAACGGCTCGGCGAGCAGTTCGTCGATCGCCGCAGCGGCTTCCGGACCGGAGGCGAGGTTGCGGGTGTAGGGGCGAGCACCGTCGGACGTGGTGATCTGCATCCGGGGCCCGGCCTTGAGCCGCACCGGCCGCAGCTCGGCCCGCTCAACGGTGGGTCGGCGACCGCGTCGACGTCCGGCGGCCACCGCCCGGGTCAGCGCGGGGTCGAGCAGCAGCGCCCGAACCTCGGTCAGGGCGGCGTCCAGTGGTTGCGGCATCGTTCCATCTTCGGCAGGTGGGGTGGGAGAAGGGAACATCCCCCGCGCCGCGCGAGGCGGTGCGGGGGATGTCAGGTGTGGCTGGTGGTCAGTCCGCGGTCGCCTCGGCCGGGGTGTCCGCACCGGAACCGCCACCACGGCGGCGGCGTCGGCGGCGCCGTG
>NZ_QGSY01000150.1 GCF_003857035.1 Micromonospora arida
GGCAGGGCTGTTCAGCCGGACTGGCAGGTACGGCACCAGTACAGGTTGCGGCCGGCCAACTCGCCGCGGCTGACCTCGGTGCCGCAGACGTGGCACGGTGCTCCCGGGCGGCGGTAGACGTACACCTCGCCGCCGTGCCGGTCCACTCGCGCCGGCCGGCCCATCGCCTCCGGCAGGTGCGCGTCGCGGACCGTGTCGATCCGGCCGTGCTCGACCGCGAGCCGCATCAAGCCGACCAGGTCGCCCCAGAGCGCGTCCCAGCCGGTCCTGGTCAACTGTCGGCCGGGCATCGTCGGCGGCAGCCCGGCCCGGAACAGCGCCTCGGTAACGAAGATCAAACCGGTGCCGGCCACCACCGACTGGTCCAGCAGCAGCGCGGCGAGAGGGGTGGGGCTGCGGGCGATCCGGGCGTACGCCCGCTCCGGGTCGGCATCGGCGCGCAACGGATCCGGCCCGAGGCGGTCCCGCAGCGCGGCCACCTCGGGTGGGGTGAGCAGCTCACAGGCCGTGGGCCCGCGCAGGTCGAGCCAGTGTCGGTCGCTGGCCAGCCGTAGTCGCAACTGCCCGACCGGCTCCGGCGGCTCCCCCGGCCCGTCGGTGAACTTGCCGTACAACCCGAGGTGTACGTGCAACGTCAGCTCGCTGGCGTAGTGGTGCAGCAGGTGCTTCCCGTACGCCTCGGTGCCTTCCAGCACGGTCCCGGAGAGCTGGGCTGCGCCCTCGGCGAAGCGGCCCTGCGGGCTGGCGGCGTGCAGCTTGTCCCCGGCGAACAACTCGGCGTGCCGGGCCGCCAGGCGATGGATCGTGTGTCCCTCTGGCACAGGTGCCAAGGATAGCCAGCCCCGCCCGACCGGACCGCACGCTGACCGACCCCGCCCGACCGGACCGCACGCTGACCGACCCCGCCCGACCGGACCGCGCACTGACCGACTCCGCCCGGCCGGACCGACTGACTCCCCAGCACTCCGATCGACTCGGTGCCACCGCTGTTGATCGACTCGGGTTTCAGGAAACCGGGGTGTTGCGATGAGCGGGACACCCCGGTTTCCAGGAAGGCGAGTCGATCGAGGTGGGCTGGCGCGGTTCCTGGCGGGTCAGCCCTGGCGCTGCACCGTGACGCCGCTGACGAACGCGGCCCAGGTCGCTGGGGCGAAGGTCAGCGCGGGGCCGGTCGGGTCCTTGCTGTCGCGTACGCCCACGACGTCGGGGAGGTTGTCGGCCACCTCGACGCAGTTGCCGCCACTCCTGCCGCTGCGGGTGCTCTTACGCCAGGTGGCACCGGCAAGATCAGTCATGATGCTCCTCGATGACCGAAGTGATCATTTTCTCCGATTCTGCCTCACCCGAGGCGAGCGCTTCCAGGTCCGACCAGACATGTTCGAAGGCGGCAACCTCGGCTGGCTTGTCCAGATAGAGCGCCCCGGTGATGTTCTCCAGATAGACGGTGGTCGGCTCGGTCGACGCCCTTCCGAAGGCCTGCGGGACCTACCACGGTTAGGTGTGGCTGACGGGTTACGTACTGAACGACAAGGGCCGTGCCGTCGACAAGCGGGAGGTGTTCGTGCAGCAGGCCGGCGTGCGGCTGCTGCGCGCCGCTTCCGTGCTCACGCCCCACCGGGCAGGTCCACCGCGATCCGCCGCTGATCGACTCGGGTTCAAGGAAACCGGGGTGTCCAGGTAGGCGGGACACCGCGACTTCCAGAATGCCGAGCCGATCAAGACCGGACCGGGCCGGCTTCGGCGGGCGTACCCAGGATTGGTGTCAGGAAACGCCCAGGTGGGTATTTGAGGGCCGACACCGCGTGGGTGCCACCCTTTCCGTCGGCCACCACGCATTCATCAGGAGGTGTGTAGTGGTCAGGATTCCTTCGCTGTCCCGCCGGTCCGAGCCGGCACCGACGCGGGACGAGAACCTCGACGGCCGCGTGGACGGCCGCGACACCCCGGTCACCGAGACCGGTCAGTCCGACGACAGCGTCGGCCGCCCGGTGGTCACCGACCGGGACGCCGACCAGACGACGTACCGCAGCGCCGAAGCGACCGGCGGCCAGACCAGCGAGGCCGAGCGGCGGGCCAATGAGCGGGCGGCCGTGGCCCGCGCCGCCACCGCGCGACCGGTGGAGACCGAGTCCCGGGGCACCGCTTCCCGCCCGGTCGCACCCGAACCCGTGAACGGCGGCACGGCCCGCCCGGTCGCACCCGAGCCGGTGAACGGCACGACCAGCCCGGTCACACCCGAGCCCCGCACCGGCACCGCCAACAAGGTGGAGACCGAGTCCCGGCCCACCGTCGTCCCGACCACGGCGCGTGCCGCCGAGCGGGACGCCGACCTCGACAGCACCACCCGTCGGCCCGACACCGCCGACCGGGTCACCACCGACCGCCCGGTCGACCCGACCCCGGGCGTGGGCACGCCCGAGCCGCCGGTGACGCGTGGCCCGAAGCCGCGGGCCAGCCTGCTCGCCACCCTCGGCCTGATCGTCTCGGTCGCCGGCGCGATGTTCGTGCTGACCGGGACCCTGGCCGGGTACGGCATCGGGCTCGGCGCGTTCGGTGCGGTGCTCGCGGTGCTCGGCCTGATGGCCACCCGTCGCCGGCACGTCGCCGGCAAGACCGACGCGCTCTTCGGTGTGCTGATCGGGCTGGCCGCGGTCGTGATCGGGGTGCTCGCGATGACCGGCCAGTTCGACTGGCCGACCACCGACGGCGACTGGGTGCCGCGCTTCCGGGAGTGGCTCGACTCACAGTTTGTGGATCGTTTCTAGCGGGCACTGTTCCGCTCGTCGGTGATCCACCGGCGAAAGCCGGCGGTTCGCCGGCAGCCCGATCAGTCCGGTGGTTCACCGGCCGGGAGACACCCTTTCAGGGGCGGCGGTTCGCCGCCCCTGAAGTGTGTCCGGGGCCTGGCAGTTCCTTTCCTGGGGATGGCTCGCCGGCCCGACCGGAAGCCCTGCGGACAGCGAAGGGCCGCCCGCCCCTGCCTGCCACCTTTGCTCTGCTGCCCCCAATGCGCCACTCGCAGGTCCGGCATCCGGGCCCGCGGGTGGCGCAGATAAGGCAGCAGAGCAAAGGCCCCGCGAAGGCCCTGCGGCAGGTGGCCGGAAACACGAAACCCCAACCCGCGCCATCACCGCGCAACGATTGGCAGCTCCATGCCGCCCAGACGCAACGAATCTTCGGTCTGCGCAACTCTCGGTGGTGGATCCTGCCGCTGACGCCGCATACCGTTGAGCAACGGCGCCAGCCCGTGGGCCACGGTGGCCGGGCGCGCCCGACCCCTGGGAGCAGGACAATGACGATGGACGCCACCAGCCAGCGCCTGTTGATGTGCCGGCCGACGTACTTCGCCGTCGATTACGCGATCAACCCCTGGATGGACCCGAGCGCGCCGGTCGACGCCGCGCTGGCCGTCCGACAGTGGGAGCAGCTGCGCCAGACATACCTTGACCTGGGCCACACCGTCGAGGAGATCACTCCGGTGCCCGGCCTGCCCGACATGGTCTTCGCCGCCAACGGCGGCACCGTGATCGACGGCAAGGCGATGGCCGTGCAGTTCCGCGACCCGCAGCGCGCCGACGAGGCGCCGGCGTACCGGGCCTGGTTCGAGGCCGCCGGCTTTGAGATGTACGACCCGAAGCACGTCAACGAGGGCGAGGGCGACGTCCTGCTGGCCGGTGACCACCTGCTGGCCGGCACCGGCTTCCGCACGGCGCACGCCGCACACGCCCAGTTGCAGGAGGTCTTCGGCTACCCGGTGGTCACCATGCAACTGGTCGACCCGCGCTTCTACCACCTGGACACCGCGTTGACCGTGCTCGACGAGCGGACCGTGGCGTACCTGCCGGAGGCGTTCTCCCCGGGCAGCCAGGCTGTGCTGCGCCGGCTCTTCCCCGACGCGGTGCACGCCACCATGGCCGACGCCGAGGTGCTGGGGCTGAACGCGGTCAGCGACGGGCGGCACGTTGTGCTGCCCGCACAGGCCACCGACCTGGCCGCCAAGCTGCGCGACCGGGGCTACGAAACCATCGGGGTCGACCTGTCCGAGCTACGTAAGGCCGGCGGCGGACCGAAGTGCTGCACGCTGCGACTCCGTCAGGGAAAGGCAAGCAAGTGATCGTGGATGACAAGCTGCGTACGCCGGGAGCGGTCCGGGACGCCGAGCGCTGGACCGCGCACAACTACCACCCGCTGCCGGTGGTGATCTCGTCCGCCGAGGGCGCCTGGCTCACCGATGTGGACGGCCGCCGCTACCTGGACTGCCTGGCCGGCTACTCGGCGCTGAACTTCGGTCACCGGCATCCGCAGCTGATCGCCGCCGCGCACGCCCAACTGGACCGGCTGACGCTGACCAGCCGTGCGTTCATCCACGACCAGTTCGCCGACTTCTGCCGGGAGCTGGCCGAGCTGTGCGGCAAGGACCTCGTGCTGCCGATGAACACCGGCGCCGAGGCGGTGGAGACCGGGATCAAGGTGGCCCGCAAGTGGGGTTACCAGGTCAAGGGCGTGGCCGCCGGGCAGGCCAACATCGTGGTCGCCGAGGGCAACTTCCACGGGCGGACCACCACCATCGTGAGCTTCTCCACGGACGAGGACGCCCGCGCCGACTTCGGGCCGTACACCCCGGGGTTCACTGTCGTGCCGTACGGCGACCTGGACGCGCTGACCGCCGCGATCAACGAGAACACCGTGGCCGTGCTGCTGGAGCCGATCCAGGGTGAGCAGGGTGTGGTGGTGCCGCCGGAGGGCTACCTGCCGGGCGTACGCCAGGTCTGCACCGAGCGCAACGTGCTGTTCATCGCCGACGAGATCCAGTCGGGCCTGGGGCGTACCGGCGCGACCTTCGCCTGTGACCACGAGGGCGTCGTGCCGGACATGTACCTGCTCGGCAAGGCGCTCGGCGGCGGCATCGTGCCGGTGTCCGCGGTGGCCGCGAACGCCGACGTGCTCGGCGTCCTCAAGCCCGGCCAGCACGGCTCCACCTTTGGTGGCAACCCGCTCGCCTGCGCGGTGGCGATCGAGGTGGTCCGGCTGCTGGCCACCGGCGAGTTCCAGCGCCGCTCGGCCGAGCTGGGTGAGCGGCTGCGGGCCGGCCTGGAGGGGCTGCTCGGCAAGGGCCTGGTCGGGGTACGCGTCCGTGGCCTGTGGGCCGGTCTGGACATCGACCCGGCGCTGATGAGTGGTCGGGAAGCGTGTGAGCGGCTGGCCGCACGCGGAGTCCTCGCCAAGGACACCCACGGCTCCACCATCCGGCTCGCCCCACCGCTGGTGATCACCGAGGAGGAGATCGACCTGGCGGTGGCCCAGCTGACCGAGGTGCTGGCCGGCTGACCAAGGAACGTGGTGAAAGGCGGGCGTCGGAGTTCCGACGCCCGCCTTTCGCGTCAGGGGCGGGGCAGGCGCATCGCCATCGTCGGTGCCTCGGCCATCACCGAGGTGGGAGTGAACGGGGCACCGGTGGGCAACTCCTCGGCCCGACCGATCTGCACCCCCGGGTACAGCTCGATCATGTCGTTCTCGCCCAGCACCCGGGACTGCTGCGGCGCCAGCGGGATCCGGTCCGACTCGGTCATCGAACCGCCCGGCCGGATGCCCGAGCCGTTGGTGCTGACGTCGGTCACGATGACCTCGCCGACCCGCAGCTCGAAGCGGACGTGACCACGGCTGATCCAGCGCCGGGCCTCATCGTTGAGCCACTGCCCGAGCATGATCCCGCCGTCCTGCTCGGGAGCCCGACCAGCCACGACCGGCTGCTCCTCGCTGAGCACGAACCGCCGCCGGACCAGGCCGCCGACGCGCACCGCGAGCACCTCCGTACGCGGACGCGGGCCGCCGTCACCGAGCCGTACGCCGTGTCGGGGACAGGTCGGCACGCCGTTGCGCAACGCGGGCGGCGGCTGCGCGGCGGGGCTGCGGTCGGCACCACCGGCCAGGTCGGCGAACGCGCCACCCCCACCACCGCCGCCGAACAGCGCGCAGCCCGACTCCGGGCAGCGCCACTGGCGAGCCAGCAGCTTGACGCCGGTCGGCGAACGCTTGCCGGCCACCGGCGAGTGCCCACCACCGACGTGCGCGATGAACACCGGCCCACCGGCGCCCGGCACCGGCGCGACGACCCGGCCAGGCTGCTCGACCAGCCACGGAAAACGCCCGCGCAGCCCGTCGAAGCGGACCCGGCTGAGCACCGGCAGACCGAGCAGGTCGGCGACCTCCAGCATCCGGTCGCCCGGGTTGTCGAGCACCTCGACGAGCCCGTCGTCGGCCCAGCGCCGGACCACCATCCGCTCGTTCGAGGTGAGGTCGGCGTCGGAGAGCAACGCCCGGTGCACCACCGCGTAGACCTGGACGCTGTCCTCCTCCAGCTCACGGGAGAGCGCGTCGATGACCATGCCGAGGCGTAGCAGGCTGGCCGGCCGACCACCGTCGATGTCCTGGTAGCGAATCACCTCGGCCAGGTCGACCACGGCTCGGGCCAGTGACGGGTCCGTGCAGACCCGACCCTCGATGGCATCCAGAACCTTGCTGATCTCGAATCTCATGCCGCACTCCGGACGATGTCGTCAATTTGCCGGGCCAGCTCGATGTCCCGGTGGGTGACCCCACCGGCCGAGTGCGTGACACAGCGGAAGGTCAGGGTCCGCCATCGGATGTCGATGTCGGGATGGTGGTCGAGCTCCTCGGCCACCGTCGCCACCCGGTCCACCACAGCGATGGCCGCCGGGAAACTGCCGAGCTGAGCGGTACGACCGATGGCGGTCGGGTCACCCGACCAGTCGGGCAATCGGCCCAGCTCTTCTCGCACCGCGTCCGCGGTGAGCAGGTCTGCCATGACCAGACCCTACCGGTGGCGCGTCTGGCGAGCCGGACGCGCCACCGGTCCGGATCAATCCCTGACCGAACCCTCCTCGGGTCTCACTTCATCAATCGGTTCGCCTTATCCTTGACGATCTGGGTCGTCGCGGTCCAGGAATACGGCGATGGGGCGGGCATCATCAGATGCCCGCCCCATCACTCAGTCCTCGTAACGGCCGCGCACTGGCCATTGCCGTTCAGCCGCGCAGCGGCCATTGCCGTTCAGCCGCGCAGCGGCCGCCCCACCTCGTGCAGGTGAGCGAGTGCCTGCCGGTACGACTCGACCAGCCCGGTCTCCGCGTACGGGATGCCCTGCTCGACGCAGTAGGCCCGGACGATCGGCTGGGCCCGGCGCAGGTTGGCACGCGGCATGTTCGGGAACAGGTGGTGCTCGATCTGGTAGTTGAGACCACCCAACGCCGTGTCCACCAGTCGGCTGCCCCGCACGTTGCGGGAGGTCAGCACCTGCTTACGCAGGAAGTCCAACTCGTCCTCGGCGGTCGGCATCGGCATGCCCTTGTGGTTCGGCGCGAACGCGCAGCCCATGTAGAGACCCCACAGCGCCTGGTGCACGACGGCGAAGAGCAGCGCCTTGACCGGGGACATGACCGCCAACAGCAGCGCCACGTACGCGGCGGTGTGCGCGACGAGCAGCGCCGCCTCGACCGCCCGGTGTCGCATCGGGACGGTGTACCCGCCGTTCGGCTCCCGACCGATGATCGCCCGGATGCTCGCCACGTGCAGGTTCAGCCCCTCCAGCAGGAGCATCGGGAAGAAGAGGTACGCCTGCCGCTTGGCCATCCAGCGACCGATCCCCCGGGTCTCCAACGCCTGCTCGGGCGTCCACACCAGGGCACCCGCGCCGACGTCCGGGTCCTCGTCCTCGTGGTTCGGGTTGGCGTGGTGCCGGTTGTGCTTGTCGACCCACCAGCCGTAGCTGAGCCCGACCGCCGCGTTGCCGGCGAACAGCCCCACCACCTCGCTGGGGCCACGCCGACGGAACATCTGCCGGTGCCCGGCGTCGTGACCGAGGAACGCGACCTGGGTGGTGGCCACCGCCATCAGCGCCGCGAGCGGGAGCTGCCACCAGGAGTCGCCGAGCAGGAACACGGCCACCCAGCCGGCCACGAAGGCGCCGAGGGTGAGCACGATGCGGGTGACATACCAGCCGGGACGCCGCTCCAGCAGGCCCGCCTGGCTGATCCGTCGGGACAACTGTGCGTAGTCACTGCCTCGCCGTCGTACCGGCGGTTCCGCCACCGCTCCGAGCGCCATCGCTGCTCCCGTTCCGCTTGCGCCCGCACCGGGGTGGTTCGGGCTTAATGTCAAGTGTCTCGATCGCGGTAGCGGTGAGTAACCCCGACAGCCCCCGAATGGGGGGTAGGGCAGGCCCTACCCCTACTGGTTCGACTCAGCTCAGTCGGCCCACCGCGGCGCGCAGTCGAGCCAGGTCACGTCGCCGCCGCTCGTAGGTTGCGGCGAGCCCGACCAGCGCCAGCCCGCCGACTCCCAGGTAGATCCACCGGGGCAGCAGATCCCACCCCCGGGCCATCTCGTGCAGCGCCAACAGCGTCAGCACCCCGCCGCCGAGCAGCACCGGCGCCTGCCACCGGCGGGTCGCGCCGGCCAGCACCGCCCCGGTCGCCGCGGCGCCGAGGAGCAGTCGCCGCCACGGCTGCGGGTCCGCCCCGGCCAGCACCGACACGAGGCTGGGCAGCAACGCAGCGACCAGCCCCGGGCCGAGGGCTGACCAGCTGGTCAGCCCCGGCTGGGTGCGCAGCGCCAACAGACCCGCTCCGACGGCGAGCGCCGCGGCGGGCAGGGTGTACGCCTCCAGCACGGTGACCCCACCGGCGGCGAGCAGCACCCAGGCCCCGAGCAACTCGCTGCCGGCGGCGATCCCGGCGAACGCCCACCGCCGGCCGGCTGGTTCGCCCCGGCGCAGCAGTCGCAGCGCCACGGCGACACCCCAGAGCACGCAGACGGTGGCGAGGTGCCGCGCCACCTCGACGGCGAGCACCGCCGCCACCAGCGCGACGGCCTGCGCGGTGGCGTCCAGCACCCGTCCGAGCCGGACCCGCGCCGGGGTGACCGCCGCGGCGGCAAGCACCAACCCGGCCACCGCCAGCAGCGGGTACGCGGCAGCCCGCACCGGCAGCCCGGCGGCGAGCGGGGCGGTCACCGCCAACGCGGACGCCGCGCCCACGGCGGCGAGACAACCGGCGACCCGTACCTCGAACCGGCGCGCCCCGGTGGCGACCGCGACCGCCGCCACCAGCAGCGCCCCCTCGGCCGCGAGCGTCCCCGCCCGGGTGGCCAGCAGACCGAGCACACCGGAGGCCACCAGCACCGCGCCCACCGGCACGGCGACCGGTGTGAGCGCCGGGCGGGCCTCCGTCAGCGCGGTGAACAGCAGGGCGGCCAGGCCGGCGAGCAGAACGGCGGCCGGCAGCACCGGCCACGGCGCGCCGATCGCGATGAGCAGCACCGGCAGCGCCGCCGCGACGAACGGCAGCGCGGGCGGCACCGGCAGGCCGACCCGCCGACCGGCCAGCGCGCCGGCCACCGCCAGCACGACCAGCGCAAACCCGACCGGAAGCACCGACGGGTCGGCGACGACCGTGGGCACCCCCGACCACACCGGGTTCCAGCCGCCGTAGGGCGACCCGAGCGCGGTCAGCACCGTCGGCAGGGCTGCCAGGACGGCGACCACCGCCAGCGTTGCGCCGGCCACCAGCAACAGCGCCGACCGGGCCGACCCGCGCCCGTCGGCCGCCGGCCGGGCCCCGCGGGCCGCCTGGTCGGAGACGCTCGCCGACGGCAGCAGGTGAACGACGAACGCGACACCCAGCGCGGCCAGAGCCGCGTACAGCACGAGCGGCTCGTCACCCGCCCCGACCAGCGGCGCGAGGCCGGGCACGGTCACCGCGGCGACGGCGCCCGTCACCGCGTACCCCATCAGCTCCGCCCGGTGGCGGCGGGCCGCGAGCGCCGCGACCAGCGACAGCCCGGCGGCGGCCAGCGCGAGCCGGGCCTGCCACCAGGGCGGCCCGCCCGCGGCGAACATCGCCACCGCAGCGATCCCGGGCAGCGCGAGCTGCCCGACCACCAGCCCCGTACCGGCCACCTCCCGGTACGCGCCGACCCCCCGTCGGACAGCCAGTGCCAGCCCGACCACGGCAAGCACGACGAGCGCCACCAGGGCACCGGTCGGGGAGGCCAGGGCGACCAGCAGCCCGTGCCCGAGCAGGACGGCACCGCCGAGCGCACGGGTGCGCAGGGCGACCGGTGGGGTGCTCGGGCGGGCCAGTACGGCGAGCAGCAGCGCGACCCCGCCGACCAGGTCGACGGCCACCACCTGAGGCCAGGAGGCCGACCAGCCGGCGGGTACGGCGAACAGCACCGCCACCGCGCCGGCCGTGGCGAGCACCGCCCGCGCGCCACGGGGCAGCAGGAGCACCGTCGCGCCGATCGCCAGCGCCACCGCGGGTGCCAGCTGCCAACCCCAGCGCAGGTCCGGCCCCGTCCCAGCCCCGCCCCAGGGCGGCAGCGACCGGCCGACGGCGGCGGGCGCCAGCCCGATGGTGATCAACACGGTGACCTGCGCCGTGCCCGCCGTGACGAACAGCGCACCCGCCCGCGGACCGGTCCGCCAACCGCCGCCACCGTCCACCGCCGCCACCGCCGGCAGGAGCCGCACGGCGGCGGCCATCCCCAGCGCCACAGTCGCCGCCGCGAGCAGCAGCACTGACGGCCGCAACTCCGCCACCGGACGCAGCAGGGCGGCGGCGAGCACCGGCACCAGCAGCCCGGCCGCCACCGCCCGCAGCG
Organism: Micromonospora arida; assembly: GCF_003857035.1. GTDB lineage: Bacteria > Actinomycetota > Actinomycetes > Mycobacteriales > Micromonosporaceae > Micromonospora > Micromonospora arida. Next base: position 10,681 of record NZ_QGSY01000150.1, read on the forward strand.
CCGGCCCCCCGACGAGCCAGGCCGCACCGAACCCGGTCAGCGCGACCAGCAACAGCGGCACCCCGGCCAGCAGTGGCGAGCCCCCCGCCCGCCCACTGACCAGCGGCACCACCGCGCACGCCGAGGCGCCCACCAGCGCGGCGACGTGACC
>NZ_QGSY01000165.1 GCF_003857035.1 Micromonospora arida
GGTCTGGCATGGTTCCACCTTTCGCGACGGTGGTCGGAGACAGACACTAACGTCGGTCTAAGTCGAAAGAAAGGTTCGATCGACGGCAGCTTTTGTTTGATTCGACGAAAGTCACTGATGATCGTCGATACCGGCCGTGCGGTCCGCGATGCTGACTACGCTCGTCCTGACCAGGCGGCGGCAGAAAACCGGAACGCGGCAGAAGGCCGTAACGCCGCAGGAGGGGTGGGCATGGTCCTGACCGGACGGAGACTGCGCGTCGCGGCGCTGACCTGCGCGATCGGGCTGGCCGCCACCGGTTGTACCGGCGACGACCGCGACGGCTTCCGGCCCGGTGCCGCCGACGTCGGCGACCCGTACGTGCCGGGGCACGGCAACGGCGGTTACGACGTCGGGCACTACGGCCTCGACGTCCGCTACGACCCGTCGACCGACCGGCTGACCGGTCGAGCCGTCATCACGGCCACCGCCACCCAGGACCTGTCCCGGTTCAACCTGGACCTGGTCGGCCTGGACGTCGGCGCGGTCAGCGTGGGTGACGCGGCGGCCGAGCACCGGCGCGGCGACGGCGAGTTGGTGGTCACGCCCCGCGCCGGACTTCCGCGCGGTCGGCAGTTCACCGTGACGGTCGAGTACGCGGGAGTCCCCACCGCCGTCGACGACGGGGCGTTGGGCAGCGGCGGTTTCCTGCACACCGCCGACGGCGCGGTGGCGCTCGGCCAACCCGACTCGGCCGCCACCTGGTTCCCGGTCAACGACCACCCGTCGGACAAGGCCACCTACGACCTGGCGGTGACCGTCCCGGACGGCCTGGCCGCGCTGAGCAACGGCGTACCCGGGCCGAAGAGCAGTGCCGACGGCTGGACCACCTGGCGCTGGTCGGAGCGCGCCCCGATGGCCAGCTACCTGAGCACGCTCGTGATCGGTGACTACCGGGTGGTGACCGGCACGCACGCCGGCCGACCGATGGTCACGGCGGTGGCCGCGAGCCTGCCGGCGACCGGCGGCGCGGCCACCTCGCTGGCCCGCACCGGTGCGATCGTCGACTTCCTGGCCAGCCGCTTCGGCCCGTACCCGTTCGACTCGTACGGGGGAATCGTGATCGCCGACGACCGGGTCGGGTACGCGCTGGAGACTCAGTCGCGGCCGGTCTACGGGCCTGGCTTCTTCGCGGACGACCGGCCGAACCCGAGCGTCGTCGCACACGAGCTGGCGCACCAGTGGTTCGGCGACAGCGTGTCGCTGACCAGGTGGGGCGACATCTGGCTCAACGAGGGCTTCGCCAGCTACGCCGAGTGGCTGTGGGAGGAACACGACGGCGGCCGGACCGCCCAGCGCAACTTCGAGATCCAGTACGCGGCGACCGACTGGACGCAGCCGTCGGTCGAGCCGGGCCGGGAGCAGATGTTCGGCTCGGCCGTCTACAAGCGCGGGGCGCTCGCCGTGCACGCGTTGCGCCGGACCGTCGGTGACGATCTCTTCTTCCGCATCCTGCGTACCTGGACCACCGAGCGGGCGGCGGGCAACGCGACCACCGCGGACCTCGTCGCGCTGGCCGAGCGGGTCGCCGGGCGGCAACTGCGTCCGCTCTTCGACGCCTGGTTGGTGGGTGGGTCGGCCCCCGCACTGCCGTGACCCGGCCCCGCTGCCCGGTCGATATGCTGCCGCCTGCGAACGGCGGGTAGGCGCCCGTTCGCGCGGAACAACGAGGGCCGTCACCGGCCACCGTGCGGAAAGGGTGTGGGATGCGGGGGACGCGGCACAGACTGCGGGTGGCTGCCGGCCTGCTGGCGACCGGTGCGCTCGTCCTGTCCGGATGCGACTCGACGGGCCCGGAGGCGGCCCTACCACCGAGCGCGTCCCCCACGCCGGCGCGGACGTTCACCGCGGGCGCCGACGGGGTCGGCGACGCCTACTTCCCGACCTACGGCAACGGCGGCTACGACGTCGCGCGGTACACGGTGAAGGTGCGCTACGACCCGGCCAAGGACCAGTTGACGGGTACGACCACAGTGCGGGCCACCGCCACGGCGGACCTGTCGACGTTCAACCTCGACCTGGCCGGTCTGACCGTCAGCGCGGTCACCGTGGACGGCGCACCGGCGACCCACAGCCGCAAGCGGAACGAGTTGGTGATCAAGCCGGCTTCCGGCCTGATCAACGGCAACGGGTTCGTCGCCGAGGTCACCTACGCCGGTAAGCCGAAGCCGCTGAAGAACGAGACGCTCGGTGACGGTGGCTTCCTGCACACCGCAGACGGTGCCATCGCGCTGGGTCAGCCCGAGTCGGCCAGCACCTGGTTTCCGGTCAACGACCACCCGTCGGACAAGGCGGCCTACGACTTCGAGGTCACCGTTCCGGACGGTCTGACCGCGATCAGCAACGGCGTTCCCGGCGGGAAGACCAGCACGGGCGGTTGGACCACCTGGAAGTGGTCGGAGAAGTCGCCGATGGCCAGCTATCTGAGCACGCTGGTGATCGGCAAGTTCCGGATCACCACCGGCGAGCACAAGGGCCGCCCGGTCTACAACGCGGTCACCACCACCCAGGCCAAGGGCAACGCGGACGCCTCCATCGCGCAGACCGTCGCGGTGGCCGACTACCTGGAGAGTGTGTTCGGGCCGTACCCGTTCGACGCGTACGGCGGGGTGGTGATCTCCGACAGCCGGATCTCCTACGCCCTGGAGACGCAGAGCCGACCGGTCTACGCGGCGAGCTTCTTCCGGCAGGGCGAGAACACCGAGGTCGTCGCCCACGAGCTGGCCCACCAGTGGTTCGGCGACAGCGTCGCGTTGGCCAAGTGGGAGGACATCTGGCTCAACGAGGGCTTCGCGACGTACGCGGAGTGGCTCTGGGCCGAGCACACCAAGGCGTACACCGCCAAGGAGGCGTTCGACAACCGGTACGCCAGAATGTCCGCTCAGGTGTGGCAGACACCGCCGGGTAAGCCGGGCGTGGAGAAGCTGTTCAGCGAGTCGGTCTACCAGCGCGGCGGGATGACGCTGCACGCCCTGCGGGTGGCCGTCGGCGACAAGGCGTTCTTCGAGATCCTCAAGACCTGGGCGGCGGAGAAGCGCGACGGCATCGCCACCACACCCGAGTTCGTGGCCCTGGCCGAGCGGATCTCCGGCAAGCAGCTCGACGCGATCTTCGACGCCTGGCTCTACGGCACCAGGAAGCCGGCCCTGCCCAAGCGGCTCTGAGCGGCGGTCAGTTCTTGACTACCAGGGTGGGGTGGGCGGCCAGGTAGGCGTCGGCGCGGCCGGCGCGGAGTTCGGTGAGGAACTTGCGGCCCTCGGCGCTGAGCTGTTCGCCCCGGTACGCGCTGCCCTTGCCGACCCCGGAACCGGGCAGCCCGACCAGCGTGAAACGGTTCTCCGGCAGGCCACTGAGGGCGTACGCGATGTCCACGATCCGGCGTCCGCCCACGTAGACCAGCGTGTCGCCCAGCGCGGAGACCACCTGATCGACGCGCTCGGGTTGCTTGGCCAGGCCCTCGTCCAGGATCTTGCGGGTCATCGCCCGGATCAGCTGCTGCTGGTGGCGCTGCCGTGCGTAGTCACCGCCGGCGATGTAGCGCTGCCGCGCGTAGTCCAGCGCCTGCCAGCCGTTGAGGTGCCGCTCGCCCTTCTCGTAGACCTGCTGCGGCCCCTTGTAGCCGCCCGGCGCGCTCTCCCGGTACTTGCCGTCCGGTCGGCGGTGCATCGACTCGACCCGCTGGTCGACGTAGATGTCCACCCCACCCAGCGCGGTGACCAGCCGGTCGAACCCGTTGAAGGTGAGCACCGCGCCGGCGTCGATGCGCAGCCCGGTGTAACCACTGACCGTGCTGCGCAGCAGCTCGTACCCCTGGGCCGTGCTGGGTTGTTTGGGTTTGCCCGGCACCCGGCTGCCGAAGCTCATCGCGTGCGTGAGTTTGGTCTTGCCGCCCTTGTAGCCGGCCTTCGGGAACGCCGGGATGTCCACCAGCAGGTCGCGGGGGAGCGAGAAGAGGTACGCCCGATCCAACCCCTTGGGTACGTGCAACACCAGCACGGCGTCCGAGTGCGGCTCCCAGCCGGGCACGCTGACCCGGGTGTCCACACCGACCAGCAGCAGGTTGAGCGGGCCCGTGATGTCCGCGCCCGGCGGCGGACCGCTGGGGCTCGGGGTCGGTGTGCCGACCGGCGACGGGGTCGGTGAGCCGGCCACCGGAGCGCCCCCCGGCTTGTTGTCGCCGGTCAGCCGGGTGATCACCACAGTGCCGGCTGCGATCAGCGCGACGACGGCGAGGGCCGCCAACCCCACCAGCAACCACCGTCGGCGCGGCGCCATCGACCCGAGAACCATCTTGGATTCCTTCCACCCGTCTGGTGAACAACGCTCCGACGGGTGCTCCGGGTTGCGGCCGGGAGACGCCGGTTCGGTCGGCCGGAGCATGATCGCGCAAAAACGGGCGCTGGCGCGAGCGCTACTGGCGAGTAATGATGCAACCATGCGGTACGACGTGGTCGTCATCGGGTCCGGCTTCGGTGGCAGCGTCACCGCGCTCAGACTGGCCGAGAAGGGCTACTCGGTCGCGGTGCTGGAAGCCGGCCGCCGCTTCGCCGACGACGAGTTCCCGCAGACCTCCTGGCGGCTCCGCCGGTTCCTCTGGGCACCGAAGCTGGGCTGCTACGGCATCCAACGGCTCACCCTGCTCCGCCCGGCCGACCGACGATCCGGAGGCGGAGTGCTGGTGCTCTCCGGTGCCGGGGTGGGCGGCGGTTCGCTGGTCTACGCGAACACCCTCTACGAACCGCTGCCAGCCTTCTACAGCGACCCGCAGTGGCGGGACATCACCGACTGGCGCGACGAGTTGGCCCACCACTACGACCAGGCGAAACGGATGCTCGGCGTCACCACGTACCCGGTGCACACCGGCGCGGACCGCGCCATGCGCGCGGTGGCCGAGCGGATGGGGGTGGGGCACACCTTCCACGCCACCCCGGTGGGCGTGCACATCGGCCGACCCGGCCAGCGGATCGCCGACCCGTACTTCGGCGGTGCCGGCCCGGAACGCACCGGCTGCCTGCACTGCGGCTCGTGCATGACCGGCTGCCGGCACGGTGCGAAGAACACACTGGTGAAGAACTACCTCTGGCTCGCCGAACGGCTCGGGGTCACGGTCCGTCAGCTGACCACGGTGACCGCCGTCCGGCCCGCCGACGGCGGTGGGTACGAGGTGCACACCGAACGCACCGGCGCCTGGCTGCGCAAGGCTCGACAGGTCATCCACGCCGATCAGGTGGTCTTCGCCGCCGGGGCGCTCGGCACCCAGCGGCTGCTGCACGGGATGCGGGCCGACGGTGCGCTACCCGGGCTCTCGCCCCGCCTCGGCGAGCTGACCCGGACCAACTCGGAGGCGATCCTCGGCGCCTCGGTGCCACGCCAACAGGCCCGGACCGAGCGGTTGGACTACACCGAGGGGGTGGCCATCACCAGCTCGTTCCACCCCGACCCGCAAACCCACATCGAGCCGGTCCGCTACGGGCGGGGCTCCAACGCGATGGGGCTGCTCCAGTCGCTGCTGGTCGACGGCGGCCCGCACCGGGTCCGCCGCTGGCTGGGCAGCATCGTGCGGCAGCCCCGGTTGGCGGCGCGGATGCTGTCGATCCGCGGCTGGTCGGAACGGACGGTGATCGCCCTGGTCATGCAGTCCGTGGACAACTCGCTGACCACCAGGTGGCGGCGTGGCCCGCTCGGCCGCAGGTTGGTCACCGGCCCGGGCCACGGCACGCCCAGCCCGACCTGGATACCGGCCGGCAACACCGCCGCCCGGATGCTCGCCGACGAGATCGGCGGCACCCCCGGCGGTTCGCTCACCGAACCCTTCGACATCCCGGTGACCGCGCACATCCTGGGCGGGGCGGTCATCGGGGCCACCCCGGCCGACGGGGTGATCGACCCCTGGCACCGGGTGTACGGGCACGCCGGGCTGCACGTGGTCGACGGCGCGGCCGTCTCGGCCAACCTGGGCGTGAACCCCTCCCTGACGATCACCGCACAGGCGGAACGGGCGATGTCCTTCTGGCCCAACAAGGGCGACAAGGACCTCCGCCCGACGCTCGGGTCCCCGTACCGCCGTCTGTCACCCGTACCCCCGAAGAACCCGGCGGTCCCGGCGGACGCCCCGGGTGCGCTGCGTTCCTGAACCCCGCTGGCCCCACGGCGAGCCGGTGCCGGCGGTGGCCGTGACTGTGGGTAGGCTTCGTGCACATGAGCCTGCCTCGCCCCGTCCTCGTGGTGGACTTCGGAGCCCAGTACGCCCAGCTCATCGCCCGCCGGGTCCGTGAGGCGAAGGTCTACTCCGAGATCGTGCCGCACTCGATGCCGATCGCCGAGATGCTGGCGAAGAACCCCGCCGCGATCATCCTCTCCGGTGGTCCGGCCAGCGTCTACGCCCCGGACGCGCCGCAGATCGACGCGGGCGTGTTCAGCGCCGACGTGCCGGTCTTCGGCATCTGCTACGGCTTCCAGGCGATGGCCCAGGCGCTCGGCGGCACGGTCACCAGGACCGGCAACCGTGAGTACGGCGGCACTCCGCTGCGCCCCCGTCTCCTCGACCCCGGTGTGCTGCTGCGTGACCTGCCGGCGGACCTGCCGGTCTGGATGAGCCACGGCGACTGCGTCACCGAGGCGCCCGAGGGCTTCACAGTGACCGCCGAGTCGGCGGGCGCGCCGGTCGCCGCCTTCGAGGACCTGGCCGGTCGCCGGGCCGGCGTGCAGTTCCACCCGGAGGTCGGGCACACCGCGCACGGCCAGGAGATGCTGACCCGCTTCCTCTACGACATCGCCGGGATCGAGCCGACCTGGACTCCCGAGAACATCATCGACGAGCAGGTCGCCCGGATCCGCGCCCAGATCGGCGACAAGGAGGTCATCTGCGGCCTCTCCGGCGGGGTGGACTCGGCGGTCGCCGCGGCGCTCGTGCACAAGGCCGTCGGTGACCAGCTCACCTGCGTCTTCGTCGATCACGGCCTGCTGCGCGCCGGCGAGGCCGAGCAGGTGGAGAAGGACTACGTCAGCGCCACCGGCATCAAGCTGAAGGTGGTCGACGCCACCGACCGGTTCCTCGGCGCGCTCGCCGGGGTGACCGACCCGGAGCAGAAGCGCAAGATCATTGGTCGGGAGTTCATCCGGGTCTTCGAGGCCGCGGCCCGCGAGATCGCCGCACACGGCGACGTCGAGTTCCTCGTCCAGGGCACCCTCTACCCCGATGTGGTGGAGTCCGGCGGCGGCACCGGCACCGCCAACATCAAGAGCCACCACAACGTCGGCGGCCTCCCGGAGGACCTGAAGTTCGCGCTGGTCGAGCCGCTGCGCACCCTGTTCAAGGACGAGGTCCGGACGCTCGGCCTCCAACTGGGCCTGCCCGAGGCGATGGTCTGGCGGCACCCGTTCCCCGGCCCCGGCCTGGCCATCCGCATCATCGGCGCGGTCGACCAGGAGCGCCTCGACCTGCTCCGCCAGGCCGACCTGATCGCCCGCGAGGAACTGACCGCCGCCGGCCTCGACCGGGGTGTCTGGCAGTTCCCGGTGGTGCTCCTCGCCGACGTGCGCAGCGTCGGTGTGCAGGGAGACGGGCGCAGCTACGGGCACCCCGTGGTGCTGCGCCCGGTCTCCAGCGAGGACGCGATGACCGCCGACTGGTCCCGGCTGCCCTACGACGTGGTCGCCCGGATCTCCACCCGGATCACCAACGAGGTCGCCGAGGTCAACCGGGTGGTCCTGGACGTCACCAGCAAGCCGCCGGGCACCATCGAGTGGGAGTGAGCGCCGCTCAGGCCGCCGGCGGTGGGCTGAACGGGATCGTCGGCGTGCTGGACGGGGGCGTCGGCGGGTAGGGCTGCGTCGGGGCGTACCCCTGCGGTGGCCCGCCGGGCGCGGGCCCGGCGGTGGGCGGCGGGCCGTTCTGCGGCGCGACGCCCGCGGCGTGCGGCCAGGCCGGCGCGCCGGTGGGCTCCTCCGGCATCAGGAACCACATGATCGGGTACGCGAACAGCGCGAGCCCGCCGGTGAGCAGGCCGGCGACCGCGAAGATCACCCGGACCAGTGTGGGATCGACGGCGAAGTAGCGGCCGACGCCACTGGCGACCCCGGCGACCATGCGGTCGGTGGTGGGTCGCCGAAGCTGCTTGTACGGGGCACGGGGAGCGGTGGTCGATGTCATACCCCCACGGTCCGCGCTGGCGCCCCACCCGCCCTCGGTGACCGCCCGGATCCTTACCCTGACCAATCCCTGACCGGGGCCAGATAGTCAGGAATCCGACTCTTTTCCGTCCCGGTAACCCGGCCCGGGGAGAATTTGCTTCCGTGACCACCTTGCTCAAGCCGCTCCGCAGGATCGCGGCATACGCAGTTTGTGCTGATTCAAGCGGCCGAGTCTTGCTGGTCCGCGCATCGGAGCGCTCCGGCACCCCCGGCACGTGGTCGCTGCCCGGCGGGGCGGTCGACCACGGCGAGGACCCGAACCACACCGTCGTACGCGAGACCGCCGCCGAAACCGGCCTCTCCGTCGCCGTCTCCGGCCTCGCCGACGTGCTCGCCGACATGCGAGCACTCCCGGACCGCGGCATCACCATCCACACCGACCGGCTGATCTACCGGGTGGCCGTGCGCGGTGGCACCCTCGCCGACCGGGTCGGCGAGCGCCCCACCGACCTGGCCCGGTGGTACACCCTCGACGAGGCGCGCGAGCTGCCGCTGCGCTCGTTCACCGCACGCGCCCTCGGGCTGCCCGCCTCCTCGGCCGACGTGGTGCCCGACGAGGCACCCGAGTTCCCCTCCTTCTACGCCGTGCCCGGCCCCGACGGGCTGCACCGGGCCCAGCGCTTCGCCGCGTACGCGGTCTGCACCGACCCCGCCGGCCGAGTGCTGCTCACCCGCATCTCCGACGGCTACCCCGGCGCCGGCTGCTGGCACCTGCCCGGCGGCGGCACCGACTACGGCGAACAGCCCGGCGCGGCACTCATCCGAGAGCTGATCGAGGAAACCGGCCAGGCCGGCCGCCTCGTCGAGCTGCTCGGCGTCGCCAGCCACCGCGACGCCGCCTCACTCGGCCCCGAGGGCTACCCCATCGACTGGCACGGCGTACGCGCCTTCTACCGGGTCGTCGTCGACCAGCCCAACCCACTGACCGTGGCCGACGTCGGCGGCTCCACCTGCGAGGCCCGCTGGTTCGGCCGCGAGGAGTTGGGCGCCCTCCCCACCGACCGCCTCACCGAGGTGACCGCCGAAGCAGTCCAAGCCGCCCAACTCACCTGACCCCCGCCCAGTCCGCAGGGTCAGCGTCGCACCGCGCCGTCGCGCCTCGGGTGTCGCGCCTCGGGCTTCGGGGTCTCGGGCTTCGCGCCTCGGGCTTCGGGGTCTCGCGCCTCGGGCTTCGCGCCTCGGGCTTCGCGCCTCGGGCTTCGCGCCTCGGGCTTCGCGCTTCGCGCCTCGGGTGTCGGGCCTCGGGTGTCGGGCCTCGGGTGTCGGGCCTCGGGTGTCGGGCCTCGGGTGTCGGGCCTCGGGCCTCGCGCCTCGCGCCTCGGGTGTCGGGCCTCGGGCCTCGCGCCTCGCGCCTCGCGCCTCGCGCCTCGCGCCTCGCGCCTCGCGCCTCGCGCCTCGCGCCTCGCGCCTCGCGCCTCGCGCCTCGCGCCTCGCGCCTCGCGCCAAGATCGTGCTCGAACCAGGATGTAGTGGCTTACCGCCGGGCCGATGCCACTACATCCTGGATATTGCGCGATCTTGAGTCCGGGACGCCCCGCTGGAGGGCTCCGGGTGTCCCGGGCAGGCAATCATCGGCGCGACGCCCAGGATCCACCCGTGATCCACTCGGGTTCCTTGAAGGCGCGGTATCCCGGGCGCTGGAACACCGCGCCTTCCGTGAACCCGAGTTGATCACCGCTGGTCTCGGCTCCCGCGACGGGATTGGGCTCCACAATTTGGGCTAGTGGAGTGAAGCGGACCGGGTCGGAAACAGGTCGAAGGGGTCTTGACGGGGCTAATCGGTCGTCGTCAGGGGTTGGGCTACCTCGCGGTGCTGCGGCTACCTCGCGGTGCTGCGGGTACCTCGCGGTGCTGCGACTACCTCGCGGTGCTGCGACTACCCCGGGTGGCCCGGACGCCCCGGCTCGCCAAGCTCTGTGGGTTTCCGTGCACTGCCTCGCGTTGATCATGAAGTTATTGTCGGAACGCGGGATGGGCGGCGATAACTTCATGATCAATAGTTGTGGGTGCGAAGCGGGGGGCGAGCAAAGGTGCAATTTGCGCGGCGAGTCGGGGTCTATGGACTTTTGCGGGACTCGGGCCGGGTCTTGGTGGTTCGGGACGGGGCGGACGGTGAGTTTCCCGGGGTCTGGCGGTTGCCGGGCGGTGCCGTTCGGCATGCCGAGGATCCGGAGCACGCCATGGTCCGCCAGGTAGCCGAGCAGGCCGGGCTGACGGTCGCGGTGACGCGACTACTCGCGGTGGTCGCCGATGTGGCCACCGTGCCGGAGGACAAGGCCGCGCTGCACACCGACCGGTTGTTGTTCGAGCTCAGGGCTCCCCACGGCACGCTGTCCGGCGGCGTGCGGCCTCAGAGCGCACGGCCTGAGAGCGCGGAGTCCGGGGGCGCACGGTCTGAGGGCGTGCGGTCTGAGGGCGTGCGGTCTGAGGGCGTGCGGTCTGAGGGCGCACGGCCTGAGAGCGCACGGCCTGAGAGCGCACGGCCTGAGAGCGCACGGCCTGAGAGCGCGGAGTCCGGGGGCGCACGGCCTGAGAGCGTGCGGTCTGAGAGCGTGCGGTCTGAGAG
>NZ_QGSY01000274.1 GCF_003857035.1 Micromonospora arida
CCGGACCACCCCGATGACCACCGCGGCCACCACGCTGACCGCGACCAGCACCAGGCCGGTCCAGGCCATCCACTCCCCCCGTCGCAGCCACACGCCGCCGGGGCACGGCCCCGGGTGGGGTGGCACGCCGGGGCGTTCGGTACCGCCGCCCACCGACGACCAGCGCCGGCCGCCGAAGCGGGTGGAGGCGGTTTCGGGTACGCCGTTCGGCGTCGTGCACCTGGACGTGGCACCGGTCACCTCCGGGCCGGCCATCGGGGCGTTGGTGGCGGGGATCGCGTCACTTCTGGTCTCACTTCTGGTGATCTGCTTCGGAGTGGCCTTCAAGAACGACGGCGGGGCCTGGGCCTCCGGGGCGTTCGCCGCGCTGGGTGTGCTGGCCGGCGGGGCGGCGGTCGTCATCGGGCTGCTCGCCCGGAGGCAGATCCGGCGGCCGACCGCGCCCTCCGCGGTCCAGTTCACCGGCCGCGGGCTGGCGATGGCCGGGATCAGCTGCGGCGCGGCGGGGGCACTGCTCAGCCTGCTGGGCCTGGGTCTTGCCCTGCTTCTCGCCCTGACGTGAGGGTCTTCGCCGACAGATCCGGCACCTGACGGGGGTTTTCCGCGGAAGGCTTCCGGTCAGCCCGGGGGCGATGGGTGCTTCTGCGGGGAAGCCGGTACACTTGCATTCGTAGGTGCCCATCGCGGGCGACAGGGCAGGACGAGATCCGGCCGGCGGGTGTGAGACAGTCGCCGGGCCATTCCGTTTTGACCTGGGCGGTTGTGGTAGGTACTCTTTCCTCTTGTGCCCGGGCATGCCCGGGCAACTCGTGCGTGCGCTGTTTCCGCTTACGGGCGGCGGCACGACAAGCCAAAGATCCGGGGCGGGGCGACCCGCGCGCCGGTGACAAAACCCGGTACGAACGCGAGAGCTTCGCAACGGGACCGTGACGAGGGCGACACGCCCGACCGCGGGTGCCGGGGTCTCCGCAAGGCGACCCTGGTCGGAATGTAGGAGAGCCGGTCATCAGGCCGGCTAACGAGCAGACGGCGCGGCCGCGGATGCGGCCGAAGGGAGCGGAGAAACCCGGTGCCCACGATCCAGCAGCTGGTCCGAAAGGGCCGCCAGGCGAAGACGACCAAGACCAAGACCCCGGCGCTGAAGGGTTCCCCTCAGCGGCGCGGCGTGTGCACCCGCGTGTACACCACTACCCCGAAGAAGCCGAACTCGGCGCTGCGCAAGGTCGCTCGCGTGAAGCTCAGCAGCCAGATCGAGGTGACGGCCTACATCCCCGGCGTCGGTCACAACCTGCAGGAGCACTCGATCGTGCTCGTTCGCGGTGGCCGGGTGAAGGACCTCCCCGGCGTGCGTTACAAGATCGTTCGCGGCTCGCTGGACACCCAGGGTGTCCGCAACCGCAAGCAGGCGCGCAGCCGTTACGGCGCCAAGAAGGAGAAGAGCTGACATGCCGCGTAAGGGACCCGCTCCGCGGCGGCCACTGGTCGCTGACCCGGTGTACAACTCGCCGCTGGTCACCCAGCTGGTGAACAAGATCCTGCTCCGCGGCAAGCGTCAGCTCGCCGAGTCCATCGTGTACGCGGCCCTCGAGGGCTGCCGCGAGAAGTCCGGCACCGACCCGGTCGTCACCCTCAAGCGGGCGATGGACAACGTCAAGCCGACCCTCGAGGTGCGTAGCCGTCGTGTCGGTGGCGCCACCTACCAGGTTCCGGTCGAGGTCCGCCCGACCCGGGCGACCACCCTGGGCCTGCGCTGGCTGGTCACGTACTCCCGCGCCCGTCGCGAGAAGACCATGGTCGAGCGGCTGATGAACGAGCTGCTGGACGCGAGCAACGGCCTCGGTGCCGCCGTCAAGCGGCGCGAGGACACGCACAAGATGGCCGAGTCGAACAAGGCCTTCGCGCACTACCGCTGGTAACACCCTGGTTCCGGCGCCTCCGGGCGCCGGAACCGCCACCAGTTGAGTCGAGACGACGATAAGTAGGGATTGAAGTGGCCGCCGCAGACGCGCTCGCCAAGGTACGCAACATCGGCATCATGGCGCACATCGATGCCGGTAAGACCACGACCACCGAGCGAATCCTGTTCTACACCGGCATCACGTACAAGATCGGTGAGGTCCACGAGGGCGCTGCCGTCATGGACTGGATGGAGCAGGAGCAGGAGCGTGGTATCACCATCACCTCCGCTGCTACCAAGTGTGAGTGGAAAGACCACACGATCCAGATCATCGACACGCCTGGTCACGTCGACTTCACGGTCGAGGTCGAGCGGTCGTTGCGGGTCCTGGATGGTGCGGTCGCGGTCTACGACGGTGTCGCCGGCGTGGAACCGCAGACGGAGAACGTCTGGCGGCAGGCCGACAAGTACAACGTCCCGCGTATGTGCTTCGTCAACAAGCTCGACCGGACCGGCGCCGACTTCTTCCGCTGCGTGCAGATGATGATCGACCGGCTGAACGCCACCCCGCTGGTGCTCCAGATCCCGATCGGGCTCGAGGGCGACCACATCGGTGTCGTCGACCTGATCGGCATGCGCGCGCTCACCTGGCGCGGGGAGACCCAGAAGGGTGAGGACTACGCGGTTGAGGAGATCCCGGCCGAGCTGGCCGACTCCGCAGCCGAGTGGCGCGAGAAGCTGATGGAGACGCTGGCCGACGTCGACGACGCGGTGATGGAGAAGTACCTGGAGGGCGAGGAGATCTCCGTCGAGGAGATCAAGGCCGCCATCCGGCGTGCCACCATCGCCGGCAAGGCCAACCCGGTGCTCTGCGGCTCGGCGTTCAAGAACAAGGGCGTCCAGCCCATGCTCGACGCCGTGGTCGACTTCCTGCCGTCGCCGCTGGACGTTCCGGCGATCGAGGGTACGGCCACCGACGGCGAGACCCCGCTGCTGCGTAAGCCGTCCAACTCGGAGCCCTTCTCCGGCCTGGCCTTCAAGATCCAGACGGACAAGCACCTGGGCAAGCTCACCTACGTGCGGGTCTACTCCGGCACGCTCGATTCCGGCTCCCAGGTGGTCAACTCCACGAAGGACCGCAAGGAGCGGATCGGCAAGATCTACCAGATGCACGCCAACAAGCGGGAAGAGCGTCCGTCGGCGCAGGCCGGCGACATCATCGCCGTGCAGGGTCTCAAGCAGACCACCACCGGCGACACTCTCTCCGACCCGGCGAACCCGGTGATCCTGGAGTCGATGACCTTCCCGGAGCCGGTCATCTCGGTGGCGATCGAGCCGAAGACCAAGTCCGACCAGGAGAAGCTGGGCACGGCCATCCAGCGCCTGGCCGAGGAGGACCCGACCTTCCGCGTCCAGCTGGACGAGGAGACCGGTCAGACGGTCATCTCCGGCATGGGTGAGCTGCACCTGGACATCCTGGTCGACCGGATGCGCCGCGAGTTCAACGTCGAGGCGAACGTCGGCAAGCCGCAGGTGGCGTACCGCGAGACCATCCGCCGCAAGGTGGACAAGGTCGAGTACACCCACAAGAAGCAGACCGGTGGTTCCGGCCAGTACGCCCGCGTGATCGTGAGCGTCGAGCCGCTTCCGCTGGACAACGACTCGCCGACCTACGAGTTCGCCAACGCCGTCAGCGGCGGCCGCATCCCCCGGGAGTTCATCCCCTCGGTGGACGCCGGTGCGCAGGACGCGCTGCAGTACGGCATCCTGGCGGGCTTCCCGCTGGTCGGCGTGAAGCTGACCCTGCTGGACGGCCAGTACCACGAGGTCGACTCGTCGGAAATGGCATTCAAGATCGCCGGCTCGATGGTGATGAAGGACGCGGCCCGCAAGGCCGATCCGGCACTGCTCGAGCCGATGATGGCCGTTGAAGTCACCACTCCTGAGGAGAACATGGGTGACGTCATCGGTGACCTCAACTCCCGCCGCGGCATCATCCAGGCGATGGAGGAGCGCAGCGGCGCCCGCATCGTCCGGGCCCTGGTGCCGTTGTCGGAGATGTTCGGCTACGTCGGCGACCTGCGGTCGAAGACCCAGGGCCGGGCTAGCTACAGCATGCAGTTCGACTCCTACGCCGAGGTTCCGCAGAGCGTCGCGAAGGAGATCATCGCCAAGGCAACGGGCGAGTAGCGCTCTGAGCAGGTGATTCGTGGTTGGTCGCGGGAGGGTTCACCCGCCCGCGGCCACCACGATCGGATCGCGTGAGACCGGGCCTGTAGGCTTCATCGCCGCAGAACCCACAAAGGCTCTCCGGCCGTAAGGCCGGAAAGGCTGTCGACAGAGTCCTAAGCGCCGACCGGCGCGCCGGGCGTACGAACCAAGAAGTCCACAGGAGGACACCAGTGGCGAAGGCTAAGTTCGAGCGGACTAAGCCGCACGTCAACATCGGCACCATTGGTCACATCGACCACGGTAAGACGACGCTGACGGCGGCCATCACCAAGGTCCTGCACGACCAGTACCCGGACCTGAACCCCTACACGCCGTTCGACGAGATCGACAAGGCGCCGGAGGAGAAGGCCCGCGGCATCACGATCTCGATCGCGCACGTCGAGTACCAGACCGAGTCGCGGCACTACGCGCACGTCGACTGCCCCGGGCACGCCGACTACATCAAGAACATGATCACCGGTGCCGCGCAGATGGACGGCGCGATCCTGGTGGTCGCGGCGACTGACGGCCCGATGCCGCAGACCCGCGAGCACGTGCTGCTGGCCCGTCAGGTCGGTGTGCCGTACATCGTCGTGGCGCTCAACAAGAGCGACATGGTCGATGACGAGGAGCTCCTGGAGCTCGTCGAGCTCGAGGTCCGTGAGCTGCTCTCCTCGCAGGAGTACCCGGGTGACGACCTGCCGGTCGTTCGGGTTTCGGCGCTGAAGGCCCTCGAGGGTGACCCCGAGTGGACCGGCAAGCTGCTGGACCTGATGACCGCTGTCGACACCTCGATCCCGCAGCCGGAGCGCGAGGTCGACAAGCCGTTCCTGATGCCGGTTGAGGACGTCTTCACGATCACCGGTCGTGGCACCGTCGTCACCGGTCGCGTGGAGCGCGGCGTTCTCCTGCCGAACGAGGATGTTGAGCTCGTCGGTATCAAGGAGAAGAGCTTCAAGACCAAGGTCACCGCGATCGAGATGTTCCGGAAGACCCTGGACGACGCCCGCGCAGGCGAGAACGTCGGCCTGCTGCTGCGTGGTACCAAGCGCGACGAGGTCGAGCGCGGCATGGTCGTCGTGAAGCCGGGCTCGAACACCCCGCACACGGAGTTCGAGGCGACGGTCTACATCCTCTCCAAGGAGGAGGGTGGCCGTCACACCCCGTTCTTCCAGAACTACCGCCCGCAGTTCTACTTCCGGACCACGGACGTCACCGGTGTCGTCACCCTCCCCGAGGGCACCGAGATGGTCATGCCGGGTGACAACACGTCCATGTCGGTGAAGCTGATCCAGCCCATCGCCATGGAGGAGAACCTCAAGTTCGCGATCCGCGAGGGTGGCCGCACCGTCGGCGCCGGGTTCGTCACCAAGATTAACAAGTGAGCTAGGTAACCCCGATTAGACCCGCCGCCGGTCGTGCGGCATACTAGTCAGGTTGCGTAACGACAGTTCGTCGCCTGTGTTCGGCTTTCGCTGAACCTCCGGGTGGCGAGGCAGTCGAGCGTAGGGTGGTTGGCGGCCCAGTCGCCAACCACCCTCGCACGGCGTTCAGGTCGCGGTAATGCGATCGGCGCCTTGACCCCCCGTGCGGTCAGCACCACTCCGGTACCTAGGGGCGGAGCTCGGCCCGAGGGCGCGACACGCCCGACCGCGGGGGTCGGCGAAGTGGGCCTGTACCAGCCGGTACAGGCGCCCGCAACACAGCGGCATCGAGAGAAGGAACAGAAGCCACCATGGCGGGACAGAAGATCCGCATCCGGCTCAAGGCCTATGACCACGAGGTCGTCGACTCCTCGGCTCGGAAGATCGTCGAGACGGTGACGCGCACCGGGGCGCAGGTCGCGGGCCCGGTGCCGCTGCCCACGGAGATCAACCGTTTCTGCGTTATCCGCTCGCCGCACAAGTACAAGGACTCGCGCGAGCACTTCGAGATGCGCACTCACAAGCGGCTGATCGACATCATCGACCCGACCCCGAAGACGGTCGACTCGCTCATGCGCCTCGACCTGCCGGCTGGCGTCGACATCGAGATCAAGCTGTAGGGACCGGACAAATGGACAGGCAAGTCAAGGGGATCCTGGGCGCCAAGCTCGGCATGACCCAGGTCTGGGAGAACAACCGTGTTGTTCCCGTGACCGTGGTCGAGGCCGGCCCGTGCGTCATCAGCCAGGTTCGTAGCGCCGAGAAGGACGGTTACTCCGCGGTCCAGCTCGCGTACGGCACCATCGACCCGCGCAAGGTCAAGAAGCCGATCAGCGGGCACTACGCCAAGGCGGACGTGGCGCCGCGCCGGCACATCGTCGAGCTGCGCACCACGGACGCTGGGGAATACTCGCTCGGCCAGGAAGTCACGGTCGAGGAGTTCCCGGCCGGCGTCACCATCGACGTCACCGGCAAGACCAAGGGCAAGGGCTACGCCGGCCCGATGAAGCGGCACGGCTTCCACGGCCTGGGCGCCGGGCACGGCGTCGAGCGCAAGCACCGCTCGCCCGGCTCCATCGGCGCCTGCGCCACTCCGGGTCGTGTCTTCAAGGGCACCCGGATGGCCGGTCGTATGGGTGGCGTGCGGTACACCGTGCAGAACCTCACCGTCCAGGCGGTCGACACCGAGAACAACCTGCTGCTCGTCCGGGGTGCCATTCCTGGTCCCAAGGGCGCGCTCGTTCTGGTCCGTACCGCGGCCAAGAGCAAGGTGAAGAAGGGCGGTGCGGCCAAGTGACCACCGTTGACGTGCGCACCGTCGAAGGCACCACCAGCGGCTCCGTGGAGCTGCCGGAGGACATCTTCGACGTGCAGGCCAACGTCGCGCTGATGCACCAGGTCGTGGTGGCCCAGCTCGCGGCGGCCCGACAGGGCACGCACAAGGCCAAGACCCGCGGCGAGGTCGCCGGTGGCGGCAAGAAGCCGTACAAGCAGAAGGGCACCGGTCGCGCCCGGCAGGGCTCGATCCGCGCGCCGCAGTTCGCCGGCGGTGGCGTCGTGCACGGTCCCGTGCCGCGCGACTACAGCCAGCGGACCCCGAAGAAGATGAAGGCCGCCGCTCTGCGGGGTGCCCTCTCCGACCGGGCCCGCGCCGGGCAGGTGCACGTCGTCGAGGCGTTCGTCTCGGGCGAGAAGCCGTCGACCAAGGCGGCCCTGGCCACGCTGACCAAGCTCACCGAGGCCCGTCGGGTCCTGGTCGTGCTGAGCAGCACCGACGAGCTGAACTGGGTGTCGCTGCGCAACGAGCCGCGGGTGCACCTGATCGAGTCCGGCCAGCTGAACACGTACGACGTGCTCGTGGCCGACGACGTGGTCTTCACCAAGGACGCCCTGGACGAGTTCCTGGGCGTGCCCGCCGAGACCACCGAGGAGGGTGGCAAGTGAGCACGATCGCCGACCCGCGCGACATCATCGTGGCGCCGGTCGTCTCGGAGAAGAGCTACAGCGAGCTGAACCGGAACTGGTACACCTTCCTGGTGCACCCGGACGCGAACAAGACCGAGATCAAGATCGCTATCCAGCAGATCTTCAACGTCCGCGTCCTGACGGTCAACACGCTCAACCGCCAGGGTAAGCGCAAGCGCACCAAGACCGGCTTCGGTCAGCGCAAGGCGACCAAGCGGGCGATCGTGAAGCTGGCTGACGGTGACCGCATCGAGGCCTTCGGCGGCCCGGTCAGCTGAGGGGTGTAGACAATGGCTATCCGTAAGTACAAGCCGACGACGCCGGGCCGACGTGGCTCGAGTGTCGCTGACTTCGCCGAGATCACCCGGTCCACGCCGGAAAAGTCGCTGCTGGCTCCGTTGCCGAAGAAGGGCGGGCGTAACGCCCACGGCCGGATCACCACGCGGCACCACGGTGGCGGTCACAAGCGTCAGTACCGTCTGATCGACTTCAAGCGGGTCGACAAGGACGGCGTGCCGGCGAAGGTCGCTCACATCGAGTACGACCCGAACCGCACGGCGCGCATCGCGCTGCTGCACTACGCCGACGGCGAGAAGCGGTACATCCTCGCGCCGAAGGACATGAAGCAGGGCGACCGCGTCGAGTCCGGTCCGGGCGCCGACATCAAGCCGGGTAACAACCTGCCGCTGCGCAACATCCCGGTCGGTACCACGATCCACAACGTGGAGCTCCGTCCGGGCGGCGGGGCCAAGCTGGCCCGTTCCGCAGGCGTCGGCATCCAGCTGCTCGGCCGCGAGGGCGCGTACGCGACCCTGCGTATGCCGTCCGGCGAGATCCGGCGGGTGGACGTGCGCTGCCGCGCCAGCGTCGGCGAGATCGGCAACGCCGACCAGTCGAACATCAACTGGGGTAAGGCCGGCCGGATGCGGTGGAAGGGCAAGCGCCCGACCGTCCGTGGTGTCGCCATGAACCCGGTCGACCACCCGCACGGTGGTGGTGAGGGTAAGACCTCCGGTGGTCGCCACCCGGTCAACCCGCAGGGTAAGCCCGAGGGCCGCACCCGCCGTAAGGGCCAGCCGAGTGACCGGCTGATCGTCCGCCGCCGCTACGCCACGCGTAAGCGCGGCTGAGGGAGATAAGACATGCCTCGCAGCCTGAAGAAGGGCCCGTTCGTAGACGACCACCTGCTCAAGAAGGTGGAAGTTCAGAACGACAAGGGCTCCAAGAACGTGATCAAGACCTGGTCGCGGCGCTCGACGATCATCCCCGAGATGCTGGGGCACACGATCGCCGTGCACGACGGACGCAAGCACGTCCCGGTGTTCGTGACCGAGGCGATGGTCGGGCACAAGCTCGGCGAGTTCGCGCTGACCCGCACGTTCAAGGGTCACGAGAAGGACGACCGGAAGAGCCGTCGGCGCTGACGCCGCCAGGCATACGGATAGAGGGAACAAGGGGTTACAGCGATGCCAGGAAAGGGCGACGCTCCGGTGCTTCCGGGCGCGCGGGCGGTTGCGCGGCACGTGCGCATCTCGCCGATGAAGGCGCGCCGGGTGGTCAACCTCGTCCGCGGCCTGCCCGCGAAGGAGGCGCTCACGGTGCTGCAGTTCGCGCCGCAGGCTGCGAGCGAGCAGGTGTACAAGGTGCTCGCTAGCGCGATCGCCAACGCGGAGAACAACGAGCGGCTGGACCCCGACGCGCTGCTCGTCAGCGAGGCCTTCGTGGACGAGGGCCCGACGATGAAGCGGTTCCAGCCGCGGGCGCAGGGTCGGGCGTACCGAATCCGCAAGCGCACCTGCCACATCACTGTGGCGGTCGAAGCGGTCGCGCCGGCAGCGCCGAGGAAGGCCGCGGCGAAGAAGGCCGCCCCGGCCACGGAGGCCGCACCGGCCGAAGCGCAGAGCAAGACGGAGGACGCCGAGTAATGGGTCAGAAGGTTCACCCCACTGGGTTCCGGCTCGGCATCTCGACCGACTGGAAGTCCCGCTGGTTCGCGGACAAGCTCTACAAGGACTACATCGGCGAGGATGTCAAGATCCGCCGCATGATGTCCAAGGGCCTCGAGCGTGCCGGGATTTCCAAGGTCGACATCGAGCGCACCCGCGACCGGGTCCGGGTCGACATCCACACCGCCCGGCCGGGCATCGTCATCGGCCGTAAGGGTGCGGAGGCCGACCGGATCCGCGGCGAGCTTGAGAAGCTCACCGGCAAGCAGGTTCAGCTGAACATCATCGAGGTGAAGAACCCCGAGTCGGACGCTCAGCTGGTTGCGCAGGGCGTGGCCGAGCAGCTGTCCAGCCGGGTCAGCTTCCGTCGGGCGATGCGCAAGGCCATGCAGTCGGCGATGAAGAACCCGGTCTGCAAGGGCATCCGGGTTCAGGTCTCGGGTCGCCTCGGCGGCGCCGAGATGAGCCGGACCGAGTTCTACCGTGAGGGCCGGGTTCCGCTGCACACGCTGCGGGCCAACATCGAGTACGGCTTCTTCGAGGCCCGTACCACGTTCGGTCGGATCGGTGTGAAGGTCTGGATCTACAAGGGCGACGCCGTCCCGGGCCGGGAAGCTCCGGCTGAGGCCGGTCCGTCCCGCCCGCGTCGTGGTGAGCGCGGCGACCGTCCCGAGCGTCCGCGCCGTGGCCGGTCGGGTTCGTCCGGCACCACGGCTGGTGGCACCGAGGCCGGTCGGGCTGCTGCGACCACCATCGCGCAGCAGGCCGAGACGCCGAGCGGCGAGCCGGTCGACAGCGCAGCTGTCGCCGCCGCTGCTGCTCCGGCAGAAACGCAGCAGGAGGGCTGACAGATGCTGATGCCGCGCAAGCCCCCGAAGGGCTTCCGCAAGCCGCACCACCCGGACCGCAGTGGCGCGTCCAAGGGTGGTAACCGGGTGGTGTTCGGCGAGTTCGGGATCCAGGCTCTCGAGCCGGCGTACGTGACGAACCGGCAGATCGAGTCGGCACGTATCGCGATGACTCGCCACATCAAGCGTGGTGGCAAGGTCTGGATCACGATCTTCCCGGACCAGGCCCTCACCAAGAAGCCTGCCGAGACCCGCATGGGTTCCGGTAAGGGTTCGCCCGAGTGGTGGGTTGCCAACGTCAAGCCGGGGCGGGTTCTCTTCGAGATGTCCTTCCCCAACGAGCAGACCGCGCGAGAGGCCATGCGTCGCGCGATCCACAAGCTCCCGATGAAGTGCCGCATTGTTACGCGCGAAGTGGGTGAATCCTGATGGCAGCGGGCGTTAAGGCGACCGAGCTGCGTGAGCTCTCCGAAGAGGAGCTGGTCACGAAGCTGCGGGAGGCCAAGGCGGAGCTGTTCAACCTCCGCGTGCAGGCCGCAACCGGGCAGCTGGACAACAACCGGCGGTTGCAGGTCATCCGTCGGGAGATCGCCCGGATCTACACGATCATGCGTGAGCGCGAGCTGGGGCTCTCGGCCGCGCCGACTGAGGTGACTGCATCATGACCGAAGAGACCGCCACCGCCGCCGCGCGGTCGCGCCGCAAGGTCCGCGAGGGCCTGGTGATCAGCGACAAGATGGACAAGACCGTCGTTGTCGAGGTCGAGGACCGGGTTCGGCACGCGCTGTACGGCAAGATCATGCGCCGTACGGCCAAGCTGAAGGTGCACGACGAGCAGAACGCCGCTGGCACCGGTGACCGGGTTCTCATCATGGAGACCCGGCCGCTGAGCGCCACCAAGCGTTGGCGGATCGTGGAGATCCTGGAAAAGGCCAAGTAGCGAAGGCTCGAGCTCGCCCGGCGTTGCGTCGGGCGTAGGTTCCGCCAGGCTCCGGCCGCTACGGCGGCCGGAGAACCGGCAGACATAGGAGATAGACGTGATTCAGCAGGAGTCGCGACTGCGCGTCGCCGACAACACGGGTGCTCGGGAGATCCTGTGCATCCGGGTTCTCGGCGGCTCGGGTCGGCGCTACGCGAGTATCGGCGACGTCATCGTGGCCACGGTCAAGGACGCGATCCCGGGTGCCGGTGTGAAGAAGGGCGACGTCGTCAAGGCTGTCGTCGTTCGCACGGCCAAGGAGAGGCGGCGTCCGGACGGCTCGTACATCCGCTTCGACGAGAACGCCGCCGTCATCATCAAGGACGGCGGGGACCCGCGTGGAACCCGTATCTTCGGCCCGGTGGGCCGGGAGCTGCGGGACAAGCGGTTCATGAAGATTATCTCCCTCGCGCCGGAGGTGTTGTGACCGTGAAGGTCAAGAAGGGCGACACGGTCGTCGTCATCGCCGGCAAGGACAAGGGTGCCAAGGGCAAGGTCATTCAGGCCTACCCGCGGCAGGACAAGGTCCTGGTCGAGGGCGTGAACCGGGTCAAGAAGCACACCCGCATCAGCACCACCCAGCGTGGCGCCAAGACCGGCGGCATCGTCACTCAGGAGGCCCCGATCCACGTCTCGAACGTGCAGGTCCTGGACTCCGACGGCAAGCCGACCCGCGTCGGTTACCGGATCGACGACAACGGCCAGAAGGTCCGCATCGCGCGTAGCACCGGTAAGGACCTGTGATGACCACGGCTACCGAAAAGACCCTGCCGCGCCTCAAGGAGCGGTACCGCAACGAGATCGTGGCCCAGCTGCGTGAGCAGCGCAGCTACGGCAACCCCATGCAGGTGCCGCGGCTGGTCAAGATCGTCGTCAACATGGGTGTCGGCGAGGCTGCTCGCGACGCCAAGCTGATCGACGGCGCGGTCCGCGACCTCGCCACGATCACCGGCCAGAAGCCGCAGGTGCGGCGGGCGACCAAGTCCATCGCGCAGTTCAAGCTCCGCGAGGGCATGCCGATCGGCGCGAAGGTCACCCTTCGCGGTGACCGGATGTGGGAGTTCATGGACCGGCTGCTCTCCATCGCGCTGCCGCGTATCCGCGACTTCCGCGGCTTGGACGGGCGCAAGCTGGACGGGCACGGCAACTACACGTTCGGTCTGACCGAGCAGTCGGTGTTCCACGAGATCGACCAGGACCGGATCGATCGCCAGCGGGGCATGGACATCACGGTGGTCACGACCGCCACGACCGACGACGAGGGCCGGGCGCTGCTCAAGCTCCTGGGCTTCCCGTTCAAGGAGAACTGAGATGGCCAAGAAGGCGCTGATCATCAAGGCGGCCGCGAAGCCGAAGTTCTCGGTTCGCGCGTACACCCGCTGCCAGCGGTGCGGGCGTCCGAAGGCGGTCTACCGCAAGTTCGGGCTCTGCCGGGTCTGCATCCGGGAGATGGCTCACCGCGGTGAGCTGCCGGGCGTGTCCAAGGCTTCCTGGTAAGGGCGACCGCGTCCCGGCCGTCGGCCGGGAACTCCTGCACCGATTAGGTATTGCTCTTCGCCGTAGGCCCGGGGCTGATGCCCCGGGAACCCCGGCGAGAAAGGCTGACGAAATCCATGACGATGACCGACCCGATCGCAGACATGCTCACGCGTCTGCGTAACGCCAACCAGGCGTACCACGATCAGGTGAAGATGCCCTACTCCAAGATCAAGGCGAACATCGCCGAGGTCCTGAAGGCCGAGGGTTACATCGCCACCTGGTCGGTCGAGGAGCCCGAGGAGGGCGCCGTCGGCAAGCGACTGGTCGTCGAGCTGAAGTACGGCCAGAACCGCGAGCGGAGCCTGGCCGGCATCAAGCGCGTGTCCAAGCCCGGTCTCCGGGTGTACGCCAAGTCGGACGGGCTCCCGCGGGTGCTCGGTGGGCTGGGCGTGGCGATCATTTCGACGTCCCAGGGGCTGCTGACCGACCGGCAGGCCCGCAAGCGGAGTGTTGGCGGGGAAGTCCTCGCCTTCGTCTGGTAACGGGAGACAGGTAGAAATGTCGCGAATTGGACGTAAGTCGATCCCGGTACCAGCCGGCGTCGACATCACGATCGACGGGCAGACCGTCAAGGTCAAGGGCCCCAAGGGCCAGCTCCAGCACACCCTCGCCGAGCCGATCACGATCGAGCGGGCCGAGGATGGGCAGCTGAGCGTCAACCGGCCGAACGACGAGCGCAAGGCCAAGGAACTCCACGGCCTGAGCCGTACGCTGGTTGCCAACATGATCGTCGGGGTCACCGAGGGCTACCGCAAGAGCCTGGAGATCGCCGGCACCGGTTACCGGGTCACCGCCAAGGGTTCGGACCTCGAGTTCGCGCTCGGGTTCTCGCACCCGGTGGTCGTCCCCGCCCCGGCGGGCATCACCTTCACGGTGGAGCGGCCGACCCTGTTCCACGTGGCTGGCATCGACAAGCAGCAGGTCGGTGAGGTCGCCGCCAACATCCGGAAGATCCGCCCGCCGGAGCCCTACAAGGGCAAGGGCGTCAAGTACCAGGGCGAGGTCATCCGCCGCAAGGCTGGAAAGGCAGGTAAGAAGTGAGCGCCACGCTGCTCAAGCGCCGCCGCGGTGTCGCCGCCAAGCGCGCCGTTGGGCGTGCGCGTCGACACTTCCGCGTCCGCAAGAACGTCAGCGGTACGGCCGAGCGTCCGCGCCTGGTCGTCACCCGCTCGCTGCGGCACATGGTCGCCCAGGTCGTCGACGACACCAAGGGTCACACCCTGGCGTCGGCGTCGACCCTGGACGCCTCGCTGCGCGGTGCGGAGGGCGACAAGAGCGCCCTGGCTGGCAAGGTGGGCGCGCTGCTCGCCGAGCGGGCCAAGGCCGCCGGCGTCTCCAAGGTCGTCTTCGACCGCGGCGGCAACCGGTACGCGGGGCGAGTCGCCGCGCTTGCCGACGCCGCCCGCGAAGCCGGGCTCGAGTTCTAACAACCCCGTCACGAGAGAGAAGGAAGGCTGCTGATGCCAGGTCAACAGCGCCGTGGCGGCGGGTCCGGTGGCAACGAGGGTGGTCGCCGCGACAACCGCCGTGAGGGCGGCCGCGGAAACGCGCCCGTCGAGAAGACCCCGCACCTTGAGCGGGTCGTCGCGATCAACCGCGTCGCCAAGGTCGTGAAGGGTGGTCGTCGCTTCAGCTTCACCGCCCTGGTGATCGTGGGCGACGGCGACGGCACGGTCGGCGTGGGCTACGGAAAGGCCAAGGAGGTGCCCGCGGCCATCGCCAAGGGTGTCGAGGAGGCCAAGAAGCACTTCTTCAAGGTCCCGCGGATCGGTCAGTCGATCCCGCACCCGGTGACGGGTGAGGACGCCGCTGGTGTGGTGCTGCTCAAGCCGGCCTCGGCCGGTACGGGTGTCATCGCCGGTGGACCGGTGCGTGCCGTGCTGGAGTGCGCTGGGATCCACGACGTGCTCTCCAAGAGCCTCGGTTCGTCGAACCCGATCAACATCGTGCACGCCACCGTGGCGGCCCTGAAGGGGCTTGAGTCCCCCGAGCAGGTCGCGGCGCGTCGTGGTCTGCCGGTGGAGGACGTCGCGCCGGCCGCCATGCTGGCGTCGCGTGCGGGGGTGGCGCACTGATGGCACGCCTGAAGGTCACCCAGCTCCGATCCGGTATCGGGACCAAGCACAACCAGCGTGAGTCGCTGCGTTCGCTCGGTCTCAAGCGGATCAACGACGTGGTGGTCAAGGAGGACCGGCCCGAGATCCGCGGCATGATCTTCACTGTGAGCCACCTCGTGAAGGTCGAGGAGGTCGAGTAATGACGATCAAGGTGCATCACCTGCGCCCGGCGCCCGGTTCCAAGACCGCGAAGACCCGTGTGGGTCGCGGTGAGGGTTCCAAGGGCAAGACCGCTGGTCGCGGTACCAAGGGTTCCAAGGCCCGCAAGAACATCTCGGCGGCGTTCGAGGGTGGGCAGATGCCCATCCACATGCGCCTGCCGAAGATGAAGGGCTTCAAGAACAAGTTCAAGGTGGTCTTCCAGGTGGTCAACCTGGACAGACTCGCTGAGCTGTTCCCGAATGGTGGTCAGGTCGGCCCGCTGGAGCTCGTCGAGTCCGGCGCGGTCCGCAAGGGTCACCCGGTCAAGGTCCTCGGCACCGGGGACCTCGGCGGTGTGGCGCTCCAGGTGTCCGCGCACGCGTTCAGTGCGTCGGCCAAGGAGAAGATCGCTGCTGCCGGTGGCTCCGCCACCGAGCTGTAAGGCGTACGACCATGGCGCCCGTCCAGTTGAGAGCAACTGGCGGGCGCCATGGTCTGCCTGGGGCCTGAGCGCCCGGTAACATCGGAAGCGATTTATGTAGTCGGGCGCATCTGCCCGGACCGGGGTGAGGCTGTTAGAGTCCCATCCCAGCCATGGATTGCGGGCACTCGCCCGTGATCCACCCCGACCCGCCAGGGATCACCGGCGGCCCGCCTCGCGCAGGAGGAAGAAGTTGCTGTCCGCCTTTCTCAGTGCGTTCCGTACGCCTGACCTGCGCAAGAAGCTGCTGTTCACAGTAGGCATCATTGCGGTCTACCGGCTGGGTGCAACGCTCCCCAGCCCGGGCGTCTCGTACGGCAACGTGCAGAAGTGCCTCGACACCATCCAGGGTGACACCACCGGGGTGGTGAACCTTCTCAACCTCTTCTCCGGCGGAGCGCTGCTACAGCTCTCGGTCTTCGCGCTGGGCATCATGCCCTACATCACCGCGTCGATCATCCTGCAGCTGCTGACCGTCGTGATCCCCCGCCTTGAGCAGCTCCGCAAGGAGGGCCAGGCCGGTCAGGCGAAGATCACCCAGTACACCCGCTACCTGACCCTCGGTCTCGGTGTGCTGCAGGCCTCGGCGTTCGTGGCCCTGGCCCGCTCGGGCCAGCTGTTCCAGAACAAGTGCGACCAGTTCCCGATCATCCCGACCGGCACCGGCATCCCGGACTGGCTGACCCTGGCCATCCTGGTGATGACGATGACCGCCGGCACCGGCATGGTCATGTGGCTCGGTGAGCTGATCACCGACCGTGGCGTCGGCAACGGCATGTCCGTCCTGATCTTCACCTCGATCGCGGCGCGGCTGCCCAGCGAGGGCTGGCAGATCAAGACCAGCAAGGGCTGGGACATGTTCGCCCTGGTCATCGCGCTGGTCCTGGTGGTCATCACCGCTGTCACCTTCATCGAGCAGGCGCAGCGCCGGATCCCGGTGCAGTACGCCAAGCGGATGATCGGCCGGCGGATGTACGGCGGCACCTCGACCTACATCCCGCTCAAGGTCAACCAGGCGGGTGTGATCCCGGTCATCTTCGGCTCGTCGCTGCTCTACCTGCCGCAGTTGGCGCTGCAGTTCTTCGACCAGACCGACCCGGGCAAGACCCAGTCGTGGATCCAGAACAACCTGGTCAACCCGAGCAGCCCGATCTACATCTCGGTCTACTTCCTGCTGATCATCTTCTTCACGTACTTCTACGTCTCGATCACGTTCAACCCGACCGAGGTCGCGGACAACATGAAGAAGTACGGCGGGTTCGTGCCGGGCATCCGCCCGGGCAAGCCGACCGCCGACTACCTGGACTTCATCCTCAGCCGGATCACGCTGCCGGGCGCGCTATACCTCGGCGTCATCTCGATCCTGCCGAACTTCTTCTTCATCTGGCTGGACAACCAGCAGTACCAAAACTTCCCGTTCGGCGGCACCGCTGTGCTCATCATGGTCGGCGTCGGTCTGGAGACCGTGAAGCAGATCGAGAGCCAACTCATGCAGCGGAACTACGAAGGGTTCCTGCGGTAGATGAGACTCGTTCTGGTTGGCCCGCCGGGCGCGGGCAAGGGCACGCAGGCCGAGTTCATCGCCGCGCACCTCTCGGTGCCGAAGATTTCGACCGGAGACATCTTCCGGTCGAACGTCACCCAGGGCACGCCGCTCGGTGTCGAGGCGAAGCGGTACATGGACGCGGGCGAGCTGGTTCCGGACGAGGTCACCATCAACATGGTCCGGGACCGGCTGGCCGAGCCCGACGCCAGCGAGGGTTTCCTGCTCGACGGCTTCCCGCGGACGACTCCGCAGGCGGCCGCTCTGGACAAGCTCCTGGCCGATCTGGGCACTGCCCTGGATCTGGTCCTGGAGCTGGTCGTCGACGACGACGAGGTGATCCGGCGGCTCTCCGGCAGGCGTACCTGCCGGGGCTGCGGCAAGATCTGGCACGTCGAGTTCGACGCCACCACCCGGCCCGGCATCTGTGACCGGTGCGGCGCCGAGCTGTTCCAGCGCGACGACGACAAGCCGGAAACGATCGCCACGCGGCTTCGTGAGTACAGCGAGAAGACCGCACCCCTGGTCGACTACTACGGCGCTCAGGGCAAGCTGGTCGGGATCGACGCCACCGGGCCGGTGGAGGACGTCACCACCCGGGCCATCGACGCGTTGCGGTCGTACGGCGGCTGAGGTCCGGCCGGGCCACGGCGGATAGAGTGCGAACAGCGGGGTACGCGTTATGTGCCCCGCTGTTCGGCAACGAAAGGTAACCGCTCCATGCGTCGTCCCCAGCTGGACATCCAGCTGAAGACCCCTGACCAGATCGAGAAGATGCGGGCCGCCGGGCTGGTGGTGGCCGAGGCGCTGCGCCGGATGCGGGAGGCTGTGGCCCCCGGTGTGAGCACCGCCGATCTGGACGCCATCGCCGAGGCGACCATCCGCGAGGCGGGTGGCGTTCCGTCGTTCAAGGGCTACCACGGTTTTCCGGCGTCGATCTGCTCCTCGGTCAACGAGCAGGTCGTGCACGCCATCCCGTCGCCGGAGCAGGTGCTCCAGGCCGGTGACCTGATCTCCATCGACTGCGGCGCGGTGCTGGACGGGTGGCACGGCGACTCCGCGATCACGGTCGGGGTCGGTGACGTCGACCCGGCGCTGCTGAAGATGGCCGCGGTCGCCGAGGACGCGATGTGGGCCGGCATCGCCGCCGCGGCGCGTGGCGCCGCCAGCGGCAAGGGCCGCCTGACCGACATCTCGCACGCCGTGGAGACCGCTGTCCGCAAGGGCGGCCGGTACGGCATCGTCGACGGCTACGGCGGGCACGGCATCGGCACCGAGATGCACCAGGACCCACACGTGCTCAACCACGGGCGGCCGGGCAAGGGTCCGCGACTGGTCCCTGGGATGGCCCTGGCCATCGAGCCGATGATCACCATGGCGTCCCCGCGTACTGCCGAGTTGGCCGACGGGTGGACTGTCGTCACCCGGGACGGGTCGGTGGCCGCGCACGTCGAGCACTCGATGGCGCTGCTGCCGGACGGCGTCTGGGTGCTCACCGCGTTCGACGGTGGCCGGGCGCGCCTGGGCGACCTGGTGACCGCCCGCCAGCCCGCGGCCACGAAAACCTCCTGACCTCTTCCGTTGATCATGAAGTTGTTGCCCTGACACGCCGGCCGGGCGGGCGACAAATTCATGATCGACCCGCGTCCGGGGTCGGGCGGGGTGGCGCGACGGTGGCATGCTTGCCGGCATGGACGGGCGCGACGGGATACGAGCCGCGGATTCGGACCGTGCGGCGGTGGCCGACCGGTTGCGGGTCGCCCTCGACGAGGGCCGACTTGATCTGCACGAGTACGACGAGCGGTTGCAGCGGGCCTACGCGGCACGCACGTACGCCGATCTTGAGGCCCTGCTCACCGACCTGCCGCCGGTGACGCCGGCGCAGCGGTCGGGCCTGGCGCCGGTTGCCGGGCCGACGGTGAGCCTGCTGGGCGACCAACTCGGTCCGGGCCCCAGCAGGGGCGTCACCGCACGCTGGATGGCCGAGGTGTGGTTTCCGTACCTGCGGGTGATCGCCATCGTGGTGACCATCTGGGCGGTGACGTCGGTGCTCAGCCAAGACCTGCTCTACTTCTGGCCGGCCTGGGTGGCGGGGCCGTGGGGCGCGGTGCTGGTGGTCCGCACGGTCAGCGGGCTGGCCGCGAAGGAGCCCCAACGCCAGGCCGTCAAGCGCCAACGTCGCCGAGAGCGCAAGCAGGCAAAGCGCGCCCTCAAAACGGACGACCAGCCCCCAGCCTCCTGAACCACCCCGCCTACCCGTTCGGTGATCATGAAGTTGATGCCGCCGTCGTGGCACCAACGTCATGATCAACAGGGCTGGCGGTGGGGTCGATTGGGGCGACGCGCGGGTTGGTGGGTGGTCGGTTTGGCGGGGGACTGCAGGCCGGCGTACACTTTCAGATCGGCGCACAGCGTCCACTCCGGCATGCCCACCCTGCGCTTCGGTGGGAGCTGGAGCCGCGGCTGGCGCGGGCTTCTGATTCTGATCAGATTTCCGTGTAAGACGTTGTGGGCCGCCCGGAGCAATCGACGTCAGGACAGCGGAGGACATGCCGAAAAAAGACGGAGCCATTGAGATCGAGGGTCGGGTCATCGAGCCCCTGCCGAACGCCATGTTCCGGGTGGAGCTCGCGAACGGCCACAAGGTGTTGGCTCACATCAGCGGCAAGATGCGGCAGCACTACATCCGCATCCTTCCGGAGGACCGGGTCGTCGTCGAACTTTCGCCGTACGACCTGACCCGCGGGCGCATCGTCTACCGCTACAAGTAGTCCTGACGACGGCCGGGAAGTCCCGTGTCCGTCTTCGACGTCCGGTGTCGCGCGCAGCGCGTAGCCGGGCCAGATGGGAAGTAAGGCAACCGTGAAGGTCAAGCCGAGCGTCAAGAGGATCTGCAACAAGTGCCGGGTTATCCGCCGGCACGGCCGGGTCATGGTCATCTGCAGCGACCCGCGCCACAAGCAGCGCCAGGGCTGACTCAGCCCGTCCGGCCGGAGCACGGCCGGGTGGCGTTGGTCCAGGCAGATCCTCAGCGACACACACATCACACATGCTCGTCCCAGCCGCGAGCGGTACGCCAGACGTACCTCTGCGTGGCTGACCCCCGGTCGGAGGCCGGGGCCCGCTCGGGCAGCGACCGATCCCGGTCGCCGGCGCTCACCGCGTCGGAAGGACGGGACGGCCGGTAGCGGGGTGGGACGGGTCCACACCTCCGCCACACATCACGAGGAGTACGCCCGCACATGGCACGTCTAGTCGGCGTGGATCTCCCCCGCGAAAAGCGGTTGGAGATCGCGCTCACCTACATCTTCGGGGTCGGTCGCACCCGCGCCCTGGAGACACTCGCCGCCACCGGCATCTCGCCGGACAAGCGCGCTCGGGACCTCACGGACGAGGAGCTCGTGCAGCTCCGCGACCACATCGAGGGCAACTACAAGGTTGAAGGCGACCTGCGCCGCGAGGTCGCCGCTGACATCCGCCGCAAGGTTGAGATCGGCTGCTACGCCGGCATCCGGCACCGCCGGGGCCTGCCCGTGCGTGGCCAGCGGACCAAGACCAATGCCCGGACCCGCAAGGGCCCGAAGCGGACCGTCGCCGGCAAGAAGAAGCCCGGCAAGAAGTAGTTCTTAACCGGATGACGGGGTCGGCCGCCGCCGAGGTGGGTCAGGCCGCAACCCAATCCGGAAAGTCAACTAGGAGCGCACAGACTTATGCCACCGAAGGCTCGTGCCGGAGCCGCTGTAAAGAAGGTCCGGCGCAAGGAACGCAAGAACGTCGCCCACGGGCAGGCGCACATCAAGAGCACGTTCAACAACACCATCGTGTCCATCACGGACCCGACCGGTGCGGTCATCTCCTGGGCCTCCGCTGGCCAGGTCGGCTTCAAGGGCTCCCGCAAGTCGACTCCGTTCGCTGCGCAGCTGGCCGCCGAGGCTGCCGCGCGTCGCGCCATGGAGCACGGCATGCGCAAGGTCGACGTGTTCGTCAAGGGCCCCGGCTCCGGCCGGGAAACCGCCATCCGTTCGCTGCAGGCCGTGGGCCTCGAGGTCGGGCAGATCGCCGACGTCACCCCGCAGCCGCACAACGGATGCCGTCCGCCGAAGCGTCGCCGGGTCTGAGAGGTAGAGAGAGATGGCTCGTTACACCGGTGCAGACTGCCGCCGTTGCCGGCGGGAGAAGATGAAGCTGTTCCTCAAGGGCAGCAAGTGCGATGGTCCGAAGTGCCCGTTCGAGTCCCGGCCGTTCCCGCCCGGGCAGCACGGCCGCGGCCGCACCAAGGAGACGGAGTACCTGCTCCAGCTCCGTGAGAAGCAGAAGGCCCGCCGGGTTTACGGCGTGCTGGAGAAGCAGTTCCGCGGTTACTACGAGGAAGCCGTTGGCAAGCAGGCCAAGACCGGTGAGGTCCTCCTGCAGATCCTCGAGTCGCGGCTCGACAACGTCGTTTACCGGGCCGGCTACGCCCACTCGCGGGACATGGCCCGCCAGCTGGTCAAGCACGGTCACTTCACGGTGAACGGCAAGAAGGTCGACATCCCGTCGTACCGCGTCAAGGAGCACGACATCATCGAGGTTCGGGGCAAGAGCAAGGAGCTCACCCCGTTCATCGTCGCGCAGGCTCAGGCCGGCTCGAAGACGGTTCCGGCGTGGCTTGAGGCCATCCCGAGCCAGATGAAGGTGCTCGTGCACTCCCTCCCGGCCCGGCAGGTCATCGACACGCAGGTCCAGGAGCAGTTGATCGTCGAGCTCTACTCCAAGTAGTCCGAGCTCGTTCGGTGGCCCGCCCTTCGGGGCGGGCCACCGGAACAGTTTGTGTCGTGGGCGTCAAATAGCGGGCGCCCCGGAAGAGAAGAGAAAAGATGCTCATCAGCCAGCGACCCTCCCTCTCCGAGGAGTCGATCAACGAGACTCGGTCCCGGTTCGCCATCGAGCCGCTGGAGCCGGGCTTCGGCTACACCCTGGGTAACTCGCTGCGGCGTACGCTGCTGTCGTCGATCCCGGGCGCGGCCGTCACCTCGATCAAGATCGACGGTGTGCTGCACGAGTTCACCACGATCCCCGGTGTCAAGGAGGACGTGGTCGAGCTCGTCATGAACATCAAGGAGCTGTGCGTCAGCTCCGAGCACGACGAGCCGGTCAGCATGTACCTGCGTAAGCAGGGCCCGGGCGACGTGACCGCGGGCGACATCCAGCCGCCGGCCGGCGTCTCGGTGCACAACCCGGATCTCAAGCTCGCCACCCTGAACGGCAAGGGCCGGCTCGACATGGAGCTGACCGTCGAGCGGGGCCGGGGCTACGTGACGGCGGCGCAGAACAAGCAGTCCGGTGCCGAGATCGGCCGGATCCCGGTCGACTCGATCTACTCGCCGGTGCTGAAGGTGACCTACCGCGTCGAGGCGACCCGTGTCGAGCAGCGCACCGACTTCGACCGGTTGATCATCGACGTCGAGACCAAGCCGTCGATGGGTCCGCGTACCGCGCTGGCCTCCGCCGGTTCGACGCTGGTGGAGCTGTTCGGGCTCGCCCGGGAGCTGGACGAGACCGCCGAGGGCATCGACATCGGGCCGTCCCCGCAGGACGCCCAGCTGGCGGCGGACCTCGCTCTGCCGATCGAGGAGCTGGACCTCACCGTCCGCTCCTACAACTGCCTCAAGCGCGAGGGCATCAACTCCGTTGGTGAGCTCATCGGGCGTACCGAGGCCGACCTCCTCGACATTCGCAACTTCGGTCAGAAGTCGATCGACGAGGTCAAGATGAAGCTCGCCGGGATGGGTCTCGGGCTGAAGGACTCGGCTCCGAACTTCGACCCGGCGCACGTCGTGGACACCTTCGGCGAGGCCGACTACGACACCGACGACTACCGCGAGACCGAGCAGCTCTAGTCCGCGCTGCCGCCACAACTGAGGAGCACCAAAAATGCCCACGCCCACCAAGGGCCCCCGCCTCGGCGGCAGCCCCTCGCACGAGCGGCTGATGCTGGCCAACCTGGCGACCGCGCTGTTCCAGCACGGGAAGATCCAGACCACCGAGACGAAGGCCCGGCGGCTGCGCCCGCTGGCCGAGCAGCTCATCACCAAGGCCAAGCGCGGTGACCTCGCCTCGCGGCGTCGGGTGCTGGGTGTCGTCAAGGACAAGGACGTGGTCTACGCCCTGTTCGACCAGATCGCGCCCCGGTACTCCAACCGCCCCGGCGGTTACACCCGGATCGTGAAGACCGGTCCGCGCAAGGGTGACAACGCGCCGATGGCCATCATCGAGCTGGTGGAGGAGCTTCAGGTCGCCGAGCCGAAGGTGAACAAGAAGACCGCCGCCCGCAAGGCCGCCCAGCAGGACAAGGTCGAGGCGCTCGCCCCGGCCGACGAGGCCCCGAAGTCGGCTCCGGCCGACCAGGACTCCGAGGCGCCGGTGTCGGCGTCCGGTGACACCGACGCCGCCCGCGAGGACAGCGACGAGGCCACCGAGAACAAGGCCTGATCAAGGGCATCGTCGGGCCCGGCACCCCATCGGGGTGCCGGGCCCGACCCGTAACAGGAGGTACGAGGTGGACGAGCGGATCCGGCTGCGGCTGGACGTCTCGTACGACGGCACCGACTTCTCCGGCTGGGCAGCCCAGCCGACCAGGCGCACCGTCGCGGGGGTGCTCGTCGAGACCCTGGACCTGGTCCTGGGCGCCGGTACGGCCACCGGGCTGACGGTGGCCGGGCGGACCGACGCGGGAGTGCACGCCACGGGGCAGGTGTGCCACGTGGACCTGCCCGTGGACGTGTGGCGGCAGCACGAGGGACGGCTGCTGCGTCGCCTGGCCCGGCTGCTCCCCACCGACGTGCGGGTACGGGCGATGACCGAGGTACCGGCCGACTTCGACGCCCGGTTCTCGGCCACCTTCCGGCGCTACGAGTACCGGGTCACCGACGCGCCCTTCGGTGCCGAGCCGTTGCGCCGCCACGAGGTGCTGGCCTGGCCGAAGCCGTTGGAACTGGCCGCGCTGAACGCCGCCGCGACCGGGCTGGTGGGGGAGCACGACTTCGCCGCGTACTGCCGGCGCAAGGAGCACGCGACCACGCTGCGCGAGGTGACCCGGCTGGACTGGCGGCGCGACCCGGACGGCATCCTGGTCGCCACCGTGCAGGCCGACGCGTTCTGTCAGGCGATGGTGCGCAGCCTGGTGGGAGCCATGCTGGTGGCCGGGGACGGCCGCCGTCCGGTCGAGTGGCCGGGCACCCTGCTCACTCAGCGGGAGCGGTCCAGCGAGGTGACCGTGGCCCCCGCGCGCGGGCTGACCCTGGTCGCCGTCGGCTACCCGGCGGATCCGGCCGAGTACGCCCACCGCGCCACCCTCACCCGCCGGTTGCGGGTCCCGATCGAGGGTTGACCGTCCGCGGGGTCAGTCGCCCGGCAGATCGCCCTGGTTGGCGTTGCTGCCGGTAGGTCCCGTCGTCGGTTGCGCGGCGGTGCCACCGTCGGCCCGGCTCTGCAGTACGCCCCGGCTGAGGTGCAGCTCGATCATGTCGAACAGGATCTCGCGGACCTTGGCGTCACCCGCCTTGACCGCCGCCCCGTCCTTGCGGACCACCAGCGCGTACGCCAGGTAGTGGCCACGGACCTGCCAGCCGACGCGTGACGGAGCGCGGGCCAGGACATCGGTGCCGTCGGCGTCGTCGGCGGTGAGGCCACGGAAGCGGCCCTGCCGCTCGTCGAGCAGTTGCCGGAGCCGGTCTCGGGCTCGTTCCGCGCTGACCTTGTCGGTGAGGTTGAACAGGCCGGCGGTGACCAGGTGGCTGTCGTCGGGCGTGCTCAGCGTGGCCCGGACGACCTGGTTGCAGCCGAGCCGGACCAGCAGGTCGGCCACCTCGTCGGTGGCGGCGACGGCGCAACTGCCGCTGGACTGTGTCTTGAGCACCTGGTAGCTCGGCTGGCCGTCGGTGAGCTTCAGTTCCTTGCCGGGGAAGAGTTCCTTGGCGGTGAGCGGGGCCTGGTCGGTGTCCCGGGAGTCGAGGGCCAGCCGTTCCGGCGGTGCCGACGTCGGGGCGGCGTTCGGCTGGTACGTCGGGTTGCTCTGTGGCTGCTCGTTGCGGTCGATGAGCAACGCGGCGGCGCCGAGACCGCAGAGGGCGAGCAGCACCAGGACGGCTGCCCCGCCGATCAGTACCTGCCACAGTCGACCGCCGCCGCGCCGGGTGGGCGGCTCCGCCGACGTCGCCGAGGTGTAGATCTGGCTGCGCGGCGGGGCGGGCGGGATGTCGGCACGTGTCGGCAGTGGCTGCGACGCAACGGCACGAGCCGGCGCTGGCTGCGACGAGGGCAGCGAGAGCTGGTTCGGCCGGGGCAGCGACGGCGTGGGGAAGCGCGACGGAGAGGGCCCGGCCGCCGGGGGCGGACCGGCGCCGAGCACCGACAGGTCGGA
The DNA here is from genome assembly GCF_003857035.1 of Micromonospora arida. GTDB lineage: Bacteria > Actinomycetota > Actinomycetes > Mycobacteriales > Micromonosporaceae > Micromonospora > Micromonospora arida. The sequence goes on from NZ_QGSY01000274.1 coordinate 25,493, forward strand.
CCCGGGCTCCGGGTACTCCTCGAAAGCGTCCTCATCGGACTGGTACCGATACACCATGTCGCCCAGAGTAGGAGGCATTGTCCCTTTAGGGGGTAATATCCGGGAAATGTGCGTGTGGGCCGTGTCAGGTCCGCCCCGGACCGGTGCGAGAATTACCGGGTGACCGGCGACCACTACTTCACTGCTCAACCCACCAGCGACGCCCCGGCGCGCGAGGTCGAGTTCTCCGTCGCCGACCGCGACTACCGGCTCTCCTCGGCCGGCGGGGTGTTCTCCGCCAGCCGGCTCGACCCGGGCACCGCGGTGCTGCTGCGCAAGGCCGAGCTGCCCGCTGCCGCCACCACCGGCGACCTGCTCGACCTCGGCTGCGGCTTCGGGCCGATCAGCTGCGTGCTGGCCGACCTCGCGCCCACCAGCACCATCTGGGCCGTCGACGTCAACGCCCGGGCCCGCGAGCTGACCGCCGCCAACGCGGCTCGGGTCGGCGCCGCCGACCGGGTCCGGGTCAGCGCGCCGGACGACGTTCCGGACGGCGTCCGCTTCGCCCAGATCTGGTCGAACCCGCCCATCCGGATCGGCAAGGACGGGCTGCACGACCTGTTGCTGCGCTGGCTGCCCCGACTCGCCCCGGATGGTGTCGGCTGGTTGGTCGTCGCCCGGCACCTCGGCGGCGACTCCCTGCAACGCTGGCTCACCGAGCAGAGCTGGCAGGTCGAGCGGTACGCCAGCCAGAAGGGCTTCCGGGTGCTGCGCGTCACCCGGTAATTGGATGTACCCCCCGACCCTCGTTGGGGCAGGATCCCGGCGTGGGATACGTGGACGTGGCAGCGGTCGGGCACATCCTGCCCGACGGTCGGGAACTCTTCGCCGACGTGTCGTTCCGGGTCGGGGAGGGCAGCAAGGTCGCCCTGGTCGGGCCGAACGGCGCGGGAAAGACGACGCTGCTGAGGATGGTCGCCGGCGACCTGCCGGTGCGCAGCGGCGTCGTCGCGCGGGCCGGCGGGCTGGGTGTGATGCGCCAGTTCATCGGCATGATCGGTGACGAGTCGACCCTCGCCGACCTGGCGTTGTCGCTGGCCCCTCCGGCGCTTCGCGATGCCGGCCGGCGGCTCGGCGAGACCGAGGCGGCCATGCGGGCGACCGAGGCCCACGGCAAGTTCAGCAACGCCGCTGGCAAGGCCCAGCTGGCGTACGCCGATGCGCTCGGCGCCTGGGGCGAGGCCGGCGGGTACGACGCCGAGGTGCTCTTCGACACCGTCGCGACCATCGTGCTCGGCCAGCCGTGGGACGCCGTACGGGACCGTCCGGTGCGTACCCTCTCCGGCGGCCAGCAGAAGCGCTTCGCCCTGGAGTTGCTGCTGCGCGGCCCGGACGAGGTGCTGCTGCTCGACGAACCGGACAACTTCCTCGACGTGCCCGGCAAGCGCTGGCTGGAGGCGCGACTGCGCGAGTCGACGAAGTCGGTGCTCTACGTCTCGCACGACCGCGAGCTGCTGGCCCAGAGCGCCGACCGGGTGGTCGCCGTCGAGGGTGGCAGCGCCTGGGTGCACCCCGGCGGCTTCGCCAGTTGGCACGAGGCTCGGGTGGCTCGGCACGCCCGCCTCGACGAGCTGCGCCGGCGCTGGGACGAGGAGCACCAGAAGCTGCGCGAGCTGATGCTGATGTACAAGCAGAAGGCCGCGTACAACGACGGGTTGGCCTCGCGTTACCAGGCCGCGCAGACCCGGTTGCGCAAGTTCGAGGAGGCCGGGCCGCCGCCCGTACCGCCGAAGGACCAGGACATCCGGATGCGGCTCAGCGGCGGGCGGACCGGCAAGCGCGCGGTCGTCTGCGAGCAGCTGGAGCTCGACGGCCTTACCTTCCCCTTCGACCTGGAGATCTGGTACGGCGACCGGGTGGCGGTGCTCGGTGCCAACGGCACCGGCAAGTCGCACTTCCTGCGGCTGTTGGCCCGCGGCGGCACCGACCCGGACCCGGCGAACGGGCCGGTCGACGGCGCGGGCGCGCTCGCTCCGGTGGCGCACGAGGGCACGGCCCGCCTCGGTGCCCGGGTCCGCCCCGGGCACTTCTCCCAGACCCACGACCGGCCGGAGCTGATGTCGAAGACGCTCGTCGAGATCCTCTGGCGGGGCGACGAGCACCGCACCGGGATGGACCGGCACGCGGCGATGGGCGTGCTCAGTCGCTACGAGCTGGCCGCGCAGGGCGACCAGCGCTTCGGCACGCTCTCCGGCGGGCAGCAGGCCCGGTTCCTGGTGTTGCTGTTGGAGCTGTCCGGGGCGACCCTGCTGCTGCTCGACGAGCCCACCGACAACCTCGACCTGGCCAGCGCGGAAGCGCTCGAAGCGGGCCTGACCGCCTTCGAGGGCACGGTGATCGCGGTCACCCACGATCGTTGGTTCACCCGCTCGTTCGACCGGTTCGTGTTGTTCCGAGGCGACAGCGAGGTGGTGGAGACCCCGGAACCGGTCTGGGACGTCGGGTGACGGGCGCCGGGCCGGCATAGGGTGGATCTCGTGACTGAGATGACCTATCGCCGGCTGGGCGACTCCGGGCTCGTGGTGTCCGTGGTCGGCATCGGCTGCAACAACTTCGGCCGCAAGTTGGACCTCGACGGCACCCGGGCGGTGGTGGACGCGGCCCTGGACGCCGGGATCAACCTCTTCGACACCGCCGACATCTACGGCGAGCCGCAGGGCGGTTCCGAGGAGCTGCTCGGCCAGGCGCTCAAGGGCCGCCGGGACGACGTGGTGGTGGCCACCAAGTTCGGCATGGACATGAACGGCCTCAACGGGCCGGACTACGGCGCTCGTGGTGCGCGGCGCTACATCGCCCGCGCGGTGGAGGCGTCGCTGCGCCGGCTCGGCACCGACCACATCGACCTGTACCAGATGCACGAGCCCGACCCGGGCACCCCGATCGACGAGACCCTCGCCGCCCTGGACGACCTGGTCCGCGACGGAAAGGTGCGCTACCTGGGCAACTCCAACTTCGCCGGCTGGCAGATCGCCGACGCGGACTGGGTCGCCTCGTCCAACGGCCGGTCCCGCTTCATCAGCGCGCAGAACCACTACAGCCTGCTGGAGCGCTCGGTGGAGGCCGAGGTGATCCCGGCGTGCGAGCGGTTCGGCCTCGGCATGCTGCCGTTCTTCCCGCTGGCCAACGGTCTGCTCACCGGCAAGTACAAGCGGGAGGGTCAGCCGCCGGCCGGCAGCCGACTCTCCGGTGGTGGCCGGTACGCGGAGCGGCTCGCCGCAGCCGACTGGGACACCATCGAGGCGATCGAGGCGTACGCGGCCGAGCGGGGTCTGACGATGCTCCAGGTGGCGATCGGCGGTCTGGCCGCCCAGCCGGCGGTGACCTCGGTGATCGCCGGTGCCACCACGCCGGAGCAGGTGCGCGCCAACGCCGCCGCCGGCACCTGGGAGCCCAGCGACGACGATCTGGCGGCGCTGCGCGCCATCCTCTGAGCGCGGCGAGACGCGTGCCTCGTCGTGCGCGGGGGCGTGCGCCGCGCTTGATCCACTCGCGTTCCTTGAAGTCGGGGTGACCTGTCGCGCGGGACACCCCGACTTCCGGGAAGTCGAGTCGATCACGAGCCAGTCAGACGACACCGGGCCGGGCTGCTCGTCGCGGCCCGGCCCGGTAGTCGAATGCTCTGTGGTCAGTCGGTGCGGCGGCGGCCGAAGAGCATGGCCACCCCCATCGCCGCGGCGACGAGCACGAGACCGGCCGCCGCGAACGGCCACCAACCGGTGCCCGACCCGCCGTCCACCCGCTTGGTCACCGCGACCGGCGCGGGCGCCGGCGGTGACTGTGCCGCCTTCGCCTGCACCGTGGCGGTGGCCTTGCCCGCCAGAGGAGCGGGGGAGTTCACCGACACCTTCCACGTGCCGGTGGAGAGCACCGGGCCGCTGCTGTAGAAACCCTGCCCCTCGGGCTGCGGTTCGAGCTGCACCGGCCCGACCCGCTGCCCGTCCGGGCCGGTGGCGGTGAGGACCAACCGCACCACCTGCTCCAGCCGGCGGCCATCGGCGTAGGTGGCTTGGATGGTGACGCCCTGAGCCCCGTCGCCGGCCACAGTGAGCTTGAGCTTGTCGGCCTGCGCCGCCGGGGCGGCCTGCGCGGCCTGCGCCGCCGGGGTGGCCTGCGCGGCCTGCGCCGCCGGGGCGGCGGACAGGGTCAGGGCCAGGCCGACGACCACGGCGGCCAGGACCTTGCGGATACCCGTCACGGACATCTCCTCCCTACCGATGAGGGAGGCCCCTCCCCGACGCCGCAGCGCCGGGAAGGGGCCTCGTCGGATCAGAGCTGGCGACCGGGTGCCAGCCGGGTGGCATCGCCACCGAGCCGCCCGGTGCCCTTGACCGAGTCGCCGTCGTTCGCCTTGACCCCGGCCTTGCTGGCCGCGCCGCCGAGCCTAACGATCATGGCGTCGGCGTCCCGGATCAGAACGTCCCGGACCTCTGCCTCGGGCACCAGCGTGGCGTCGCTGGCGAGCGTCCGGAACGCGGTCAGCTGCCGGACGGCAGCCTTGTCGTCGCCGGCCGCCTCGGACGCGCGAACAGCGTCGAGCTTGTTCGACAGCTGCTTGTGCGCCTTGGTCGAGAGCCGCCCCGTCGCCTTGAACCGGTCCAGCAGACTCTGCAGGTCCCGGAACGAGGTGGTGACGAAGAACCGGACCGTCGAGGTGGTCTTGTTGCCCGCCTTGTCGGTCGCGGTAACGGTCAGCTCGTGCAGGCCGAGCGACAGGTCGTACATGGCCTGCAGGGTGCCACTGGTGTATGCCTGGCCGTCGAGCTGACCGACCACGCTCGCGATGCCCGAGGTCGGGTCGACGGCCTGCCAGGCCACCCGGACGTCCTGGCTGTCGCCGTAGAGCTGGCCGTCGGCCAGCCCGGACACCAGCAGCGTCGGCTTGGTGCCGTCGATGCGCAGCACCGCCGACTTCAGCGTCTCGACGTTGCCCGCCTTGTCCGTCGAGCGGAACAGCAGCTCGTGCTGCCCGTCACCGGTCACCTCGACCGGCGTCGAGTACGGCGTCCACGCGCCACCGTCCAGCGACCACTCCACCGTCTTGACGCCGGAACCGGCGTCGGTGGCGGCCAGCACGACCGGGATGGTCCCGTTGTGCCAACCGGCGTCGTTCGCCGGAGCGAACGTCGCCGAGGTCACCGGCGCGGTGGCGTCGATCTTGACCGAGACGGTCTTGGTCGCCTCCACGTTGCCGGCCTTGTCCGTCGAGCGGAACCGGAGCTCGTGCTCGCCGTCCCCGCTGACCGCCACCGGAGCGGTGTACGCCGTCCAGGTGGTGGCACCGTCCAGCTGGTACTCCGTACCGGCGAGCCCGCTACCGCCGGCCTCGTCGGCACCGGTGAGCGTGATCGTCACCGGCCCGGTGTGCCACCCGTCGGTCGGGGTGCCGGAAACCGCCGCGGTGGTCACCGGTGCCGTCTCGTCGGCCACCTTCGTGCTGAGCCGGAAGTAGTCGAACGAGGCGGTCTTCGACGCCGTCTGGTTGGCGCCGAGGGTGAACAGCCCGACCTTCGGGGTTGCCCCGACCGCGCTGTTGGTCAGCGCCGTCAACGCGGTCCAGGTCGTCCCGTCGGCCGAGTACGACGCGGTGAACGTGTCGCCCGTGCGGGCCAGCCGCAGGTGCCACACCGCCGAGGTCAGGTTGCCCGCCTCGGGCTGCGGGTTCTGGACCACCCCGGCGATCTCGCTGCGGAACTCGATCCGCCGCGTCACCGCCTGGCCGGCCTGGTTGTCCGCGATGAAGTCGAGCTTCAGGTAGTTGTCGTCGTCCGCCTGCACGAGCAGACCGGCCTGCTGGTACTGCTCGTTCAGCAGGCTGCCGTCGACCTTCGTCTCCAGGGTCCAGTCGCCGGACGGCGCGTTCTGGAGGATGAAGTTCTTCGGCCCGGTGTTGTCGGTGCCGTAGATGTCACCGTTGGGCACGTCGATCCGCAACGCGCCATCGGTGACCCGGTAACCGCTCGGGTCCTCCCGCGTCACGGCGTCCCACCGGCACTTGTCCAACGTGCTGCCGGTGAACTCGTCCGACGGGTCGACCGGGCCGGCCGGAGCGTCCGGCGTGACCTGGAACGAGTCGAACGCGGCGTCGACAACAGGCGCCTCGGTGCCTCCGTTGAGCGCGAAGACCCCGATCCGCGGGTTGGTGATGCCCTCGAGCGCGGCCGAACGGCCGACCGGGGTGAACGTCTGCCCGTCGCCCGAAACGGACGCGGTCAGGTTCGTCCCGTCGCTGGTGATCCGCAGGTACACGGTGTCACCGGCAGGTGCGTTGGTGGCGTCGGCGGCCTCGTTGCGAGGAGTGGCCGCCGTCTCCCGGATGAACTCCACCCGACGGCTGCCGTTGTACAGCAGGTCCACCTTGGCGTAGTTGTCGTCGTCGCCGTACACCAGCAGACCTGCCTGCTGGTAGTTGGCCGTCACCGGCAGGGTGACCTTGGTGGTCATCTCCCACGCGCCGGTCGGGGCCGCCTGGAGCACCAGGTTCGTGGCGTCGTTGCGAGCGCCGTAGAGGTCACCAACGCCAGTGGGCAGCCGGAGCGCGCCGCCACTGAGCGAGTAGAGCTGGTTCTCCCGGATCACGCTGGTCCAGCGGGCCTTGTCGAGGCTGTTGCCGTTGAAGTCGTCCGAACGCGCCCCGAAGCAGGACGTGTCCGGCGCGTCGACCCGCACCGGCACGGTGGCGTACGACTTGGCGCCCTTGCTGTCGGTCACCGTGAGGGTGGCCGTGAAGGTACCCGGGCTGGTGTAGGTGTGGCTGGCGTCCAGGGTGGTCGCCGAGCCTCCGTCACCGAAGTCCCAGGCGTACGTCAACGGGGTGTCGCCCTCGGCGTCGGTGGCCGTGCCGTCGAAGGCGACGGTGACCGGTGCGGTGCCGGTGGCCGGGGTGGCTGTGGCGCTGACCACCGGCGGCCCGTTCTCGGTGACACCGCGGCCGACGAAGTCCATCCAGTTGACGTTGAACAGCGAACCCGTTCCGCCGTTCGGATCGCGGGCCAGGAAGTACAGCGAGCCGCTCGCGGCGCCGGTGACCGGTGCGCTCACGTCCGTGTACGTCTGCCACGCGCCGGTCGACGGTACGACGGCCGTGGCGACCACCGGTCCGTCAACAGCACCCGCGCGAACCTCGATCCGACCGCCGGCGGCGGCGGAGGCGGCCCGGAAGCGGATCTCGGTGATGTTGGTCAGGTTCGCCGGGGCGACCGACCACCAGTCACCGTCCTCGATGAAGGCGATGCTCTGACCGCCACCGGCGGTGTCGGCACCGGCCTCGCGTTGCACGCCGGGGTCTCCACCGCCGGTGCTCACCGGGGCGCGCCCGGTGGCGGTGAAGTACTCGGCCTGCTTCTGCTTCGGCTGGAGGACCTCGATCTGCCGGCCGGTCAGGGCACCGGAGCCGCCGGCACCACCCTCGTCGGTGTAGGTGGCCTCGAAGACCGCGAAGACGTTCGCCTCGGCGCCGTGCCCGGAGGCGAGCGACGTCTGGACGGTGCCGGTGCAGCCGGTGTGCTGCTCCAGCGGGTGGGCGTGCTCGTCGTGACCGAGCAGCACCTGAAGCTGCACCTTGTCACAGTCGATCTGCCCGTCCTCGGGGTCGGTCACCTTGATCGAGTAGCGGACCTGGTCACCCCAGTTGAAGAAGCCGCCGTCCGGTGGGAACTCGATGGAGACCGTCGGCGCGGTGTTGCCCACGGTGACCGGCACGTTGGCCACCGCGGTCCGACCCTTGGGGTTGGTGACGGTGAGCTGGGCGGTGTAGTTGCCCGCCGTGGCGTACGTGTGGGTCGGGTTGGCCTCGGTCGAGGTCTGCCCGTCGCCGAACGTCCAGGCGTAGGTGAGCGTGCCACCGTCGGGGTCCCGGGAGCCGGCGCTGGAGAAGGTCACCGTCAACGGTGCCGGCCCCGAGGTCGGGTTGGCGGACGCCGCGGCGATCGGGGCGCGGTCACCGGCGGTGTAGTCGATCCGGTAGACGCCCGAGTTGTCGTTGTTGCCGCCGAAGCCGCTGCCCCACTCGATCAGGTACAGCGCCCCGTCCGGGCCGAACTCGAAGTCCATCGGCCGGACCATGCTCATGCCGGTGAGCAACTGGTTGATGTCCACCAACGACTTGCCGTCGGGGGTCAACTGCATGGTGTACATCTTGTTCTGGTTCCACTCGCCGAGCAGAGCCTTGCCGTCGTAGTACGCCGGCCACTTGCGGTTCGAGTTCAGGTCGGCGTCGTAGCGGTAGACCGGGCCGCCCATCGGGGCGCCGCCGCCACCGATCTCCGGGTAACGCGCGTCACCGGCGTACCCGTAGTCGACGGTCGCCGGAACCACCGGCGGGAGGTTGGTCAGGCCGGTGTTGTTGGGCGAGTTGTTCACCGGGGCGGCGCAGTCGAACTTCGGACCGCTCGGGCCGGACGGGAACGTGTAGTCGTTGTACGCCTCGTTCGTGCCCGTGCAGTACGGCCAGCCGTAGTTGCCCGGGGTGACGACGTTCCACTCGACCAGACCGCGGGGGCCCCGGTTCGGGTTGTCCGCGTTGGCGTCCGGTCCGTAGTCCGCGACGTACAGCGTGTTGGTCTTCGGGTCGGTGCCGATCCGGAACGGGTTGCGGAAGCCCATCGCGTAGATCTCGGGACGGGTCTTCTCGGTGCCCGCCGCGAAGAGGTTGCCCGCCGGAACGGTGTACGTCCCGTCGTCCTCCGGGTGGATCCGGATCACCTTGCCGCGCAGGTCGTTGGTGTTGGCGGAGGTGCGCTGCGCGTCGTAGTCCTGGCGGCCCGACCGCTCGTCGAGCGGCGAGTACGAGTTCGACTCGAACGGGTTGGTGTTGTCACCGGTGGCCAGGTAGAGGTTGCCGTCGCCGTCGAAGGTCATGCTGCCGCCGGCGTGGCAGCAGGTGTTGCGCTGGGTGTCGACCCGTAGCACCTGCTTTTCGCTGGCCAGGTCGATGGTGTCGCCGGTCACCGTGAACCGGGACAGCAGGTTGCGGGTGACCCCGTCGTTCGGGGCGTAGTACAGGTACACCCACTTGTTGGTGGCGAAGTCCGGGTCGAGCCGGATGCCGATGAGGCCGTCCTCGTTACCGGTGAAGACGTCCAGGTCGACGGCGGTGACGGTGTTGCCGGTGTCCGGCTTCACGATCTGCACGCGACCGTCGCGCTCGATGTAGAAGACCCGCCCGTCGGGGGCGACGTCCAGCTCCATCGGGTTGCTGGTGTTGCTGTCCAGCGTGACCTTCTCGAAGTTCGAGGTCTTCGAGGCGCCGCAGTCGGCGTTCTCGACACCGGCCGCGGTGCGGATGCCGCCGAGCAGGTGGGACAGGAACTCGGGCTCGGCGTACGACTCCCGGGTGTGCCCCAGGCCCGTGTACCAGGAGCGGCCACCGTCGTAGTCCTGACACCAGGCGACCGGGTGGTCCGCACCCATCGCGCCGGCGCCGGGGGTGTAGCTCTTCTCGTCCAGGCTGGCCAGCACGTGCACGTCCGGCCGGGGGTTGCTCTGGTAGTTGTACCACTCGTCGAACCGGGACCACCGGTCCGGCAACCCGGCCGTGGACGGGTGGGCGTGGTCCTCCACCTTGACCGTGGCCTGCTGGTTCTGCGGGTGGTTGGCGAAGTACGCGCCGACCAGGTCGCCGTACCAGGCCCAGCTGTACTCGGTGTCCGACGCGGCGTGGATGCCGACGTAGCCGCCGCCGGCCTGCACGTAGCGCTCGAACGCCGCCTGCTGGTCGGCGTTGAGCACGTCACCGGTGGTGGAGAGCCAGATCACCGCCTTGTACTTCGCCAGGTTGGCGTCGTTGAATGCGGCGCCGTCCTCGGAGTTGTCCACTGTGAATCCGTTGGCGACGCCGAGTTGCTGGATGGCGGCGACGCCGGTGGGGATGGAGTCGTGCCGGAAGCCGGCGGTCTTGGAGAAGACGAGGACGGAGAAGGGATCGGCCGCGGCCTTTGGCGCCTTCGGCGCCACCTGGCTGACCGGGGCTGCGGCTTTCGCATCCCGTGGGGGAACCTGGGCGGCCGCCTGCGCGGGCGCGCCGAACAGGGTGGTCGAGGCCATGGCCAGGGAGATCAGGGTTGCGGTGATGGGTGTACGGGCACGACGAGAACGGGACACGCCGCCTCCTGTGTCGTAGTGACAGAGCTCGCGGGAGTCGGCTCGCCGAAGGCCGTCCCTGATGGAGCCGGTGGTCACACCGTGCCAGGGTGCCCCCACCGACATTTTGTCGAATCGCTGAACAAATTAATTCGGCTCTCTCGATGTCGGGCAAGATGCGGACGGGTAACGGTTCTGCAACGGGGGGCGACATTCCGAACAGGACCGCATGAAGTGCCCCATTGGATCTCGCTCGTTTTGACGCGGCCCGGCCGGCCGGCCACCGCCGACCCCGCGCCTTGGCAGGCCGGCGGATCTGTCGTACGGTGACACGCAAGTAACCCACGGGAGCCCGGTGTACCGGGCTGAGAGGGGGGCTGACAGCCCCCGACCGTCGAACCTGATCCGGGTAATGCCGGCGCAGGGAGGAGCGTTGCCGTGCCGTCCCTGGGGCGATTGCATCTCATCACCGACACCCGACCGGGTCGCGACCCACTTGCCGTGGTTCGCGCCGCCCTCACCGTGGCCCATGCCGACCTGGTGGTACAGGTCCGGGTCGGGGATTCCGCCACCGACCGCGAGGCGTACGACCTGACCCGGCGGGTGCTCGCGCTCTGCGCGTCGTACCGGGCGACCTGCCTGGTCAACGACCGGTTGCACGTGGCGCTGGCGGTGGGCGCCGCCGGTGGGCACGTCGGCGCCGACGACCTGCCGGTCGCCGCCGCCCGCCGGGTGCTCGGCCCCACCGGTGTGCTGGGCGCCACGGCTCGCGCGCCGGGCCCGGCGCGCGAGGCAGTCGCGGCGGGCGCCAGCTACCTGGGCGTCGGGCCGTGTCACACCACCAGCACCAAGACCGGCCTGCCGGACCCCATCGGGCCCGCCGGGGTACGCGCCGTCGTCGACGCCGTCGACGTTCCGGTCATCGCGATCGGCGGAGTGACCGCCGCCCGGGTGCCGGCGCTGCGGGCCGCCGGGGCGTACGGGGTGGCGGTGGTCGGTGCGGTCTCCACCGCAGCCGACCCGGCACGGGCTACCGCCGAGCTGATCGAGGCCCTGACGTGCTGACCGGCCGGTCCCCGTCACCGCCGTCGAGCGACCGGGTCCGGCCGGACGTGGCAGTGGTGGGGGCGGGGCCGATCGGGCTGGCGATCGCCTGGCGTTGCGCCGCGCGTGGGCTGCGGGTGGTGGTGCACGATCCGGCGCCTGGTTCGGGGGCGTCGGCGGTGGCCGCCGGCATGCTCTCCCCGGTAGCCGAGGCGTACTTCGGTGAGCGGCAGCTGACCGGGTTGCTGCTGGCGTCCGCCGCCCGCTGGCCGGCGTTCGCCGCCGAGTTGACCGAGACGACCGGAGCCGAGATCGGCTACCGGACCGAGGGCACGCTGATGGTCGGGCTCACCGGCGACGACCTGGCCGAGGCGCGCCGGCTGTGGGCGTACCAGCAGGGGTTGGGTCTGCCGGTGACGCCGCTGCGCCCCAGCGAGCTGCGCGACCGCGAACCGGCGCTCGCCCCGCGGGTGCGCGGCGGCGCGCTCGCGCCCACCGACCATCAGGTCGACCCCCGGCTGCTGGTGCCGGCGCTGCGCACGGCCGCGCAGCGGGCCGGCGCGGTGCTCGTGCCGCAGCCGGTCCGGTCCCTGTCCGATGTGGACGGGCAGGTCACAGTGGTCGCCGCCGGCTGCGGGGCCGCCGCGCTCACCGGCCTGCCCGTGCGGCCGGTGAAGGGCCAGGTCCTCCGGCTCCGCGCGCCCGACGGCGTCGCGCCGGGCTTCCGGCACGTGATCCGGGGGTACGCCGACGGCGAGCACGTCTACCTGGTGCCCCGCGCCGACGGTGAGGTCGTGCTCGGCGCGACGGTCGAGGAGCGCTCGGACACCACTGTCACCGCCGGTGCTGTGCAACGGCTGCTGCGCGCCGGGGTCGACCTGTTGCCCGAGTTGGCCGAGTACGACCTGGTCGAGGCGGTCGCCGGGCTGCGCCCCGGCACCCCGGACAACGCGCCGATCCTCGGGCCGCTGCCCGACCGACCGGACGTCCTGGCCGCCACCGGGCACCACCGGCACGGCATCGTGCTCACCCCGATCACCGCCGACCTGATCGCCGACCTGGTGCTCGGCGGCGTACCCGACCCGCTGCTCGCGCCATTCCGGGCCGACCGCTTCGGCGGTGCCGCGGTGGCCGCGCCGGGCGGACCTGAACCGACGTTGAAGGGGGACCTGTGGAGTTGACTGTGAACGGGGCCGGGCGCAGCGTCGCCGCCGGCGCGTCCGTGGCGGACCTGGTCCGCGACATCGTGGCGCAGCCGCGTGGGGTGGCGGTCGCGGTCAACGGCGAGGTGGTGCCCCGGACCGGCTGGCCGGCGCGGGCACTGCACGACGGTGACCGGGTCGAGGTGCTCACCGCGGCGCAGGGCGGGTGAGCGGCGTGCCCTTCGAGCTGGGTGGGGAGACCTTCACCTCACGGCTGATCCTCGGCACCGGCGGTGCCGCGAACCTGCACGTCCTGGAGCAGGCGATCCGGGCGTCCGGCACCGAGCTGGTCACAGTGGCGCTGCGGCGGGTGGGCACGGCACCGGGCTCCACCGGTGGGCTGCTGGAGCTGCTGGACCGGTGCGGCGTACGCCTGCTGCCGAACACCGCCGGCTGTCACACCGCCACCGAGGCGGTGAAGGTGGCCCGGTTGGCCCGGGACGCGTTCGACACCGACTGGGTCAAGCTGGAGGTGATCGGCGACGAGCGGACGCTGCTGCCCGACGGGGTGGAACTGCTCCGCGCCGCCGAGGAGTTGGTCTCCTACGGCTTCACAGTGCTGCCGTACACCAGCGACGACCCCGTGCTCGCCTGCCGCCTCGCCGACGTGGGCTGCGCCGCGGTGATGCCGGCCGGCTCCCCGATCGGTTCGGGGCTCGGCATCGGCAACCCGCACCACATTCGACTCATCCGGCAGGGTGTGGACGTGCCGGTGATCCTCGACGCCGGCATCGGCACCGCGTCCGACGCGGCGCTGGCCATGGAGCTGGGCTGTGACGGGGTGCTGCTGGCGAGCGCGGTCACCCGGGCGGCCGACCCGGTGGCGATGGCCACCGCGATGCGGTACGCGGTCGAGGCGGGCCGACTGGCGGCCCAGGCCGGCCGGATCGAGCGCCGCTTCCACGCGCTCGCCTCCACCCCCGACGAGGGAAGACCCGAGCTGTGACCCCGCCGTCGGGGGTTGTTCTGTTGACCGACCGGCTCGTCGCGCGGGGCCGGCTCGACCAGGTGGTGGCGGGTGCCGTGGCCGGGGGAGTGCGCTGGGTGGTGCTGCGGGAGAAGGACCTGCCCCGCGCCGAACGCGCCACCATCGCCGCCGACCTGCGTGCGATCCTCGCCGACGTCGGCGGAACCCTCATCGTGGCCGGCCCCGACCCACTCGGCGGTGACGCCGTGCACCTGCCCGCCGCCGGCCCGTACCCACCGCCAGCCCACGGCCTGGTCGGCCGCTCCTGCCACCACCAACCCGAGCTGGACCGCCTAACCACCGAGCACTACGCCACCATCTCCCCGGTCTGGCCCACAAAGACCAAACCGGGTTACGGCCCACCCCTGGGACCGGACGGCTTGCGAAAGCTGGTCGAGGCCACCCCCGTGCCGCTGCTGGCCCTCGGTGGAGTCGAGACCCCAGAACAGGTAACCGCCTGCGTCCAAGCAGGAGCCACCGGAGTAGCAGTCCTGGGCGCGCTCATGCGAGCCGAAGACCCCACCGAAACAGCCGCCGCCCTGACCAGCGCCTATGCAGAGGCGGTCACCCCCAAGCTGACCCAAACCCGGCGCGGGGTCACCCAGGTCCCCACGTCAGGGCTGCGGCCGACCGTTCCCACGTCGGGGCTGCGGCCGACCGTGCCCGCGCAGGGATCAAGCCTGACCGCCCGGAGTGGGCACGGTCGGCCGCAGCCCCAAACCGCAGCCAGAAACGGTCAGCCCCAGCCCCCAACCGCAACCAGGGATAGAAAATGACCCCGCGAACACTGCTAACCATCGCCGGCTCGGACTCCGGTGGCGGCGCAGGCATCCAGGCCGACCTCAAGGTCTTCGCCGCGCTGGGCGCGTACGGCACCAGCGTCCTCACGGCGGTCACCGCGCAGAACACCCGAGGTGTCGACGCGGTGCTGCCGCTGCCCCCACGCACTGTCACCGAGCAGTTGGACAGCGTGCTCACCGATTTCACCGTCCGCGCCGTGAAGACGGGGATGCTCGGCACCCCGGCGATCGCGGACGTGGTGGCCGAGGCCGCCCGGGACGGCCGGCTGCCTCAACTCGTCGTCGACCCGGTGCTGGTCGCCACGAGCGGTCACCGGCTCGGCGTGGTGGGCGCGGTGGAGCGGCTGTTGCCGTACGCCAGGGTGGCGACCCCGAACTGCGCGGAGGCCGCGGCGATCACGGGACGCCCGGTCGACGACGTGGCCGCGATGGTCGTGGCCGCCGAGGCCCTGGTGGCCGGCGGCCCGGAGTACGTGGTGGTCACGGGGGGTGACCTGGACGGGGGCGAGGCGGTCGACGTGCTGCACGGCGGCGGCGTCACCACCCTGCTGCGCGCACCCCGGGTGACCACCCGGCACACCCACGGCACCGGGTGCTCGTTCTCGGCGGCGATCGCGGTGCGGCTCGGTCTGGGCGATCCGGTGCCGGCCGCCGTGGGGGCCGCCAAGGAGTACGTGCTCCGTGCGCTGACCGGCGCGCGGGGCTGGGAGCTGGGCGCGGGGCGTGGGCCGCTGAACCACTTCGGCTGGTCCGCTTGATCACCAGGGAGGCTGTCATGCACGCACGAGGCAAGGTGTACGTCGAGGGTTCGCGGCCGGATGTCCGGGTGCCGTTCGCGGAGGTGGGGCTGACCGGGGACCTGCCGCCGGTGCGGCTCTACGACACGTCCGGCCCGGGGTCGGACCCATCGGTGGGGCTGCCCGCACTGCGGGGCCCGTGGATCGCCGAGCGGGGTGACGTGGCACCGGTGCGGGGTGCGGGCACACCGCTGGCCGGGGTGGACAATCGCCGGCCCACCCAGTTGGCGTACGCGCGGGCCGGTGTGGTGACGCCGGAGATGGAGTTCGTGGCGATCCGGGAGAACGTCGAACCGGAACTCGTACGGGCCGAGATCGCCGCCGGCCGGGCGGTGCTCCCGCTCAACGTCAACCACCCGGAGTGCGAGCCGGCGATCATCGGTAAGGCGTTCCTGGTCAAGGTGAACGCCAACATCGGCACCTCGGCGGTCAGTTCGTCGGTCGCGGAGGAGGTGGAGAAGCTGACCTGGGCCACCCGCTGGGGCGCGGACACCGTGATGGACCTGTCCACGGGTAAGCGGATCCACGAGACCCGTGAGGCGATCGTGCGGAACTCGCCGGTGCCGATCGGGACGGTGCCGATCTACCAGGCGCTGGAGAAGGTCGGCGGCGACCCGGTGAAGTTGAGCTGGGAGGTGTTCCGGGAGACAGTGATCGAGCAGGCCGAGCAGGGCGTGGACTACATGACGGTGCACGCCGGGGTGCTCCTGCCGTACGTGCCGCTGGCCGTGGACCGGGTGACCGGGATCGTGTCCCGAGGCGGTTCGATCATGGCGGCGTGGTGCCTGGCGCACCACGAGGAGAACTTCCTCTACACCAACTTCGAGGAGTTGTGCGCGCTGCTCGCGCGCTACGACGTGACGTTCTCCCTCGGCGACGGGCTGCGCCCCGGGTCGATCGCCGACGCCAACGACGAGGCGCAGTTCGCCGAGCTGCGCACCCTCGGTGAGCTGACGAAGATCGCCTGGGCGTACGACGTCCAGGTGATGATCGAGGGCCCCGGTCACGTACCGATGCACAAGATCAAGGAGAACGTGGACCTTCAGCAGGAGTGGTGCCACGAGGCGCCCTTCTACACGCTCGGTCCGCTGACCACCGACATCGCGCCCGCGTACGACCACATCACCTCGGCGATCGGCGCCGCGATGATCGGCATGTTCGGCACCGCGATGCTCTGCTACGTCACGCCGAAGGAGCACCTCGGCCTGCCGGACCGGGACGACGTGAAGGCGGGCGTGATCGCCTACAAGATCGCGGCACACGCGGCGGACCTGGCCAAGGGGCACCCCGGCGCGCAGGCCTGGGACGACGCCCTGTCGAAGGCGCGGTTCGAGTTCCGCTGGGAGGATCAGTTCAACCTCTCACTGGACCCGGAGACGGCGCGCTCGTACCACGACGCGACCCTGCCCGCGGAGCCGGCGAAGACCGCCCACTTCTGCTCGATGTGTGGCCCGAAGTTCTGCTCCATGAAGATCACCCAAGAGCTCAAGGAGTACGCGGCGCGCGGCATGAAGGACAGGTCGGAGGAGTTCGTCTCCGGCGGGAGCCGGGTCTACCTACCGCTCGCCTGACCGCTTCCAGGACGTGGCGTCCCCTGTGGTGCGGGGCGGCGCGCGTGGCCCGGTGCGTATGGCCTCGCGGGGTCGGGCCTGCGTGGCCGGTGCGTGGGGGTGTCGCGGGGGTCGGCCTGCGTGGGGTGTCGTGCGTGGCCCCGGTGCATGGGGATGTCGCGGGGTGATCGACTCGGGTTCATTGATGTCGGGGTGTCGGGCCGCGTGGGATAGCCCGATATCAGTGAACCCGAGTCGATCAAACGATCGGTCGGTGCGTCTGTGCGCTGCGTGGTGCGGGTCAGTCGAGGTGGGTCAGTCGCGGTGGGTCAGTCGCGGTGGTGTCGACCGGTGGAGCGCAACGACCGGCGGCCGTTCTCCTGCTCAGGCTCGTTGTCCGACACCGGCTTGCTCAGACCGGCGACCCAGTCGACGAATTCCTCGTCCTGGGACGCCAGCGGCTCCGCTTCATCCGACGTCTTCGGGCTCTCCTCGTCGGCGCGGGACCGGTTGCGGCGGAACAGCCCGCCGAGCCGCCCTCGCCGGGAGGGCTGCTCTGCCACCTTCGGGTGCGTCGGAGTTGCCGACGTGGCGTCGGTAGCCGCCACGTCGCCGGTGCCCCCGGTGGCGCCGTCGGTGGTGGTGCTGTCGGCGGCGGCACCGGAGGGCGCGCCCACCGTGCCTGGGAACTCCGGCCGGCCCGGGTGTTCGGCCGGGCCGGTCGTCTCGCCGGCTTCGGCCGGCGTTGTCCGTGCCGCCGGATTGTCCTGCGATCCCGCCGATCCGCGGCGCCGAGAGGTGTCGAACGCGTTCCAGGTGCCGGCCCGGCTCAGGTCCGGCAACGGTGCCCGATGCCGGGGCCTGGGGGTCGGCCCGGTCGGCTCGTCGGGCCTGCTCGACCCGTCCGATGCGGTTGCCTCCGGCTCGGAGGCCTGCGGTGGCACCGTCCACGTCGAGGTGACCGGCCAGGCCGACGGCGCGGGTGTCCACCGGTCCGTGTCCTGGTCACTGGCGTCGGGGGCCCCGAACAACCCGGCAGTGGGAACGTCCTCGGCGGCGGGCTGCGCGCTGTCGGTGCCACGAGGCCCGGCTATTGCGGAATCGCTGGTCGCGTCGGCCGGCGCTGCCTTGCTGCCCGTGCCGGCCTTTGGGATGCGCGGGATGGCTTCCGCGCCAACCTGGCCGGCCGCGGTGGTCGGCGCCGCCGCGGCTCGCGTCGCGCCGGTTGCGGTGGCCGGTGCTGGTGTCGCCCCGGTCCCGGTGGCCGGGGTCTGTGTGGCGTCGGTTGGCGTGGTCGAGGACTCCGGGTTGGCGGACACCTGTGTCACGCCGGTTTCGGCGGTCGTCGAGGCGGCCGGTGCTCGCTTCGAGCCGGTGGCGGGGGTGGCAGATGCTCGCGTCGCGCCGGTAGCGGTGGCCGCTGCCGTGTCGGAGGCAGCAGCCGAGGCGACCTCGGAGGTCGAACTCGACCGCTCGCCCAGGCCTCCCCGGCTGGGCGCCGGAGTGTCGGTGGCCGCGTCGGAGGCGGTGCTGTCGGCGGACCTGCCCGGCCGGGTGCCCTTCGTGGCGCGGCCGGTGGTCGTCTCGCGGGTGGCCGTTGCGTCGGTGGTCGTCTCGCGAGTGGTCGTTTCGTTGGTGGTCGTCTCGCTGGTGGTTGCCGAACCGGCGGGGGACCTGTCGTCAGCCACGTCGGAGGCGGTGGTGTCCGGGTTGGCCTTCGACTTACGGCCGCGTCGCGGCTTGATCGTCAGCGGCGCCTCGGGCGCGCCGTGGGCGGTCGTGCCCGCGCTGCTCGCCTCCGTGCTCGTGCCTGACCCCGTGCCCGTCGAGGCCGTGGCGGCGGGACCGGGAGCGTCCGTGCCAGTCGGGGCTGTGCTGGTCGCCTCGATACCGCTGCCCGTACTGGTCGGGGTCGTACCGGTCCGGGCCGCGCTGGTCGGGACCGCGCTGGTCGGGGCTGCGCTGGTCGGGGCTGTGCTGGTCGGGGCTGCGCTGGTCGGGGCCGCGCTGGTCGTGCCGGAACCGGGTGCACCCGTGCCGCTCGGGGTGGCGGCGGACCTGCGGGTGGTGCGCCCACCGGTCGGCCTGCCGCTGGTCGCCGTGCTGCCGCTCGTGTCCGTCGCGGTGCTGCCGGTCGCCTCGTCGACCGCTCGGCCGCTCGTCGGGGTCGCGGCGTCAGCGCGTCCGGACGTGGTGCCGGTCGCGGTGACGTTGCTGACGTCGGTGCCGGCCGAGGGCTCCGTCGTGGCCAGGACATCATCGTGGCGCTGGGGCGTCTGCCCTTCGGCGGTGAACTCACCGGTCGGCGCGGTCAGCCAGGCTGCGGGCTGAGTCGGGGTGGGAGCCGCAGTGGCGGGAGCCGGACCGTGCTGTCCGCTCGCTGTGGCCTCCGGCCAGTCCCAGTGGGCCGGGACGGTGCGTACGGCATCGGGGTCGCCCGTCGCCCTCGGACCCGCAACGACACCGGCAGGCTTCGTGCCGGTGGCCAGCTCGGCGTTGGTCGTCTCCGTGTCGCTGCGCTCGGCGCTGTCCCGGTCGTTCGCCGCGCTGTCCCGGTCCTTCGCCGCGCCGGGCAGCGCCGGGCCGGCGGGCAGCGGGCGCAGGATGGCGGTGGGCTCGATCGCCTGCGGATCGGCGGTACGGGTGCCCGTCGGCCAGCGCAGCAGCGCGGCGGCGGCCGCGCCCAGCGCTCCGGCGAGGATCGCGATCAAAGAGCCGTAGTAGGGGGCGGTCTGGTAGCGGTCCACCGCGTCGCCCGGACCGGCGGTCAGGTAGGCGAACGCCACCAGCACCGGACCGGCCACCCCGGTGGCCCCGCTGACCAGTGGGGCCTGGCCCCGCCAGCGAGCCAGCCCGGCGGTCGCCGCGCCGGCCAGGAGCGCCACGATGGGCAGCAGGAGCAGCGCCAGCCGCTGTGCGGCGGCGTCGTCGAGCCAGCTCGGCTCCAGTACGCCGAGCCGGACGGTCGGCAGTGGGCCGGCCGTGCCGAGCGACGGTAGGACGGAGATCAGCGCCAGCAGCCAGACCGCGCCGGCCACAGCCGCCATGTTCCATCCCAGCTCGGGCCGGAACAGGACGGCGATCGCCGCGCCCGCCCCGATCACCGCACCGACCATGGCGCAGATGCCCACCGCCCAGACCGGGTCGACGGAGATCAGCTCCGCGGCACGGGCGGGCTGCATGCAGAGCGGGGCGATGACGGTGGCGCCGAGCGCCGCCGCACCGGCGACGGCCAACTGCCGGCCGGTGCTGGCCGCCGGAGCGTCGCGGCGAGCGAGGCGTCCGGTCAGGACCGCGCCGGCGACGGCTGCGTTCGCGGCGAACCAGCCCACCCAGACGAGCTGGGCCGGCCACTGGTTGACGGTCGTACCGGTGAATGCGCCGGTCAGGCGGACGATGCCGAAACCGTACGCGACGCCGAGCTGGCCGGCTCCGGCCAGCACGCTCACCCCGAGCGCCGTGAGCAGCAGTCTGCCCCAGGTCCGAAAGGCCATGTCCGGCACGTTACGCACCTGGTACACCCGATCGCCAACGGCGCGCCGCGCGGCACGCCGGTGGCCATCGGCGGGTCTACTTGAGTTCGACCAGCCGGGCCAGGTAAGTCGTATCTCCGACATTGGTCAGCATGTGCACCGCGCCCGGGTCCCGATAGACCACTCCGCCGGTGGGCTCGTCGGCGTCGATCCGCGTGCCGTCGATCGTCTGTACGACGTTCTTGGCGCCCTCGATCGCCACCACCAGGTAGGGGTGGTCGTGCCGGTGCAGCGGTTGCCGCTCGCCGGGCTCAAGGCGGATGTGCCAGACCCGGACCCGGTCGTTCTCGTACACGATCTCCTGACCCACCGGTCCGAGTTCGGTTCCGTCGATCACGTCGGTCATCGTGCTCCGTCCAGTTGGGGCAGCACCTCGGCGGCGATCAGCTCGAGGTGGTCGAGATCATCGAAGTCGATCAGGCGCAGGTGGACCCGGGTGGTGCCGATCGCGGCGAACTCACCGAGCCGCTGCACGAGCTGCGCGGGGGAGCCGACCACCGGGTCCTCCGGTGGCAGAGCGCTCTTCTCGTGCAGGGGCGCGGCCCGACGCTGGGCCTCCGCGTCGGTCCGGCCGATGGCGACGACGACCCCGGCGGACAGCACCAACGGGGCGCGCCCGGACTCCGTCCGCCCGGTGCGCTCACACGTCTCGCGCACCCGGTCGTACGCCTCGGCGGTGGCGGCCACGGACTTGAACGGCATGTTGAACTCGTCGGCGTACCGGGCGGCCAGTTCGGGTGTGCGCTTGGGGCCACGCCCGCCCACGATGATCGGCGGGCCGGGTACCTGCACCGGCTTGGGCAGGGCGGGAGCGTCCACCAGGCGGTAGTGGTCGCCGGTGAAGCTGTAGGTCTCGCCGGGCGGGGTTCCCCACAATCCGGTGATCACCTCAAGCTGCTCGGCCAGCCGGTCGAAGCGCTCGCCGACCGACGGGAACGGGATTCCGTACGAGGTGTGCTCGCGCTCGTACCAGCCGGCGCCGATGCCCAGGTCGACCCGGCCGCCGCTCATCTGGTCGACCTGCGCGACCATCACCGCGAGGGGGCCGGGCAGGCGGAACGTGGCCGACGTCACCAGGGTGCCGAGTCGGATCCGCTCGGTTTCCCGGGCCAGCGCGGCGAGGGTCAGCCAGGCGTCCGTGGGGCCGGGCAGGCCCGGGTCGGCGCCCATCGACTGGTAGTGGTCGGCGCGGAGGAAGCCCTCGTAGCCGCAGGCCTCGACCAGCCGGGCGAACCGGAGCTGGGTGTCGTAGCTGGCGCCACGGTTCGGCTCGGTGAAGACCGACACCCGCATGGTCAGTGTCCTTCCGCGCCGGCGGTGGCCGGCTGTTCGCGTTCCATCAGCAGTTCGTGCAGGTCGGCACTGACCTGGGCGACGTCGGCCAGGTGTGCGTTGCGGCCCAGGGTGCGGGGCCGGGGGATGGCCACGTCGACGACCTTGCGGATCCGGCCGGGGCGGGGGCTCAGCACGACCACCCGGTCGGCGAGCAGCACCGCCTCGTCGATCGAGTGGGTGACGAAGACGATGGTCGGCTTGTTCTCCATGTGCACCCGCTGGAGTTCGCCGGAAAGTTCCTCGCGGGTGAGCGCGTCCAGCGCGGAGAACGGCTCGTCCATCAGCATCACCCGGGGCTCACCGATCAGCGACCGGCACAGCGACACCCGCTGCTGCATGCCGCCGGAGAGCTCGTGGGGCAGCCGCTTCTCGAAGCCGGCCAACCCGGCGACGTCGAGCAGTTGCTGGGCCCGCTCCCGGTGCTTGGCGCGGCTCCAGCCGAAGATCTCCACGGGCAGCAGGACGTTGTCCAGCACGGTGCGCCAGGGCAGCAGCGCCGGCTTCTGGAACAGCATGGCGATGTCCTGGCGGGGGCGGGTGATCGGCGTACCGGCGACGGTGATCTCGCCGGCGCTCAGCGGGAGCAGCCCGGCGATCAGCCGCAGCAGTGTGGACTTGCCGCAGCCGGAGCGGCCGAGCACGGCGACGAACTCGCCCTCGGCCACGTCGAGGTTGATGCCGCGCAGCGCCTCCACCCGGCCGGATCGGCCCTCGAAAGTGCGGGACACCCCGGACAGTCGGATCATCTCCGGCGCACCTCCGCTGAGTGGACGGTCAGGAATCCGACAAAGGCTAACCGCTCCGTTGAGGTATGGCACCGGCTGGGGTGGTCGTCAGGTTGTATCCGTTCCGCAACCCGATACGCCTGGCGTCGCAACTGTGGGTTTCTCGTACGCTGTGCCCGCGAAGAGTCCCCCCACGACGGCGGCGTCCGGCTTCCACCCCTCCCGCCGGCCCGTCACGACAACCCCCTCCGGTGGCCTGTCGGCCCCGGTCGGAAAGGACATGGTGCACTGATGAGAAGGCTGACCCGTACGGTCGCTACGGCCGCGCTGGCCACCGCCCTCGCCCTTGTCTCCGCCTGCAGCAGCGGGTCGGATTCGGCCGACGATGCCAAGGGCGGCGACGGCAAGACGCTGGAGAAGGTGACCTACCTCACCTCGTTCGGTAACTTCGGCCGTGACTCCTACGCCTGGGTGGCGAAGGACAAGGGCTTCTTCAAGGAAGCCGGCTTCGACGTCGAGATCAAGGCTGGTCAGGGCACCGGTGGCGTGATCCAGACCGTCGTCGGTGGTCAGGCCGACTTCGGCCCGATCGACCTCACCGGCGGCCTGCTCCAGCTCGGCAACGGCCAGGCCAAGGACTTCACCGCGGTGGCCGCGATCCAGCAGCGCACCATGGCGGGTGTCGCCACGGTCGAGGGCAAGAACATCAGCTCCCCGAAGGACCTGGAGGGCAAGAAGCTCGCCGACACCCCCGGGTCCGTGGTCCGCAACCTCTTCCCGACGTACGCCCGGCTCGCCGGGGTGGACGCGACCAAGGTGACCTGGGTCAACGGTGAGGCGCAGAACCTGATCGGCACGCTGGCCTCCGGCTCGGTGGACGGCATCGGTCAGTTCGTCGTCGGTCAGCCGACCATCGAGGCGGTGGCCAAGAAGAAGGCCGTCATGCTGCCGTACAGCAACGTGATGCAGGACCTCTACGGCAACGTGCTGATCACCTCCTCCAAGATCGCCAAGGAGAAGCCCGAGATGGTGAAGAAGTTCACCGCGGCGCTGCTCAAGGGCCTGGAGTACAGCCTGGCGAACTCGAAGGAGGCCGCCGACATCCTGAAGAAGAACGTCGACGCCACCAACCCGGTCTCCGCCGCCGCCGAGCTGGAGCTGATGGCCGCGTACGTCCGTTCCGGCAACACCGGCACCGCGATCGGCACCCTGGACAGCGGTCGGGTCGCCAAGAGCATCGCCATCCTGCAGGGCGCCGGCGCGCTGAAGCAGAACATCACCCCCGAGCAGATCATCGACTTCAGCCTCGCGCCGAAGGCCTGATCGTCCGGTCGTCATCAGGGGGTACGTCCCGCCGATCCCGGTGGGGCGTACCCCCGTCGCTCGTCGGCCCCCGGCGGGCCGTGGGATTTCGAGGAGGACAGAGATGACCGACGTCCGGTCAGCGGACCCGGCGGTGGCGGAACCCCCGCCCCCGAGTGCCAGCCCCGAAGCGGGGCGCGCGGGTCGAGGTGCCGGTCTTCGGGCCGGGGCCGACGCCGTGCTGCCCGCGGTCGGGATCCTGGTCGCGCTGGCGGCGTGGTGGCTGATCGCCCGGCTGGAACTGGTCCACCCTTTCGCCCTGCCGCCGCCCGGCGACGTGTTCAGCGCGTTCGTCGACAAGCCCGCCCAGATGCTGGAGCACACCTGGGACACCACGCTGGAGATCCTGACCGGCTTCGCCCTCTCGGTGGCCGCCGGTGTGCTGATCGGGCTCTCGCTGGCCAGTTCCCGCACCGTGGAGCGGATGTTCACGCCGCTGCTGGTCGCGGTGAACGCGGTGCCGAAGATCACGCTGGGTCCGCTGCTGGTGGTGGCGCTCGGCTGGGGCCAGAAGCCGATCCTGACCATGGTGTTCCTGCTCTGCTTCTTCCCGATCGTGCTGTCCACCGCGACCGGGTTGACCACCACGCCGGCCGACCTGGCCGAGCTGGTGCGTTCCTGGAACGCCTCCCGCTGGCAGGCGTTCCGCAAGGTGCGCTTCCCGGCCGCGCTGCCGCAGATCTTCGTCGGGCTCAAGGTGGCCATGCCACTGGCCGCGATCGGTGCGGTGATCGGTGAGTTCCAGGCCGGCGAGAGCGGCCTCGGCTACGTCATCACGCAGTACGCCGGCATCGGCGACGCCGCCACCGCCTGGGCGGCGATCATGCTGGTGGCGCTGGTGAGCATCCTGCTCTACTCGGCGCTCCTGCTGATCGAGCGGTTCGCCCTCCCCTGGGTCCGAGAAACCACCAGCAGCCGCTAACCCCACAAAAGAGATCAACCACAAGAAACGTGAAGGGCCGGCCTCCACATGGAGGCCGGCCCTTTTCATCGACGCTGCCGGCGCAAAGGGTGTGGCCGACCGTGCCCGGCGGAGGGATCAAGCCTGACCGCCCGGAGCCGGGCACGGTCGGCCACACCCCACCCGGCACCCCGACGAACCCGCCGGACCGGCGAGCTACACGAGGCCCAGAAGCGTTACCCCGCCAACCGCCAGCGGCCATTGCGGGCGACCAGCGTGGTGAGCGCCTGCGGCATCAGGCCGCTGTGGTTGTCCGGCGTCATGCGGATCGGGCCGGAGAGGCCGTCCATCTGGGACGTCTCCAGCACGTCCCGGATGCCGTTGCGGTCCACCTTCCCGATCTCACCACCGGCGCGCAGTTCGGCGTCGGCGATCAGCTGGACGGCGTCCGCGGCGAACGACGAGGACCCGTTGTAGCCACCGAAGCGGGCCGTGTAGTCCTGGAACCACTGCCGCCGCGCCGCCTTGGCCGGCGTGGTCGCGATCACGTCATCGATCACCATGGTCTGCGTGAAGATCAGCGTGGCCTTCTCGGTCGCCTTGGCCGCCGCGCCGAGGAAGAGGTCCCCGGCCGCTCCCGCGTCGAAGTAGATCGACCCACGGAAGGTGGTCTGCTGGACGCTGGTGGCGGCGAGTGTCGCCTGCTCCGGCGGGGTCCAGAAGACCATCGCGTCGGGCTTGCCCGACGCGAGCTGCTGGACCTGCTGGCTGACGTCGGTGTCGGTGGTCTTGATCCGCTGCTGTCGGAGCGTGATTTTGGCCTTGTCCAGCTCGCTCTTGAGCGCGGTCGCGCCTTCCTGGCCGTAGTCGTCGTCGGTGACCAGCATCCCCACCTTACGGACGTTGTTGCGGCGCAGTTCGGTGGTCAGTGCTGCGGCGCTGTCCGGGGCGTTGGGGCCCAGCTTGAACACGTAGCGCCGTTCAGCGGCCGGCGCGGCGATCGCGCCGGAAGCGGCTAGCGCAATGGTGGGAATCCGCTTCTCGTTGATGGTCCCGACCGCTCCGACGGCGCATTCGTTGCAGCCGCCCATGATGATGGCGCTGACCTTCGAATCGCTGCTGAAGTCGACGATGTTGCGAAGTGACTCGGCCGAGTCGGAACGGTTGTCCTTCACCTTCAGGTCGATCTTCCGGCCGTTCAGTGCTCCGGAGGCGTTCAACTGATCGACCTTGAGTTCGAGGGCTCGCTGGTATGTCCGGCCAACCGTGGCCGCGGCGCCGGAGAGTTCGAGATCGGCAGCGATCACGATCGGACTCGTGTCCTGTTCCGCCTCGCCAAACTGGCAGCCGGTGAGCGTGGTGGCCACTACGGCCGATGCGAGCGCCGCGATGGTCGCGGAGCGGATGGGGCTCAACTCAGTCCTCCAGGTGCGGGCGCGGGCGCTGCCCGGTCACCGCCGCTAATCCGTCCTCAGTGGAGGACGGGATCTCCTCTGCCGTACGGTGTGCGCGAAGCCTGCAAAACCTTGCCAATGGCCGGCGCTGTGGTCAAGCGCGGACCCCGGCAGCACTTTCGGGACGGCCATCCCACATGCTGGGGTAACGCAATGTTTGCAAAAGCTCACTTTGCATGCACGCGTGACCACTCTGGAGTTACATGCCCTGTTCAGGGGCTTGCGGAAATGAAGGTATCAGTTGCCCGGATCACGGGATGCGCTCCGTCCGACCGTTTCCTACCTCACTGCGGCTTCCCAAACACGATCATCTCTGATGAAATCGCGGCCGTGCCGCGCGTGGTCCCCTCCGCTTACGGCATGGCTCGGCGGCTCAGGCGGGGAAGAAACGACGGAGGCGATGTCGTGAGCACCGGACCGACGACCCTGCCCGCGCTCGGCGACAGCGGTCGGCCTGCGCGCCGACGGATGCCGAGGCTGCGTGACGCCCGGATCCGGTCCAAGTTGGCGTTGATTCTGGTCGTCCCGGTGGCGGCGGTGATCGCGCTGGCCACGGTCCGCCTGATCTCCGTCGGCGAGGGCGCGATCGACGCCACGCGGGCCCGGTCACTGACGGCCCTCTCCGTCGACGTCAGCGCCCTCACCCAGGACCTCCAGGCCGAACGGATGGCCGCGGCCGCCTACCTCGCCGCTCCGCAGCAGCCGGCCGACGCGTACAACCTGCGGGTCCGCCAGACGCAGCAGCGGGTGGACGAGTACCGCGCCGAGCGGGGCCGGATCGGCGACGTGCCGACCGCCCTGCGGACCCGGCTGGCCGCCATCGACGACCACCTGGCCACCCTGGACGGCACCCGTCAGGAGGTGCTGGACCGCCGGCAGATGGCGGTCGCCGAGGCGGTGCTCCGCTACGGAGTCATCCTCACCGACCTGGTCTCGTACGGTGACGGCCTGGCCCAGCTGCCCGGTGACGAGAGCCTGGCGGACAGCCGCCGCGCGGTCGCCGCCTTCGCCCGCGCCAAGGCTTCCGTCGCGGAGGAAGAGGCCGTCGCCTTCACCGCGCTGACGGCCGGCCAGCTCGACTCGGAGCAGTTCTCCTCCTTCGTGGCAACGTTGACCGGTCAGCAGGAGGCCCTGGTCGCCTTCTCGCTGGCCGCCGACCCGGTGCAGCGCGCCCTGGTCGACAGCACCGTCTCCGGCGACGCGGTCGGCCTGGCCGACCGGGTGGCCACCGACATCACCCGCTCGGTCGGGCAGCGCTCGCTGGTCACCGCACAGGACGCCACCGCGGCGATCGGCGCCGTGAACGACCTGATGCGCTGGGCCGAGATTCAACTGCAGGACCGACTGTTCCAGCAGGCCGACCAGGCCCGGTCGGACGTCATCCGGCAGGCCGTGGTCGAGTCGATCCTGGTGCTGTTGACCCTGATCATCGCCGTGTCGCTGGCCGTGGTGCTGGCCCGCTCGCTCAACCACTCGTTGCGCCGACTGCGTGAGGGCGCCCTCTCCGTGGCCAACCACGACCTGCCCGACGCCGTGCAGCGGCTGCAGAACATGGGCAGCGTGGGTGACGGCGGGGTGGACGAGATCGTTCGCCAGGTCCGGGACCCCATCCAGCTCAACACCCGCGACGAGGTCGGTCAGGTGGCGCTGGCCTTCAACGTCGTACACCGGGAGGCGGTGCGGGTCGCCGCCGAGCAGGCGGCACTGCGTACGAGCGTCTCGGCGATGTTCCTCAACCTGGCCCGCCGTAGTCAGACCCTGGTCGACCGGATGATCGGCGAGCTGGACGCGATCGAGCGCGGCGAGGAGGACCCGAAGCGGCTCGCGCAGCTCTTCGAACTGGACCACCTGGCCACCCGAATGCGCCGTAACGACGAGAACCTGCTCGTCCTGGCCGGCGCCGACTCCGCCGCACCGCGTCACGACAACGCGCTGGTGGTGGATGTGCTGCGCGCCGCCCAGTCCGAGGTGGAGCTCTACAACCGCATCGAGTTCGGCACCGTGGACACCGATATCTCGGTGGCCGCGCACGCTGTCAACGATGTGGTACGCCTCGTGGCCGAGCTGCTCGACAACGCCACCCGGTTCTCGCCGCCGAACACCACCGTGGTCGCCGACGGTCGCCGGATCCGCGACTACGTGCTGATCCAGATCGAGGACCGCGGGCTCGGCCTCACCGACGACCAGCTCGACTCTCTCAACCGGCGTCTGGCAGCCCCGCCGAGCGTGGACGTCGCCGCGTTCCGACTGATGGGTCTGGCCGTGGTGAGTCGGCTCGCCTCCCGCTACGGCATCCGGGTGGAGTTGCGCCGCAACGTCGAGGGCGGCACCGTCGCCCAGGTGACGTTGCCCGCCGCCACCGTGGTGCTGCCCACCAACCGGGGCCGCGAGCAGGTGCTCACCCGGCCACGTCAACCGATGGCCGTGGAGCAGGCGCCACTCACTCCGGCCGGCGGCCACGCCGAGCAGTTCGCCGGTGCCGCCACGACGGCGGCGACGCTGCCCGACCAGTGGCGCACCAGCGCACCGGCACCCGCCCAGTGGCAGTCGCCGCTGGACTCGCGGGACACCACCCCGGCCGTACAGGCGGGTGGCTACACCGGTCCGCGCTCGGCCATGCCACCAGCGCCCGCCGCCCCGGCGCCCGCCGCCCCGCTTCCGCCGGCCCGGCCGGCCTACAGCAACGGTGCGGGCGCTTCGCTGGGCAGCCCGACCGTGGCCTACCCGGCCGTCGACCCGCTGCCTCGGCGTGGCTCCACCCCGGACGCAGCGGACAACGCTGACGGGCGTGGCGCCCAGGGCCTCCCGGTCGGGCCGGTCGCCGGGCCGGGCGCGGTGGCACCGCCAGCCGCTCCGTCGGTGCCCCCCGCACCGGTCAGCACCCGGCCCGACTTCCCCGCCGAGGCTCCGATCTTCCGGGAGATGGAGGCGGTCTGGTTCCGGTCGCACGGCGACGACGCCACCGCGATCTTCACCCGGCCCAACTTCGACGAGCCGCCCGCGCCCATCACCACCGCTGCGGCCGACGGCGGCCTGCGCACCGGCAACGGCGGCCAGCCGAGCGCCGGGTCGGTGCCGGCCGCGTCGCCGGCCCGACCGAAACTGCCGACCCGTACCCCGGGCGGCTCCGGCACCGACGGGACGGCCACCCCGGGCGCCGACGGCCTCGGCGCCACCATGGACGGGTTCGGGGCACGGCCGTCGACACCGCCGACGTACGCCCCGCCACCGGCCGCCCGGACGGCTCCGGCCGCGCCGGCCCCCGACCCGGGGGCATGGCGTACGGCGGCGGACGAGGGCTGGTCCCGGGCCAGCCGGGCTGCCGAGCCGGCTCCCGCCGGCACCACCCGCTCCGGGTTGCCCAAGCGGGTGCCGCAGCAACAGCTCGTGCCGGGTGGCATCGAGCCGAAGAGCGGCCGGGACCGCAGCCGGCGGACCCCGGATGAAGTACGTGGTCTGCTGTCGGCCTACCACCGCGGTGTGCAGCGCGGTCGGACGGCCGGAACGGACCTGAACAGCACCTCGACCAAGGAGAGCCGATGAACAGGCCAGCTGCCATGCAGGACATGGGTTGGCTGCTCACCAACTTCGCCGACAGCGTGGCGGGCATCGCCCACGTGGTGGCGGTGTCCGCCGACGGGCTGCTGCTCGCGTCCTCCCGGGATCTGCCGGGGGACCGGGCGGACCAGCTCGCCGCGATCACCTCCGGGGTGGTGAGCCTGACCGAGGGCGCGGCCCGCATGTTCAGCGCGGGCGGGGTGTTGCAGACAGTCATCGAGATGGACAGCGGGTATCTCTTCCTGATGTCGATCAGCGACGGCTCCTCGATGGCCGTGCTGGCCGCGCGCAGCTGCGACGTGGGCCAGGTGGGCTACGAGATGGCACTGCTGGTCGAGCGGGTGGGTGCCGCGCTGGTGCCGCTGCCGCGCGACGCGGTGCGCTCTTAGCACCGGAAAACGGCGCTCAAACCGAGCGCCGGACCAGGGACGAGAGGCGGCACAGTCCGGCTCCGCAGGGGACGAGGAGGTGATCGGGAATGGACCAACGACGCGCTGACCCGCGTGGCGCGCTGGTGCGTCCGTACGCGGTCACCCGTGGTCGTACCGAGCCCCGGCAGGACATCGCCCTCGAGGCCGTCCTGACCGCGTCTCCCACCCAGGTCGCCGAGTCCCGCTTCGCCGGGCACGACAAGCACCGCATCGCCACGGTCTGTGAGGGCCGAGCACAGTCGCTGGCGGAGATCGCCGCGTATACCCGGATGCCGCTGGGCGTCGCACGGGTGTTGGTCGCCGACATGGTGGCCGAGAGCCTGCTGACGTTACACACTGCTGCTCCCGCCGAGGGGTTCGAGGAGCGGATGGAACTGCTTGGAAGGGTGCTAAGTGGACTTCGCAGGCTATGACCCCGCAGGGGGGCGGCCGGGCCGGGGAATCGTCTCCGCGAAGATCGTCGTCGCGGGCGGCTTCGGCGTCGGTAAGACGACACTGGTCGGGGCGATCTCCGAGATCACACCGCTGACCACCGAGGCGTTGATGACCGCGGCGGGTGTCGGCATCGACGACCCGTCCAAGGTGCCGGGCAAGGAGACCACCACGGTCGCCATGGACTTCGGCCGGATCACCATGGCCCAGGACCTGATCCTGTACCTCTTCGGTACACCGGGTCAGACTCGGTTCTGGTTCATGTGGGACGAGATCATCCGGGGGGCGGTGGGTGCCGCCGTGCTGGTGGACACCCGCCGGATCACCGATGCCTTCGCCCCACTGGACTACTTCGAGAACCGCAACCTGCCGTACGTGGTGGCGCTGAACAAGTTCGACGGCGCACCGCAGTACGAGGCCGAGGAGGTCCGCGAGGCGCTGGCCATCTCGCCGCAGGTGCCGCTGGTGATGACCGACGCCCGGCAGCGGGACTCGGTCAAGCAGGTGCTGGTGACGGTGGTCGAGCACGCCATGCTCCGGCTCCAGTCCGAGCACGGGCGGGGCTTCCCGACGCCGGTCGGCTGAAACGCCGTGTCACGGCCGGCTGGCGACGGCCGGCCGTGACGCGTTCAGGGCGTGTGTCGAGGCCCTCGGCTCGACCGAGGACTTCGACCACACGCCCTAGTCGACCCGGAGCCGGTAGCCGCGCTTCACCACGGTCTGCACCACGCGGGGCGCGCGCAAGCCGGCCCTTAGCCGGGCGACGGCCATCTCCACGGCGTGCTCGTCCGCGCCCCGGGGCAGCGTCCGCAGCAACGCCGTGCGGGACAACACCCGACCCGGGGACTGGGCCAGCGCCCGCAGCACCGCCATCGGCGCGGGCGCGAGTGGCCGCAGTTCGCCGTCGATCACCGCGGCGTGCCCGCGCAACGTGAGCAGGTGCCCGCCGGCCTTGAAGGTCACGGTCCGGCGGGGAAGCTCGTCGACGATGGTCCGCACCAGTGCGCCCAACCGGGCCCGACCGGGCGCGCTCACGGGCACCCCGCGCCGCAGCAGCGGCTCGGCGGTCACCGCGCCGACACAACTGGCCAGCACGTCGCTGCGCAACGCGGACAGCACCGCGTCGGTGCGGTCACCGGCGGTCCGCAGCAACGCCTCGGCCGCCGGCGCAGAGGTGAACGTCACGGCGTCCACCAGCCGACCGGCGATCAGGTCGATCAGCCGGTGCAGTGGCGCCGGATCGGTCGGCGGCGCCCAGCGGTAGACCGGCACCTCGATGACCGTGGCCCCCGCCGCCTCCAACGCGAGCGTGCACTCGGGCTGCCGCTCGCCGTGCAACTGCATGGCGATGACCTGCCCGGCCACGCCGCGCCGGCGCAGGTGGTCGACCACCTCGTCGCAGCTTTCCGAGGCGGGCGACCACTGGTCGTGCAGTCCGGCAGCCCGGATCGCGCCGCGTGCCTTCGGCCCGCGCGCCACCACGTACGAGCTGGCCAGCACGGAGCGCAGCGGCTCGGCCAGCCCCCAGCCCTCGGCCGCCTCCAACCAGCCGCGCATGCCGATGCCGGTGTTGGCCATCAGGATGTCCGGCGGCTGGTCGAGGCAGGCGCGGGTCGCCTCGCGCAGCTCGGTGTCGTCGGACAGCGGCACGATCCGCAGCGCCGGCGCGAGCACCACCCGGGCGCCCCGTCGTTCGAGCAACGCGGCCAACTCGTCGCGCCGCCGGTCGGCGGTCACCCCGATGGTGAAGCCCGCCAGTTCTTCCCGCATCAACCCTCCTGTCGCAGCCGCACCTCGACCAGCCCGTCGCGGCAACGTGCGTCGTGTCGGGCCACGGCCACCCCGGGCAGGTCGAGGCAGTGCCCGCTGCGCAGGTCGTACACCTGCTTGTGCAGCGGGGAAGCGACCGTCGGCGCTCCGCCACGGCTGCCGACGATGCCCCGGGACAGCACGTACGCCCCGGACACCGGATCGCGGTTGTCGATCGCGAACAGCTCGTCGGCGGTCCGGAAGAGGGCGATCTGCACTCCGTCGACCAGGGCGGCGACACCCCGATCCGGTTCCAACCGGTCGAGCAGGCAGACGGTGGTCCAGGTCAGCGTGAGGGTCTGGGTCATCGCCGTACCTCCGGTAGGCCGAGGGTGACCGGTTGCCGACGGTGACCGTTGGTCGGCTCGGATCCGGTCGGGGACTGGTCGCGTACGGGGACCGGCTGGCCGCGTTCCCGGGTGAAGGTGATGGACGGGTCCGGTACGTCGGGGGCGTTGACGAAGGAGGTGTAGCGGCGCAGCCGATCCGGGTCGTCCAGGACGTCGCGCCACTCGTCGGAGTACGACGACACGTGCCGGGCCATCGCCGCGTCGAGGTCTTCGCAGAGTCCGAGCGAGTCGTCCACGATCACCGAGCGCAGGTGGTCCAGGCCGCCGTCCATGGCCTCGATCCAGCCGGCGGTGCGTTGCAGCCGGTCGGCGGTACGGATGTAGTAGATGAGGAACCTGTCGATCAGCCTGATCAGCGCGTCCGTGGACAGGTCGGTGGCGAACAGGTCGGCGTGCCTCGGCCGGAAACCACCGTTGCCGCCGACGTAGAGGTTCCAGCCGGTCTCGGTGGCGATGATG
Organism: Micromonospora arida; assembly: GCF_003857035.1. Lineage (GTDB taxonomy): Bacteria > Actinomycetota > Actinomycetes > Mycobacteriales > Micromonosporaceae > Micromonospora > Micromonospora arida. The sequence continues at coordinate 58,318 of NZ_QGSY01000274.1, forward strand.
CCGAAGTCCTTGCTGCGCGCCTCGGCGCACTCCCGGGCGCAACCGGAGACCGCAGACTTGAGCTTGTGTGGAGCGCGCAGCCCGCGATAGCGCAGCTCCAGCGCGACGGCCAGCCCCACCGAGTCCTGCACCCCGTACCGGCACCAGGTCTCGCCCACGCACGACTTCACAGTGCGCAGCGCCTTGCCGTACGCGTGCCCGGACTCGAAGCCGGCGTCGACCAGCCGCCGCCAGATCTGCGGCAACTGCTCCACCCGCGCCCCGAACAGGTCGATCCGCTGCCCACCGGTGATCTTCGTGTAGAGCTGGAAGTCCCGGGCGACCTCGCCGATCACGATCAGCTTCTCCGGGGTGATCTCGCCGCCCGGGATCCGGGGCACCACCGAGTAGCTGCCGTCGCGTTGCAGGTTGGCCAGGAAGTGGTCGTTGGTGTCCTGCAACGACGCCTGTTCGCCGTCGAGCACGTGCCCGCTGCCCAGCGAGGCGAGGATGGACGCCACCACCGGCTTGCAGATGTCGCAGCCGCGGCCCCGACCGTGTTCGGTGACCAGCCGGGAGAAGGTGCGGATGCCGCGGACGCGGACGATCTCGAACAGCTCCCGCCGGCTGACGTCGAAGTGCTCGCAGAGCGCGCTGGACTGTGCCACCCCGGCCGCGTCCAGGAGCTGCTTCAGCATCGGCACGCAGGAGCCGCAGCTGGTGCCGGCCCGGGTGCACGACTTCAACGCCGGCACGTCCGCGCAACCGTCGGCGATGGCGGCGTCCACGTCGCCCCGGGTCACCGCGTTGCAGGAGCAGACCTGCGCGGCGGCAGGCAGCGCCCCGGCGTCCGCGCCGCCGCCGTCGGGGGCGAGCAGCGCCAACGGCGCGGCCGGCAGCGGGCCGCCCACACTGGCCCGCAACGTCGGGTACGCGCTGGCGTCACCGACCAGCACCCCGCCGAGCAGGGTGTGCGCGTCGTCGGAGAGAACCAGCTTCGCGTAGACCCGGGTGGCCGGGTCGGTGAACGTGACGTCCAGGCAACCCTCGGTCGTGCCGTGGGCGTCGCCGAACGAGGCCACGTCGACGCCGAGCAGCTTGAGTTTGGTGGCGGTGTCCGCGCCCGGGAAGGTCGCCGCGCCGCCGACCAGCCGATCGGCCACCACCTCGGCCGTCGCGTACCCCGGCGCGACCAGGCCGTGGCAGGTGCCGTCGACCGCCGCGCACTCTCCGACGGCCCAGATCCGCTCGTCGGCGGTACGACAGGTCGCGTCGACGAGCACCCCGCCGCGCGGGCCCAGCGGCAGACCGGCGTCCCGGGCCAACTGGTCCCGGGGCCGGATGCCGGCGGCCACCACCACCAGCTCGGCGTCGAGGGCAGTGCCGTCGGAGAGTTCCAGGGCCGCGACGCCGCCGTCCGGGCCAGGACGGATCGCTGTGGTCGCCACCCCGAGATGGGTCCGTACGCCCAACTCGTCGACGTAGCGGCGGAGCATCGCGCCGCCGGCCTGGTCCACCTGCACCGGCATCAGCCGGGGCGCGAACTCGACCACGTCGGTGCTCAGGCCGAGCAGTCGCAGGGCATTGGCGGCCTCCAGCCCGAGCAGCCCGCCACCGATCACCGCGCCGACCCGCCGGCCCCGCGCGTACGCCCGGATCGCCGCCAGGTCGTCCAGGGTCCGGTAAACGAAGACCCCGGGCAGCTCCGTGCCGGCCACCGGCGGCACGAACGCGTACGACCCGGTGGCGAGTACCAGCGCGTCGTAGCGGTATTCGCCGACTGCTGTGGTCACGACCTGCCGGTTCCGGTCGACTGCGGTGGCCGGCTCGCCGAGTCGCAGCCGCACCCCGTCGTGCGGGGTGTGCAGGTTGAGTTCGCTCTCACTGACCCCGTCGAAGTACGCCGAGAGCCGCACCCGGTCGTACGCCGGGCGCCCCTCCTCGGCCAGCACTGTCACCCGCCAGGTGCCCTGTGGGTCACGGGCGCGCAGCGCGTCCACGAAACGCTGCCCGACCATGCCGTTGCCGATGACGACCAGTTCGCCGCCGCTCATCGCGTCACCTCCACCGATTCCGCCTGGCTCAGCCAGTCGACGATGCCGCTCACCGCGTCCCGGCATCCGCCGCATCCGGTGCCGGCCCGGGTCGCGGCCACCACCGCATCGACCGTCCGGGCGCCGGAGCGCCAGCTTCTGACCAGTGCGCCCTTGCTCACCGTGTTGCACTGACAGACCGTGGCCGCGTCCGGCATCAGCGCCGGTGAGGCGGCCGGGGTCGCGCCGACCGCACCGAGTGCCCGGCCGAGCAGCAGCGCCCGTCGGTCACTCGGCACCGGCTGACCCCGGTCGAAGAGTTGGATCACCGTGCCGACCGCCGGGTTGTCGCCGAGCAGGATCGCGCCGATCAGCCGCTCGTCCCGGATCCGCAACCGGGCGTAGGTGCCCCGGGTCGGGTCGGCGAAGGTCAACTCTTCGTCCGGCCCGCCACTGGACGCGTCACCCATCGAGGCCAGGTCGATCCCGGCGGCCTTCAGCCGGGTCACCACCGGCCGGGGCCGGTACCGCGCCAGTGGGTCCGTCCCGGTCAGCACGTCCGCGAGCACCTGCGCCTGGGCCCAGGCGGGCGCGACCAACCCGGTGAGCACGCCGTCGTGCTCGGCGCAGTCGCCGATCGCCGAGATGGACCGGTCGCTGGTGCGCAGCCGGTCGTCCACCACCACGCCGCGCCGCACGGTCAGGCCGGCGGCCTGCGCGAGGGCGGTGTCCGGGCGTACGCCACAGGAGAGCACCAGCAGGTCGGCGCGGAGCGACCGGCCGTCGGCCAGGTCGAGGCGGACACCGCTGGCGTCTGCGGCCACGCCGGTCGCCGACACCCCCAGTTGGACGGTGACGCCGAAACCGGCGAGCGTGCCCGCGAGCACCGCGCCGGCGGTCGGGTCCAGTTGCCGTTCCATCAGGTGCTCTCTCGGGTGCACGACGGTAGTGGCCAGCCCTCGGGTGGCCAGCCCTCGGGCGGCCTCCAGACCGAGCAACCCGCCGCCGAGCACCAGCGCGCTGCGGGCGCCGTCCGTCGCGGCGAGGATCCGCCGGCAGTCGTCCAGGGTCCGGAAGGGGACCACCCGCTCCGGCAGGTTCGCCGGGTCGAGGCCGGGCAGTGGCGGCACCACCGCACGGGCGCCGGTGGCGAGCACCAGGTGGTCGTACCCGATGCGTTCGCCGTCGCCGGTGCGGACCTCCCGGGCGGACCGGTCGACGGCGGTCACCCGTACGCCGCTGCGCAGGTCGACGCCGTGCCCGGCGGCTTCGGTCAGCTCCACGTCCGGTTCGTCGATCCGGCCGGCCAGCAGGGTGGAGAGCAGGATCCTGTTGTACGCGCGGTGCGGCTCGGCCCCGAGCACTGTGACCTTCCGGTCTCCCTCCCGGGCGTGCAGCTCACCGGCGAGGCGCGCGCCCGCCATCCCGTTGCCGATGATGACCACCCGGGCGGTCATGCCTTCTCCACCCGGACCGCGCAGATCTTGAACTCGGGCATCCCGGAGATCGGGTCCACCGCGTCGTTGGTCACCGAGTTGGCGCGTTCCGCCCCCGCGTAGTGGAACGGGGCGAAGACGGTGTCGGGTCGGATCCCGGCGCTGAGCCGGGCCGGCGCGCGGAACTCACCTCGACGCGAGGTGACCCGCACCGGGTCGCCGTCGTCGATGCCCAGCCGGGTGGCCAGGTCGGGGTGCAGTTCGACGAACGCCTCCGGGGCGGCACGCCGTAGCGCGGCCACCCGTCGGGTCTGGGTGCCCGACTGGTACTGCGCCAGCACCCGACCGGTGGTGAAGTGCAGCGGGTACGTGGCGCAGACCTCCTCGGCGGCCGGTCGATGGTCGACGGGGTGGAAGCGGGCCCGGCCGTCCGGGGTGGCGAACTCCTCGGCGAAGAGTCGTGGGGTGTCCGGCCCGTCCTCGGTCGGGCAGGGCCAGTAGACGCCATCGTCGGCGTCGATACGGTCCCAGCTGATGCCGGCGTAGTCGGCGGCCCCACCGGCGGAGGCGCGGCGCAGCTCGGCGAAGACGGCGGCCGGGTCGGCCGGGAACCGGGCCGCCGCGACGGCTTCCGGCCGCGCGTGGGCGGGGTCTGCGCCGGCCGGTCCGGTGTCCGCTGGTCCGGTGTCCGCTGGTGCGGTACCGGCCGCTCGGGCGGCGGGCGCCTCGGCGGTGGCCAGCCGCGCCGCCAGGTCGGAGATGATGGCGAGGTCGGTCCGGACGCCCGGCGGGGGCGGCCGTAGCGCGCGCCGACGCAGCACCCGACCTTCCAGGTTGGTCATGGTGCCGTCCTCCTCGGCCCACTGCGCGGTAGGCAGCACCACGTCCGCCAGCGCGGCCGTCTCGGAGAGCAGGAGGTCCGCGACGACCAGCAGGTCGAGGTCGCGCAGCCGGCCCTCGATCCGGGCCGCCCGGGGTGCCGAGACCACCGGGTTCGACCCGAACACCAGCAACGCGCGCGGGCCACCCGGGGTGCCGAGCGAGTCGAGCAGTTGGTAGGCGGGCACTCCCGGGCCGGGCAGTTCGTCGGCCGGCACGCCCCAGACCCCGGCCACGTGCTCGCGGGCGG